>NZ_JADCNN020000031.1:0-45842 GCF_014947195.2 Paenibacillus rhizolycopersici | reverse complement strand
GTAGTTCAAAAAGTCATCCTTGGATCACGGAGCACAAGCGAGGAAGCCATTTCGACGTCAAATCTTGAATTCACCCGGGCCTTCCGTTGCTCACGTAGCTTACAGCTACGCTCCGCTACTCACTCCCTAGCTTCATCCAACCTAACGGACACCAGTGACGTTATTCGCCCGATTCTCGGCAGCTTCCGCTTCTAACGGACCGAGAAGCCCTTATTTCGGACAAAAACAACAGGAGGGCTGTCCTATATGCCAAATAAGGTCTCTGAAGTCCGTTAGCTTGGGAAATACCCGGGAAATAAGCAAATAAGGTCTCTACGGTCCGTTAAGTTACGTTACGGTCCGTCCCGTTAGGTTTGCTGCCCAAGCACAAACCACGTGCTTCTTCCAAACCTCACGAGTTTGAGGTCCACAACCTAACCTCAATCACTTTGCCGGCCAAATAAACGTCGCCACGGTACCCGGACCGACATGCGTGCCAACGACCGCGCCGATACTGGTGCGGACGATTTCGTGCAACGTGAAGTGTTGGCGTAACATCTCCAGAATCTCCTCGGACCCTTCCGGATTCACGCAGTCGCAAACGGCGACGTTGATATCTTTCACCCCACCGAAATCGTTCACGAACAATTCGATGACGCGGGACACCGCCTTCTTACGGCCTCGGACCTTATCGACAGCGTAGATGACGCCCTCCTGGTCCACCGACAGAATCGGCTTGATGTTCAGCAACGTGCCCAGAATCGCAGCAGCTTTGCCGATCCGTCCGCCCTTTTGCAAATACTCCAGCGAATCAACGAGAAAATACAGTCGCCGAGCTTTTCCTAACCGTTCAACCTCCGCCTGAATCTCTTCGACCGAAGCCCCTTGCTTCGCCATCCGTGCGGCATGCACAACCTGAAGGCCAAAGCCGTATGTCGCGCACAGCGAGTCAATTACCGTTACGTCTACGGGGTGCCCCAATTCCTCCTCCAGCATCTCCTTGGCAAGCACGGCGGATTGATAGGTCCCGCTCATCCCCGAGGAGATATGGATTGAAATGATTGGCGAACCCGGATAGGCCGCAAGTAGGTTGCGGTAAACCTCCACATACTGGGAGGGTGAGGTTTGCGACGTCGTTGGCAGGTCCTTTGACTTCGTTAACTTGTCGTAGAACTCTTCCGCCGTGATGTCGATGCCTTCGAGATAAGATTGGTCACCGAAGGCGAGCCGCATCGGAACGATATGAATACCGTATTCCGACACCGTCTCCTGCGGGATATCCGACGTACTGTCGGCAATGATGACAGCCTGATTCATAGGTATCTTCATCCTCTCCTCGGGATCAGGATTCTACCGAAAATAAATAATAATAAATCGGTTGTCCGCCGTTATGGACCTCGACTTCGACGTCAGGATACTCCTCATGAATCCAGCCCACCAATGCGTCTGTCATTGCTCCGTCGGCTTCCTCACCGGCCAGAACCGTCACAATTTCGTCGCCCCCGGCCAACATCTTAGCCAGCAAACCCTGGCTTGTTTCCAACAGGCCTTCTTCGGTTGCTACGATCTTGGAATCGGCGATGCCGATATAGTGGCCGGCCGTAATTTCCAAATCGTCGAACATGGTGTCGCGAACTGCATACGTGACTTGGCCCGTCTTCACATGTTGTACGGCGTTCTGCATGTTATCCTGATTGGACTCCACGCTTTCTTCCTCTTGGAAAGCAAACGCTGCGGCAATCCCCTGCGGGATACTCTTGCTAGGGATAACGGTAACGCTGCGTTCCCCTTCAAGCAAATCGCGCGCTTGCTGAGCGGCCAAGATAATATTGGAGTTGTTCGGCAACACAAACACGTGCTGAGCCGAAATCGATTGGATCGCCTTAACGAAATCCTCGGTGCTCGGGTTCATCGTTTGCCCACCGGACAAAACGACATCGACACCCAGGCTGGTGAAGATTTCCGAAATGCCTTGGCCCGAAGCAACGGCGATAAATCCATAAGGTGCCAGCTCATCGGCAGGCAAACTCGCTGGATCGACGAGGCGTGAAGGTTCTACCGGGACTTCGGCAAACAGCTCCGGCATCGGTGCTGCGTCCATACCCGCGATCAACAGATCACGGTGCTGCTCGCGCATATTCAAAATATGAATTTGAGTAATTTCACCGTAACGAAGCGCCAAATTCAGCACATCACCCGGTGTTTTGGAATGGACGTGGACCTTAATGATCTCGTCGTCCGCAATCACGATAATCGAATCGCCATTGACTGAAAGCGCTTTCCGGAACTGATCCTCGTCAAAAACAGCATTCTTAATTTCGCCGATCGTTCGATTAATGAAAAATTCCATGTCATACAAGAATTCAATATCCTCGGTTTCCAGCTTTGCTTGTGCCGAAGCCGGGACATGTATCGGTGCAGCGACTGGCGTGTGAAGTTCCGGTTTGGCGATGGCCGCGGGGGCTTGTCCTAAAGTCGCTGCAGCCTCGCTGCTGGCACCTCCGGTCAACCACTGCAAGAATCCTTCATAAATATAAACAAGTCCTTGACCGCCCGAATCCACGACGCCAACCTGTTTCAACACCGGCAACAGCTCCGGCGTACCCGCGAGCGCTTCCTTCGCTTTGGCCAGCACCTCGGTCATCAATTCCGTGATATCCGTTGTTCTGCGCGCATAATATACGGCATGCTTGGCTGCTTCCTTGGCCACCGTCAGAATGGTCCCTTCCACCGGTTTGACGACCGCTTTGTAGGCGGTATCCACCCCGCTTTGCAAAGCAGCGGCAAATTGAACGGTATTCATTTCTTCTAACGAAGCGGCATAACGGCTAAACCCGCGGAACAGCTGGGACAAGATGACGCCAGAGTTCCCGCGTGCGCCCATCAAGAGGCCCTTGGATAAAGTGGCTGCTCTGCTGCCTAAACCTCCGGCTCCATGGTTTTTCAATTCCGTTACGCCAGCGGTCATCGTCAAATTCATATTCGTACCGGTGTCCCCATCGGGTACCGGGAATACGTTTAGAGAATTGACGTGTTCAGCATGCTCCGTGAGCCGCTGCGCACCGACCAATACCATAGCGGTGAAATCTGTTCCAGTTAAAGAACGCTTACTCAATGAAAATTCCCCTTCCTAGCTTGATACGCGTACGTCTTGGACTACGATATTCACCTGATCCACTTCGAGTCCAACGATTTCATTCAATACGTATTTCACTTTGAGCTGTATGTTGTGTGCGACCTCGGAAATTTTCGTGCCATAACTGACTATAATATAAAGATGAATAGCTAATCGATGATTATCCAGGTTCACTTCCACACCCCGGGCCAAGTTCTCTCGCCCCAGCAATTCGGCAATACCGTCCTTCAACTGTTTTCGGCTTGCCATTCCTACCAGTCCATAACACTCCATGGCGGCCGATCCGGCGATAACCTTGATGGCTTCCTCCGAAATATCGATTCGTCCATATTCGGTCGTAAGATTCACAGCCACGCCAACCTCACTCCTTCCATAGAAATTATTATGGACTAAACTATATTGTACTATAAGAACAGAGAGAAATAAATAAAAGAGTCCAACGTCAATATCTGTTGACGGGGCTTTTTTTACTGTGATATTATATTTAAGTATTGTCAATAACCGTGATTTGAAGAGAAACTGTTATTTTCAAGACAGTGTGTACTGGAACAGGAGGTGTAATGAATGGCTCGCAAATGTTATGTGACTGGCAAGAAGCCAGGCAGCGGTAACCATGTATCTCACGCAAACAATCGCAATCGGCGCTCTTGGGGCGTAAACGTGCAGAAGGTCCGGATCTTGGTAGACGGCAAACCGAAACGCGTATACGTCAGCACTCGGGCTTTGAAATCCGGTAAAGTGACCCGCGTGTAATGGCTCGGGACGAACTATAGACAAAAAGCACCTTTTCCTATGGAGGTGCTTTTTTACTACGCTTTTTGCTTTAAGCCGCCAAAAAGGCTAACGCCAGCTGCATTTCTAGCCGCGGTCGATGCATTCCTTTCATGGCGGGAACCGCCAGGCGCGCCCTTTCGCTGCTTGGGGCGGGTTCTCAGGCCCCGCCCGCTAGTTCTTGTGAAACGTGTTCAGTACCGCCTTAACGAAACCTCCCAAAAACTTAGGCAGCTTGAATGTGTAAAATTTCATCGTTCACCCTCCCCATCGTGCTCATGCCTTCACCCATATTCTATGTTCGATGTCATTTACCCGTGTATTCCCGCCACAAAAAAAAGGCTACATGAGAACCTTCGCTCATGTAACCCATTGTATGCACATCTTGAAGCGCCTATGCCAATCCGGCCAGGCTCTCGCGGATTTCTGCCATCGCCGCACGTCGGTCGGCTTGGCCGAACACCGCATTTCCGGCAACTAACACATCCGCCCCCGCTTCCACGACCAGCGGCGCCGTTGCAGCCGCAATTCCGCCATCCACTTCGATCCGCAAATCGCTTAAGCCCAGTTCTTCCTTCCAGGCCTTCAACTGACGAATCTTGCGCAACGTAGCCGGAATGAACGCTTGCCCGCCGAAACCGGGGTTTACCGTCATGACAAGGACAAGGTCCACATCCTCCAGCACCTCGCGAATAGCCGAAGCCGGCGTGGCTGGGTTGATCGCGACCCCTGCTTTAACCCCCTGCTCCTTGATCAGATGCAGCACCCGGTGCAGATGCACGCAGGCTTCGGCGTGCACCGTAATGAGGTGTGCGCCCGCTTTAGCGAAGGCCGGAACGTATTCCTCCGGCTTCTCAATCATCAGATGGACGTCCAGCGGCAGCTTGGTATGCGGAGCGATGGCCTGCAGCACCAGTGCCCCGAAGGTCAGGTTCGGAACGAAGTGTCCGTCCATGACGTCCACATGCAGCCAGTCGGCGCCTCCCCGCTCTACATCGGCGACCTCCTCGCCCAGCTTGGCGAAATCGGCCGATAGAATAGATGGCGCTATATATACGTTGTTGCTCATGACGTCAATACCTCCGCTTCTTCTCCTTCATCTCTTCATGGAACTGTACATAGTGCTCATAGCGAGTCGCGGCGATTTCGCCTTTGTCCGCGGCTTCTCTTACTTTACAGCCCGGTTCGTGCAAATGGCTGCAGCCGCGGAATTTACAACCTTCCGCGTAATCCGTGAATTCCCGGAAGCAGCTGGATAACTCCTCGACGCCCAGCTCGAGAAAATCCAGCTGACTGAAGCCCGGTGTATCGGCTACGTAACCGCCGTTTTCCAGCTCGATCAGCTCGACATGACGCGTAGTATGACGTCCGCGGCCCAGCCTGAGGCTGATTTCGCTCGTCTCCAGCGATAAGCCGAGCATGGCGTTAAGAAGCGAGGATTTCCCGACGCCCGACTGTCCCGAGAAGACGCTGATCTCCCCAGCCAGGCTCGATTTCACTTCCTCGGTTCCCATCCCGGTCACGGAGCTGGTGACGATGACGTCATAACCGATCGATTCGTACAACGCTTTAACCTGGCTAATGATTTCAGGCGTTTCCTCAGGTCCGTCTTCCTCCACCAGATCCTCCTTGGTGAGGCAGATCAGCGTTTTAAGACCCGCATGCTCGATATGCACCAGAAACTTGTCCAGCAATTGCAGATTGAGATCCGGCTCCCGCAAAGAAAATAGCAGCACAGCCAGCTTGGCGTTGGCGACCGGCGGGCGGACGAGCTCCGTTTCCCGCGGCAAAATCTCGTCAACGGTCCCTTCCCCGTTTTCCGTTGGGGAATAGATGACCCGATCGCCCACCAGTGGACTCTCGCCTCTCTTCTTAAAAATGCCGCGGCCACGGCACTGGACGTAACCGTCCGGTGCCCCGGCCTGCGCCGTCGTCGGCTTCACGTAGTAATAACCGCTTAATGCCTTCACAATTAAGCCTTCAGGCATATCGGCCGGCCTCTCTTTCGTATCGGTCTGACTTAATCGCCATGTTTGTCTCGTTTACCCGCCTTTCCTTTACCTTTGACTATGCCCAACTCATTCTGGAGTGAAGCCAGCTTGCCAGATAAAATCATGCCGGTATCGGGTGGGTTATCACCTGAATCCATATCCATCGTATTCTGATCCGTCCCGCCGGTATCCGGGAATTGCGGCACCGGGACGGTTCCTTGCTTGGCATCGATATACGAGATCGGGTAGGTATCCAGCATGACGCCGTCACGCGTTACGGTCACGTAACCGTTCTTGTTTGGCGCCAGAACCAGATCTACCGCCAAGTATTGCGCTTTACCTACCTTCTGCGTGCCCCATTCGCGGCCTTCGCCTCGAGCATCCCCGTATACGATCGTGTATTTGCTGATTTGACCTTCTTGGGCTGGTACGGCCGGCACCTGGAACGTATAGTTGATCGCTTCCGGCGGATACCCGGTGCTAACGAACAAGGTGACCTCTGAACCCGGAGCTACGGTATCGTTTGGCGCGTACGGCCACTGTTTGGTGACTTTGCCCGCCTCAACTTCAAAACTCGTCTCTTGCTTTATGCCATCCGCGGCCAGCTTTAAACCAAGCTCGGTAATCGCTGCTTCCGCTTCCGCTTGCGTCTTGTTCACGAGATCCGGCATTTTCACCTCAGCCGGTCCTTTGCTGACCTTCAGCACGACGTCTACCGACTCCGGATTAAACTCCGAACCGGCGTCCGGCGATTGGCTGATGATCATGTTCGGTTCGATCTCGTTGCTGTTTTCCTCTTTTTTCGTCACACGGGCTTCGTCAACACCGAGATCCTTTAATTGCTTCAGCGCCTCTTCGTAAGTCCCGGTTAACGCCGGCATTTTCTCCAGCGGTTTCTCCGTGCTAACCTTCAGGTCGACGGCCGAACCTTCCTTCACCATCGTGCCCTCCGGCTTGCTCTGCTCATAGACGATGCCCTCATTCACGCCTTCTTTGTATTCCCGGGTGATGTCCCCGACGGCAATACCTTTATCAGTCAGCGTCTGAATGGCCTTTTCCTCTTCCAGGTTGATTACGTTTGGCACCGCGACTTCAGGGACGGTGACCAGGTTCGTGACATACCAGGCGACACCGGCCAAAGCGAGCAAGACGACCAATGTCAGGCTGACCCAGAGCGCCGGCTTTCCCCAAACCTTCTTCTTTTGGGAACTGCCTCGCTCCTCTACTGCCGTCCCTCCATCACGGGATAGCTTGGAAGGACCTGCCGAAGAACCTTGATTCTGCGGCCGGATCGCCGGAATGATTCGCGTGCTGTCTTCGTCATGATCTTCAATAAAGGCCAGTTTGGATTCCATTTTTCGTTCCGGCAGCAGGCAGGTTTCCAGATCCCGCAGCATCTCCTTGGCGGATTGATACCGTTCAGCCGGATTTTTACGCATCGACTTGAGAATAATGTTCTCTACGCTTTGCGGAATCATCGGGTTAACCAACCGCGGCTCGTCAAATTGCTCCTGCAGATGTTTCAACGCTACGCTAATCGGGCTTTCGCCAAGGAACGGCAACCGGCCTGTCAGCATTTGATACAACACAATTCCGAGCGAGTACAGGTCGGACTTCTCTCCGGTGGCAACACCTTTGGCATGCTCCGGCGAGAAATAATGCACCGAGCCCACTACTGAGCCGGTTTGCGTAATCGTCGCCGATGTGACCGCACGCGCAATCCCGAAATCGGTTACCTTCACTCGTCCGTTTCGCCCAATTAAGATGTTATGAGGCTTAATATCGCGATGAATGATTTGGTTTTGATGGGCGTGATCCAATGCATCAGCGATCTGCGATGCGATCCGTACGGATTCATCGACCTGCAGCGGGGCGCGTTCTTTGATGATTTCGTTCAGGTTCTGACCTTCAACGTATTCCATGACGATGTAATGGACTTCGTCTTCTTGTCCGACATCGTACACGCTGACGATATTCGGGTGCGACAAGGAAGCGGCAGATTGCGCCTCCCGGCGGAAACGCCGGATAAATTCCTCGTCGTTCACAAATTGTTGACGCAGCACTTTGATGGCCACGTAGCGGTTCAGCAAAAGGTCCTGCGCCTTGTATACCAGCGCCATGCCCCCTCCGCCGATCCGTTCGATAATTTGATAACGACCGCCCAATTCGTGTCCGATCATGAATTCCACTCCTTTATGCCTGACCCGGCATCTTCATGTTGTTCCAGCAGAGCGACGCTGATGTTGTCGTCGCCTCCCGCGTTCAACGCCAGCTGGAGCAAACGATCGGCGCGATCGTGTAATCCAAGATCGCCCTTTCCGAGCGTCAGGATCATTTGTTCCGGCGTCACGTAATTGCTGAGCCCGTCGCTGCATAGCAGCAGAATATCCCCCGGCTCCAGCGACACCCGGTTCATGTCCACCTCCACGTGCTCATCGGTGCCCAGCGCGCGGGTTACCACGTTGCGGTGTGGATGAACCGTTGCTTCCTCTTCGCTGATCTGTTTGTTTTTCAACAGCTCGTTGACGAGCGAGTGATCATCGGTCAGTTGAACCAACTGACCTTGCCGGAAATGGTAAGCCCGACTGTCTCCGATATGGGCGATCACCCCGTCGCTGCCCTCAAATATTCCGGCAACCACCGTGGTGCCCATGCTGTGGTATTCCACATGTTCTGTTGCTTTGCGGAACACGGCATCGTTCGCGTGAAGAATCGCTTTCCTTAATTCTTCCCCGCAGGCTTCCGCCGATAACCCCGCCGGCAGCTCTCCCAGATCCCCGGTAATGGTCTCAACCGTCATGCGGCTGGCAATGTCTCCAGCCTGATGGCCGCCCATCCCGTCCGCGACAATCGCTAGCGTATACCCCGACTCCAGCCGGCCTACCCACGTGCTGTCCTCATTGACGGAACGAACTCGTCCCACATCACTCACATAAACACAATTCATCACATTCGCTCACCTCGCACCAGACTCCATGTGCTTCGCCCGCAGTTGCCCGCAGGCCGCGGCAATATCATGGCCTTGCTCGCGGCGGATCGTCACATTGATGCCTTTATCCGCCAGTATGCGCTGAAATTGAAAAATATCGTTGCGCGACGTTCTCACGTACTTGCGCTCCGGCACATAGTTGACCGGAATCAAATTGACGTGACATAACATATCCTTCAGCACGCCGGCCAGTTCCTCCGCATGCTCCGGCTGGTCATTAACCCCGCCGATGAGCGCGTACTCGAACGTGATGCGGCGGCCGGTTTTAGCGATATAATAGCGCAGCGACTCCATCACGTCGTCAAACGGAAAGCGCCGGTTGACCGGCATCAGCTTGGAGCGGAGCGCATCGTTTGGCGCATGAATCGATATCGCCAGATTGATTTGCGTGTCCTCGTCCGCAAACCGATAAATGTTCGGGACAATCCCGCTCGTTGATACAGTAATATGCCGTTGTCCGATGTTCAAGCCCTTTTCATGAATCATAATCCGTAAAAATTTCATTGTCGCGTCATAGTTTTCGAACGGTTCGCCCGTTCCCATAATAACGATACTACTAACGCGCTCCCCTCTCGTATCCAGGATTTTCTGCGCCTGCACAACCTGAGCGACGATTTCTCCCGGCGTCAGGTTACGCTTCAAGCCGCCCAACGTCGAGGCACAAAACGTACAGCCCACTTTACAACCGACCTGGGTAGTTACGCAGATACTGTTGCCGTAATTGTGCTTCATGATAACCGTTTCAATCGCATGATCGTCATGCAGCCCGAACAGGAATTTCACCGTCCCATCCTTCGATTCGAGCTTGGTAATTTCCCGCAGGGTAACGAACGCGAATTCACCGTGCAGCTTCTGCCGGAGCGGCTTGGACAGATTCGTCATCTCTTCGAAGGAGCTCACGCGCTTCACGTACAGCCAATCGAAAATTTGGCCGCCGCGAAACGCAGGTTCTCCCTGCGAGACGGCCCATTCCTGTAAATCTTCCAACGTATAATCATATATAAAAGGTTTCATTTTCACACACCTGTCCATGTTAATTTCAAAATTTGTCCACTCATTCTTCCCATTTTATCATAAATCGCCTTTCGACTAAAGTCGCAAGCCGTGACATGTCCACGCAAAAAGGCCAAGCCCGCCAGTTACGGCAGCCGCTTGACCTATCTTGTCATCCGTTTCCTTCGCTCTTCTTGCGCAACCTGGCGATATAAAATCCGTCCGAATGGGCGTCCTGCGGCAAAATCTGCAGGCCGGCTTCCACCCGCCCTGCAGCGGCTTCCAAAGGCTGCCGCCCGCTCCAGCCAGCCGGTTCATCCACGGCTAGCTCGAATTCCGGATGGCGGTTCAGGAAGGAGGCGACCATCTCGGCATTTTCTCGCGGCTCGATCGTACAGGTGCTATAGACAAGCAAGCCGCCCGGTTTCAACAGCCCGCTCGCCGAGTCTAGGAGCGCCCGCTGAACGCCGGCGATCTCCGCCACATCTCCCGGGGTCTTTGCCCACTTCAAATCCGGTTTCCGGCGGATGACGCCAAGCCCGGAGCAAGGAGCATCCAGCAAAATCCGGTCAAAGGAAGACGCATCCAGCCGCTCGGCCAACTGCATCGCATCGCTCGACAACGTATCGATATTTTCCAGGTCTAAACGCTTAGCCTGGTCCTCAATCAGCTTCGCTTTGTGCGGATGAATGTCGTTCGCCAGCACTCGGCCGCGGCCTTCCATGATCTCGGCGATATGGCATGTCTTGCCTCCGGGCGCCGCGCAGCAATCCAGAACGGTCATGCCTGGTCGCGGATCCAGCGCTTCGGCCACCAGCATCGAGCTTTCATCCTGTACGGAAATCAAGCCCTCCCGGTACCACGAGGTCAGCGCCATATTGCCGCCGCTATGTACTACGATACCGTCAGGCGAGATCTTCGAAGCAGCAGCCTGCAGACCTTGCTCCTCCATCAGACGTATCATTTCGTTCCTGCTTATTCTCGCCCGATTGACCCGAACGCTGACCGAAGGTGGCTCGTTATTGGCTCGGCAAATCGCTTCGGCCGCCTCCTCGCCATATTGCCGAATCCAGAGCTTGACCATCCACTCGGGATGGGAATGCTCAAGAGCGATGCGCTGCACAGGGTCCATTCCCTCTGGGAAACGCAGTTCTTCCTTTCTGCGCAGGACGCTGCGCAAGACGCCGTTTACCATGCCGGAGATCCCTTGATGCCCCTTCTTTTTAGCCAGGTTCACCGCTTCGTTCACGGCAGCATGCGGGGGAATCCGGTCAAGGTAATGCAGCTGGTAGAAGCTGAGCCGCAACAAATTACGGACCCAGGGCGCCAGTTTCGCCAGTCCCTTCGTTACAAACGGCTCCAGAAAATAATCGATGGTATTCAACCGCTGAATAGTGCCGTAGACCAGCTCGGTTGCGAGTCCGGCGTCCGGTCCGGTCAACCCGGATTTTTGCAGGGCCCCGTTCAGCAGCAGATTGCTATAGGCGCCCTCCTGCTCGACGGCCGTCAATACCTGCAGCGCCACGCTGCGGGCCGACGGAGCTATCAAACCACGGCCCATCCCCTGGGAGGATGAAGTTCCGGTTGGCTTCGCTGGTTTTCGGCCGTCCCCGCCGGCTGGTCTCATTGCTCCTCGGCCTTGGCCCGGCCCTTTGCCGCTCGAGCCCGTGCCCGTGCCTGTGCCCAAACCCGAGCCATGATTGGCGCGGCTCATGACAGGACCGTCCCGATGCTCATCACACCGCCGCGTATGAACTCGCCGGCCTCCATCGCTTTCTTGCCGGCAGGCTGAACCCGGGTCAGCCATACGGAGCCGTCACCGGTTCTAACTTGGATCCCCTGCGGCGAGAGCGCCAGCACTGTCCCCGGCACTTGTCCAACCCTCAACGGTTCCGCCCCTGCAGATGCACCGCCTTCCGCTGGCTTGGCTACCGCCCAGACCTTGAACACCTCGCCGTTCCAGGTCGTAAATCCGCCGGCGAAAGGTACAAGTCCCCGTACGCGATCATAAATTTGCCGCGAGGTTGCGCTCCAGTCGATGCGCTCGTCCTCACGCGACAGATTCGGCGCATAGGTCGATTCCGCATCGTTCTGAGGAATGCGTGCCGCCGTCCCGGCAAGGATCTGCGGCAGCTGCTCCAGCAGTAACCGCGCTCCGGCTTCGCTCAGCTTCTCGAACAATGTGCCCGACGTATCCTCATCCTCGATTGGCACAACGGCTTTAGCGATCATGTCGCCGGTATCGAGCCCCTCGGCCATGTACATCAAGGTGATGCCCGTTTCTTTCTCACCGTTAATGATCGCCCGCTGAATCGGCGCCCCGCCGCGGTATTTCGGCAGCAGCGATCCGTGCACATTCAAGCAGCCGTATTGCGGCAGCTCAAGCACGCCTTTCGGCAAAATCTGGCCATACGCCGCGGTAACGATCAAATCTGGCTGAAGTGCAGCAATTTCCGCCACAGCCTCCGGCGCGCGCATCCGTGTGGGTTGCAGCACGGGAAGCCCACGGCGCAAAGCGGCTTCCTTCACCGGCGTCGGCGTCAGCACCTTCTTGCGGCCTTGCGGCCGATCCGGCTGCGTGACGACGCCAACAACGTTATAACCTTCGCGCAGCAGCCCTTCGAGTGAAGGCACCGCAAACGCCGGCGTCCCCATAAAAACGATATTCATCGGGCGGTATTCACTCCTTCTCTTCACCTTCAGGCGTAATCTCATATACTCTTTCCGCCACATCCGTATACAGCACACCGTTCAGATGGTCAATCTCATGTTGAAAAGCCCGTGCCAGCAGTTCCGAACCTGTATACGTCACTTCCTTGCCGTTGCGGTCCAGCCCTTTGACCGTAACGGTCATCGCCCGGCGGACATCCCCGCGATAACCTGGAATACTAAGGCAGCCCTCCGGCCCAAATTGCTCGCCTTCCGTGGACACGATTTCTGGATTAACCAGCTCGATCAGTCCGTGCTCATCCCCGACATCCACCACGATCAACCGTTTGAGAATGCCGATTTGTGGTGCAGCCAGACCGACGCCCTCTGCGTCGTACATCGTATCTGCCATATCGGTTAACAGTTTCTGAATGTTGGGTGTAATTTTCTTGACTTCCTTGGCTACTTCGTGCAGCACTTCGTCCGGTTCCTTCACGATAATCCGAATCGCCATGGTGACACTCCCTTTCCCGTCTTCACTTTGCTAGTTTCTATGGCTCTTTCCTTATTCTAACCCAAATATATGTCAACGGATAAAAAATGGATCATTTCAAGCGCAATCCATTACATCAGCATTTGCGGATCAACGTCGATGCTGATCTGAAGCATCGCATCGCGCAATTGGTCCAGCGTCGTCGCCGCTGTCTCCCGGACCAGGCCCACCGCGTCGAGCTCGCCGCGGTATTTCACCATGCATTGGAACCGGTAGCGGTTCTTGATCCGCGGAATCGGCGAGGCCACCGGGCCTAGAATGTCCAGTGCGGCTGGCGCAAACCGATCCAGGCTACCAAACCACCCTTGGCGCTGAGCTTTAGCTCGCAGGTCAACGGCAAAATTCTCCGCCATCCGCAGCAGCAGCGGCAGCTTCTCATGCGACAACGTAACCAGGATTAACCGGCTGTAAGGCGGATAATGGAGCGTCTTGCGCGTTTTTAACTCTTCGCGGACGAACGACAAATAGTCATGACCGCTGGCGTGAACGATGGAATAATGCTCCGGCATATAAGATTGAATGAATACTTCCCCAGGGAGCTGATGCCGCCCTGCTCGGCCGGCGACCTGCGTCAGGAGCTGGAACGTTTTCTCCGCCGAACGGAAATCCGGAAAGTTCAGCGCCGTATCCGCGGCGATGACGCCAACCAGGGTTACTTCGGGGAAATCCAGCCCCTTCGCCACCATCTGCGTTCCTAACAGCACATCGCCTTTCTTTTCGCGGAACGCTTGCAGCAGCTTCTCGTGAGCCCCTTTTTCGCTGGTGGTGTCTACGTCCATGCGAATGACGCGGATGCCGGGGAACAGCTTGGCCAATTCCCCTTCGACCCGCTGGGTCCCGGTTCCGAAGTACCGGATATGCTCGCTGCCGCATTCCGGGCAAACGGACGGCGCGACTTCCGCGTAACCGCAGTAATGGCAACGCAGATTGTTCGACTTCTGATGATAAGTCAGCGAAATGTCGCAATCCGGGCACCCGGCTACATAACCGCAGGTCCGACACATCACGAACGTCG
Organism: Paenibacillus rhizolycopersici; assembly: GCF_014947195.2. Taxonomy (NCBI): domain Bacteria; kingdom Bacillati; phylum Bacillota; class Bacilli; order Caryophanales; family Paenibacillaceae; genus Paenibacillus; species Paenibacillus rhizolycopersici. The sequence continues at coordinate 31,766 of NZ_JADCNN020000031.1, read as the reverse complement.
AATATCCGCGTCTGTTAAGCAACAGCACGGTTTGTTCGCCGCGCTCCAGCCGGGTTGCAATCCCCTGATGCAGCGCGCGGCTAAACATCGAGCGATTCCCTTCCTTCAGTTCCTCCCGCATGTCGACGATTTGAACGCCCGGCAACTGACTGCCGGAAGGACGCTGCTTCATTTCCAGCAATACAGGCGCAAACTCGCCGTAATCGCCGCCTCCCGAACGCGCCGCATGATAGCTTTCCAGCGAAGGCGTGGCCGAACCCAGAATCACGGCTGCCCCATGCTGGCGAGCTCGCATCACCGCCACGTCCCGGGCATGATATTTCGGCGTCTCCTCTTGCTTATAGGAGGTCTCATGCTCTTCGTCCATCACGATCAACCCCAGACGGTTAAACGGAGCAAAGATCGCCGAGCGTGCGCCGATGGCCACCTCCACGCGACCCTCGCGAATTTTACGCCATTCGTCGTAACGTTCGCCGGTGGACAAGCGGCTGTGCATCACCGCTACCTTCGCGCCGAAACGCCCCTTAAACCGTTCGACCATCTGCGGGGTTAGCGAAATTTCCGGCACCAGAACAATCGCCTGCCGGCCCGACGCGATGCAGCGTTCGATCGTCTGCAAATACACCTCGGTTTTACCGCTGCCCGTGACGCCATGCAGCAGGAATACTTCATGCCGCTCCGCGTCCAGCGATTCCGCCAGACGGTGGTAGACCCGCTCTTGCTCCGGCGTTCGCGTCAGCGGTTCGCTATGTTGAAAGCGCCGACCTTGGTACGGATCGCGAAACACCTCAACGTCCTCAATGACAGCAAAGCCCTTTTCCGCCAGCTTTTTGACCGTTCCGGCCGTTACCTGTAGTATCGACAATACTTCCTGCAGCGACATCGGCAAACCCAGCTCCAGCAGAAACTCCAGTACTTCCTTTTGACGGCGCGCCTGCGGACCAAACGAAGCTAGCGCTTCCTGTGCTGCTTGGCCGCTAACTGAGGCAGACACGGTTTTGACCGTCTTCTTGCGCACCTTGTCCTTAATCGCTTGGCTTTCCGTCAGCACCCCCCGGGCCAGCATATCTTTGATCAAGCTGGCTGCGTCCGGGTATCTTGCGCCCAACTGGGTCATCGTTACCGAGTCGGAGGCCCGGACAAAGCCCAGAATCTCCTCTTCTTCCGGCGTAACGAGACGCGGCAACGCAAATAGGCTGTCTATGCTATCCGACGATCCCTCTTCGACCGTGACATCGGCGTCCGCCACGCGGATATACCGCTCGGCCTTGCCCTTTAAAGCCGCCGGAATCATCGCCTGCAACGCCGCAATCAGGCTGCAAGCGTACTTACGGCTCATCCACTCCGCCAATTCAACGAGATCCGGCGGCATCGGCGGCGTCATGTCGAGCAATTCCTGAATCGGTTTCATCCGTGCCCGGTCCATCTCCGGCTGTTCGTGCAGGGAAACAACAAACCCCTGAACCGTACGACGCCCGAACGGAACGCCAACCCGGCTGCCCACCTCGATCCAGCCGGCCATCGATTCAGGGATTAAATAGTCAAAAGGCCGGTCGGTTTCCCGGCTCGGCACATCGACAATTACTTTGGCCATACGGTAGGTCATCGGTTCGTTCCCGCCAAACGCTCGCTGGCCAGCTCCAGAATTCGAAGCGCCACTTCGTCCTTGGCCATTTGCGGCACAGACAGAACCAAGCCGGACAAATCGTAGATGTTCACGATGTTGGTTTCGGAACCGAACCCCGCTCCCTGCGCGGTAACGTCGTTCGCGACCAGGAGATCGCAGTTTTTGCGTTTCAGCTTATCCATGGCGTGCTGCTCCACGTTCTCCGTTTCAGCTGCAAATCCGATCAGGAACTGCGTCGTTTTCTGCTTACCCAGTGTTTCTAGGATATCGATGTTTTTCACCAGCTCCAGCACGAGAGAATCATCGCTTTTTTTGATTTTTTGGACAGCGGTTTCCTTCGGCCGATAATCCGCTACGGCCGCCGCCTTGACCAGAATATCCGTATCCGCCCATTCCGCCCGTACCGCCTCGTACATGTCTTGAGCCGAGAGTACACGGGTGACCGGGATGCCGGTCGGCGGCTCCACCTGGGTATGCCCCGCAATCAGCACGACCTCCGCACCGAGGCGCTGTGCCGCTTTGGCGATGGCGAACCCCATTTTTCCCGAGGAATCGTTGGTGATATAGCGGACCGGGTCGATCCGTTCCACCGTACCGCCTGCGGTGATAACAACCTTCTTGCCGCTCAAAGGCTTTTGCGAAATACGGGCTTCCCGGGCATAATAGTCGTTAACAACCTGGACGATCGACTCCGGCTCCTCCATTCGCCCTTTCCCGGTATATCCGCACGCCAGCAGACCTTCCCCGGGTTCGATCATCAAGACGCCTCGCGCCGCCAGCTCCGCTAAATTGCGGGTGACCGCCGGATGCTCATACATGTGCACATTCATCGCCGGCGCAAGCATGATCGGAGCCTGGGTCGCCAGCAGCGTGGTCGACAGCATATCGTCAGCGATCCCTGCCGCCATTTTTCCGATGATATTCGCCGTTGCCGGCGCTACCAATACCAGATCCGCCCAATCGGCTAAATGAATGTGTGCGATCGATTCGGCATGCTTCTCGTCAAAGGTGTCGGTGTATACGAAATTTTTCGATAACGCCTGCATCGTCAGCTCTGTGATGAATTGGGTCGCAGAATCGGTCATGATCACGCGGACCTCCGCGCCTTCCTTCACCAGCTTGCTGCATAAGGACGCCGCTTTAAACGCGGCAATGCCGCCGGTCACGCCTAATAGAATCTTTTTGCCGGTTAACATCGCTACCCCTCGCTTTCCCCAAACGAAAAAAATAACAACCTCGCGGTTGTCGTAAAAAGAAGCCCGGAGGCCTTTCGTATATGTCTATAAGTTATCTAGTCTTTGGTATTCTCGACGATCTCTCCGATTTGGGGTTTCAGCTTGATATAGTCGCCATAGATCTCTTCAAGGGCGATGCCCACTTGTTTATGCGATCTTGGCTGCTTCAATTCGCTTTTCTCCCCTTCGCGCAGCTGTCTGGCACGCCGGGAGGCGGCGACAACTAAAGAGTACTTGCTTCCGACTATTCCGAGCATTTTGTCAATCGATGGATACAGCATGTTCAAAACACCTCTTCTTATTTGGACTCATCACTCTATGAACGTTGGACTTTAGCACGACTTTCTAATTTTGCAATGTTCGGCGATGATAATGGATTGTATTCTTTGGCAGGCCAAATCGATCTCGTCATTCACGACGGCGTAATCATAATTCTCCATCAATCCGATCTCGTGGGCCGCCACACTCATGCGGTGATCGATCGTGGCCTGATTCTCCGTGCCCCGGCCTTGAATACGGCCTTTCAGCTCATCAAGTGAAGGAGGAAGCAGGAACACGAACACGCCTTCGGGGAATTTCTCCTTAACCTTGAGCGCCCCTTGAACCTCGATTTCCAAAATGATATCCTTCCCGCCAGCCAGCGTCTCTTCCACGAAATCGCGGGGAGTTCCGTAATAATTGCCGACGTATTCCGCATACTCCAAGAGCTGGTCATTTTCGATCATTCCCAAAAACTGCTCCCGGCTTTTGAAAAAATAGTTAATGCCGTTTTCTTCCCCCAACCGGGGTTGCCGTGTGGTGGCTGATACGGAATAAACCAGCTCCGGCATCCGTTTGCGCAGCTCGGTGCATACCGTGCCTTTGCCAACGCCAGACGGCCCGGACAATACGATAAGTAACCCTTTAGACATATCTCTCTCCATTTTATTCGTCGTTGTCTTCATCTTTGGTGGACAAACGGTGAGCGACGGTTTCCGGCTGCACCGCCGACAATATCACATGATCGCTGTCCGTGATGATCACGGCACGCGTCCGTCGCCCATATGTAGCGTCGATCAACATATGGCGATCCCTCGCCTCCTGAATGATCCGCTTGATCGGCGCGGACTCAGGGCTGACGATCGAAATAATCCGGTTGGCCGATACGATATTTCCGAAGCCGATGTTAATAAGTTTGATTGCCATGTTCAGGTAGTTCCCCCTAATTTGCTTGACTCACCTGGTGCCGATGGGATGGCTTATTCGAGATTCGCCGCCTGTTCGCGGATCTTCTCCAATTCCGCCTTCATCTCGACGACCAGGTTGACTAGAGCCAAATGATTGGCTTTAGATCCGATCGTATTGGTTTCCCGGTTCATTTCCTGTATAAGAAAATCCAGCTTGCGGCCTACCGGTTCATATGCCTGAAGCAGGCTGCGGCACTGCTCGAAGTGGCTCTTCAGACGAATCAGCTCTTCGTCAATGTTGGACCGGTCTGCAAACACGGCCACTTCCATCGCAAATCGCTGTTCATCATAATTCCCATCCAGCAATTCGGCAAGCCGCCCTTTCAGACGGCTCCGGTATTCACTCACGACTTCCGGAGCCAACCGGACTAACTCACCGTGAATCGCCTCCAACCGCTGCAGGCGTTGACCCAAATCCGCGGCCAGATGCTTCCCTTCCCGCTCCCGCATGCCCAGAAGCCCAATCAGCGCTTCCTCCAAGCCTTCGGTCAATATCTGTTCCCAGTCAGACTCGGCACTGCCGGCCGGTGTTACTTCCGCAGGTGCCGTCAAAGCGTCCGGCAGGGACAAGAGATCCCTGGCGCTAAGCTTCGCATCAACGCTATAGTGTCGGGCGAGCTCATCAGCAGCCTTTAGATACGCTTCGACGGCCGGCCGGTTCAACACATAAGGAAGGGTGCCGGATTCATCACGTTCTTTACTGATGTACACATCAATACGTCCCCGTTTGATATGGCGCTGAACCAGACGCCTAAGTCCGTCTTCATAGCACGTCCATTCCCGCGGCATCCGCAGGACGACCTCGGCGTACCGGTGGTTGACGGACTTGATTTCAAATTGGACGACGTAACCGCCATACGATCTGACGGCCCCACCGTACCCTGTCATACTGTGCGACACAGGCATCACATCCGTTACCCTATTGTAATTGATTATGTGAACCGAGACAAGTGGGCCGAGCTCGGTTTGGACTTCTCGCGAACATAATTCATCAAGGCGACATTCATTTCGTAGAACATAAACGGGGTCATGAGATAAATTCCGTTAAAATGCTCCATCGCCGTATCGAGCAATTCTTTGGCGATTTCGACCCCCATCGCCCGCCCCTCTTCGCCTTGAAGTCCTTCCATCCGTTTGCGGACGTCATCCGACAGCTGGATTCCCGGGACTTCGTTGTGCAGATATTCGGCGTTCTTTCCGCTAGCCAGCGGCATAATGCCGATGAATATCGGCACGTCCAGGTGCGCCGTCGCCTGCTTGATCGCCACGATCAGCTCGCGATCGTAGACCGGCTGGGTCATGATGTAATCGGCACCGGAGGCGATTTTCTTCTCCAGCCGTTCCACCGCTTTGTGCAGATGCTTCACATTGGGGTTAAACGCTGCGCCAACGACGAATTTGGCTTTTTGCTTCAAAGGTTTCCCTGAGAAGGAGATCCCGTCGTTCAACTGCTTGATCATCCGAATGATCTCGAACGACGTCAAGTCATACACCGAGCTGGCTCCCGGCAAATCGCCGAAACGGGCAGGATCGCCTGTCACGGCCAGGACGTGGTCGATCCCAAGCGCATCGAAGCCCATCATGTGCGACTGCGTACCGATGAGATTACGGTCGCGGCAAGCGATATGCACCAGCGGTCTCAAGCCAAGCTGAGACTGGACCAGATGCCCCAGCGCCATGTTGCTCATCCGCGTTACGGCAAGCGAGTTATCCGCTAGCGTGAGCGCGTCGACGCCTGCTTCTTTCAAAGCCGCTGCACCTTCCATGAATTTGCCGATGTCCAGGTCACGCGGAGGGTCCAGCTCCACAATGACGGTATGACGCTGCTTCACGAGCTCGGTCAAGCTCGAAAGATCACGATCCTCGCCATCGATGCCGGCAGTTGCAGTAGTCGGCCGCTCTTTCAGCGTTACGGCAACGGACGAACGCGGCTCGGGCAGCTTCGTCTCGTTCGCCAGCGGCGCAACGGCATATCCCTCAAGCGCGGTCGCCATGGCGGCAATATGCTCCGGCGTCGTCCCGCAGCAGCCGCCGATCAATCTCGCGCCCAAATCCGCGAAGGAGCGGGCACATTCCCCAAAATATTCCGGCGTCGCTCCATATACATACTCTCCATCGACGTAGTCTGCCAAACCTGCATTCGGGAAGACGGACATCGGTACTTCGAGAGGACCGCCCACCCCGGCCATTACAGCCATAATGCCTTTTGGCCCGGAGTGGCAATTAAAGCCAAGCACGTCGGCCCCTTCCTGCACCAGCGCCCCGAAGGCCTCCGGAATCGTAAATCCATCCAGCGTACGTCCGATTTGATCGACAGCGAACTGGCAAATGACCGGAATGTCCGTCAGCTTGCGGGCTCTCCCCAAGGCAATCCGCATTTCTTCCAGGTCGTAAAACGTCTCGAACAGCAGCGCATCCACCCCTTCGGTCAGCAAGGCGGCAATATGCTGCTCGAAGTAACTCCCGAGCTCTTGGGCAGTGACGTTCGCCCGCTTGCCCCCGCGGATGGAACCGACCGCACCCGCAACGTATGCGCGGTCTCCCGCCGCCTGTTTGGCGATCCGTACCGCGGCCCGATTGATGTCTTCTACCTTGGCCTCCAGCCCGAATTTAGACAATTTATAGTAATTCGCCGAAAACGTATTGGTTTCCAACAGCCGAGCACCGGCATCGAGATAGCGGCGATGAATGTCGCCAATCACGTCCGGGCGCAGCAAATTAAATTCTTCATATGAAATGCCGACCGGAAAACCCAGCTGATACAAGTAAGTACCCATGGCTCCGTCGCCAACGAGAATTTCGCGTTTCCATGTCGTACGCAAATCCGGTTTCATGCTTCTGCCCCCTGACTGCCGTGATGTCTGATTCGCCTCATGATCAACCCGGCGCAAACTATTATCATATTAATTTAGCATAAATCGCTCAGAATGATAAGGTATCCTTCCACATCTCCTGCAAGGTTCGTCACAAAAAAGCCGGACCCCCGCTAAGGAGAGCCCGGCTTACTTGCAACAAGAATTAACGGAACGTTATATTTCGATGCTACCTTTATATACCTCTTCCGCCGGACCCGTCATGTATACGTGATTGTCGCGTTCACTCCATTCGATGAACAGGTCGCCGCCCTTAAGTCCGATCCAGGCGGCTCGATCCGTTAATCCGTTCAACACCGAGGAAACCAACGTGGCGCATGCGCCTGTGCCGCAAGCCAGCGTTGGGCCCGCACCGCGCTCCCAAACGCGCATCTCGACCCGCTGACGGTTCGTCACGGTGGCGAATTCGACGTTGATCTTACGCGGGAAGAACGGGTGCACCTCCAGCTTCGGGCCCCATGTTGCCAAATCAAAGTTTGGCGCATCGTCGACGTAAATGACGCAGTGCGGATTGCCCATAGAAACCGCCGTAAAAGTAAATTCCCGGCCGCTCGTCTCGATCGGCTGACTTAGCACCGGTTGTTGATCCAACGTCGTCGGCACGGCCAGGCCGTCCAAGATCGGCTGACCCATATCTACCCGGACCGCCTTAACGGCTCCGTCTTCAACCTGCAAGGTCACCTGCTGAACGCCTGCACCTAACGTTTCGATCGTTACGTCCGTCTTATCCACTAAACGATGGTCGTATAGGTATTTGGACACGCAGCGGATCGCGTTCCCGCATTGCTCGGCTTCCGTGCCGTCCGAATTGATGATGCGCATTCGAAAATCCGCTTTCTCCGACGGGAGTATGAACACCAATCCGTCCCCGCCAACCCCAAAATATCGGTCACACCATTGAATCGCCAGCTCAGATACGTTGTCCGGCAGTTGTTGTTCACCGTAAAACACTAAGAAATCATTGCCTAGTCCGTGCATTTTCGTAAATTCCACGCTAACCCACTCCTGCATCGTTAAATGATAGGGTTAGTCTATCTTTTGCCCGGGGCAAAAGGTATTGATTTTATGCACGAATATTTGTACTTTTCGCGGTGACGAACGGGCGAGGCCCGCTGCTACGCCGGTTTCGTTTGCTGGACCAAACGCTGCCCGCACCCATCAGGAAGGTCGGAATGCCTGCGGCTACCAATGTGATCGCCCACTCCCGCATGCCAAGCGGTACCGTTTTGAAGATCGGTTGCAGCGGTTCGATGTACATGACTCCTAGCAACAGCGCGATCGACGACAGAACGGCGGCTACCAGATATTTATTTTGCAAAATGTTGCGGTGGAAGATCGAACGCGAGCTGCGGCAATCGAACACATGGATCAGTTGCGCCATGACCAGGGTGGCGAAAGCGACCGATTGCGCTTTGATCAACTGCGCCGGATCGCTTGGCGCGACCCGAAGTGTCAGCCAGAAGGCACCTAGCGTGCAAAGGCCGATGAGCACCCCGCGGCTGATGATCTTCCAGCCCAAACGCCGTGCAAAGATATTCTCGTTTGCACCGCGCGGTTTGTGCTCCATCAGATCCTTCTCTGGCTGGTCGACACCCAACGCCATCGCTGGCAAACCGTCGGTCACGAGGTTGACCCACAAAATCTGGATCGGCAAGAGCGGCAGCGGCAAGCCGGCCAGCATGGCGAAGAACATCGTTAAAATCTCACCGACATTGGAAGCCAGCAAATAACGAATGAATTTACGGATGTTCTCGTAAATACTGCGGCCTTCTTCAATCGCAGCCACGATGGATGTGAAGTTATCGTCGCTTAGGATCAGCGAGGACGCTTCCTTCGACACGTCGGTGCCCGTTATGCCCATGGCGATGCCGATATCGGCCGCCTTGATCGCCGGCGCGTCGTTCACGCCGTCGCCCGTCATCGCCACGACATGCCCATTCCGCTGCAGCGCCTTAACGATCCGCAGCTTATGCTCCGGGGATACCCGGGAGTACACGTAAATGTTCTCGACTTGCTTCTCCAGTTCTTCGTCACTAAGCATCTCCAGCTGTTGGCCCGACATCGAGGTACCACCTCGCGGCAAAATGCCGAGATCCGCTGCGATCGCCTCCGCCGTTAATCCGTGGTCGCCGGTGATCATCACCGTCTTGATGCCTGCCCGGCGGCAGACCGTGATGGCATCCCGTGCTTCGCGGCGCGGCGGATCGATCATCCCGGTCAAGCCGACGAAGATCAGCTGCGATTCCACATGATCCTCGTGATCCGACCCTTCCGCTGGTTTTAAGTCGCGGTAAGCCATCCCAAGCACGCGCAGCGCGCTGCGAGCCATTTGTTCATTGGCCGCTTGCACTTTCTGCCGGAACGTGCCTGTGAAGGGGACGACTTTGCCTTCCCACAAAATATAGGAACATCGCTCCAGCAGCATGTCCGGCGCGCCTTTGACCAGCGCCATTTTGCCACCTTGATGGGAGACGATCACGGACATCCGCTTGCGCTTAGAATCGAAAGGAAACTCCTGATCGCGGGCATACATCCCGCTTAAGGTTACGGGCGACAAGCCCATTTTGGAAGCTAGCGTGACCAATGCTCCCTCAGTGGGGTCGCCCTTTAGCTTCCAGAGCGGGCCGACTTGGGCAGCCTCTTCCTTCGTCTTGCGGCGGCCACGCTTCTCCGGGTCGTCCTCATAGATGACCGCGTTGCTGCACAAGGCGCTAATTTGCAGCAGCCGGCGCAGGCTTTGGTCCTTGCGCAAATCGACGGGCATGCCTTGATCCAGAATGTTCCCTACAGGCTCGTACCCTTCGCCCGTCACTTCCAGCGACCGTCCTTCCAACCACACCCGGGTAACGGTCATTTTGTTCTGGGTCAGCGTGCCGGTCTTATCCGAACAGATGACCGAGGCGCAGCCCAGAGTCTCCACCGACGGCAGCTTGCGGACGATCGCCTTGCGCTTGATCATACGCTGCACGCCCAACGCCAATGCGATCGTCACGATGGCCGGCAAACCTTCCGGAATAGCCGCAACGGCCAGACTGACCCCGGCAAAGAACATGCTGTTTGCCGGCTGTCCTTGCAGAATCCCCAGCAGCACCACAACAACGGTCAAGCCAAGCGCCATGTAAATCAGAATTTTGCCGAGCTGTTCCAGACGCCGCTGCAGCGGGGTTTCTTGGACCTCGGTATTTTGGATCAAATCAGCGATTTTCCCCATCTCGGTGTCCATACCCGTGCGAATGACGACTCCTCGACCCGTACCGCGCGTGATCATCGTGCCCATGAAGCCGATATTCTTCTGGTCACCCAGCGGAACATCGCTTTCGCTAAGCACTCCCGCATGTTTACCCACCGGATGGGATTCGCCGGTCAATGCGGATTCTTCCACGTCCAGGCTATTTGTGGCTAACCAACGGATATCCGCAGGAATCCGGTCCCCGCTTTCCAGCAGAACGATATCTCCCGGAACAAGCTCTCTAGCCGGTATGTTCTTGACAACACCATGGCGTAGTACGTTAGCATGGGGCGCGGACAGCTCTTTCAGCGCCCGTAGGGAACGTTCCGCGCGGAATTCCTGGATGAATCCAAGCACCCCGTTCAGAATAACGATGGCGATGATCGTGATGGCATCCAGATATTCGCCGAGAAAACCAGAAATCAGCGTGGCGCCCATCAGCACCAGCATCATAAAATCCTTAAACTGGTTCAGAAACAGCAGGATCGGGGAGATACGTTCTCCCTCCTGCAGTTCGTTCCAGCCGGACTCCTCGCGTCTCTTCAGCGCTTCTTCATCGGTCAGGCCCTGTTCACGCGTGACGCCGAAGCGTTCCAGAAGCGCTTCACTGCTCCACTGGTGCCAGAATTTTTGTTCCATCCTCCTTATTCCCCTTCCGTTTATTATGCAGTATCGGCGTGAAGGCTTTTCCACCTAGGGTAAATGTATTCCGGCCAGTCCCAAATTATCACAGAGGAGCCCTTAAGTTTTTGCCCGAAGTATGGCATCATAGAGGAAGGCTCCATCGCTGAACAACCTCTTTCATTTATAAGAAAAGAATAGGAGAATCTCATAAAATGGCACTCGACGGTATCGTAACTCGAGCGATCGTACACGAACTGCAAGTTTGCATCGGCGGTCGCATCAATAAAATACATCAGCCTGCAGGGAGCGATCTCGTCTTTCACCTGCGCACGCAGGCTGGCAACAAACGACTCTTGCTGTCGGCAAACCCGACGTATCCGCGGGTTCATTTCACGGAAGCGTCATTTCCCAATCCGCTAGAGGCGCCGATGTTTTGCATGCTGCTGCGCAAGTACTGCGAAGGTGGCAGCATTGAAGCCGTGACCCAGGTCGGCATGGAACGGATCATCCATATCGACGTTCGTACGCGCGACGAGCTCGGCGACTTATCCATCAAACGAATCATCGTCGAATTGATGGGACGACACAGCAACATCATTCTGGTCGATCCGGCCACCGGGACCCAGTTGGACGGAATTCATCACGTAACGCCGGCGATTTCCGGCTACCGGGTCGTCATGCCCGGGTTCGCCTATACGGCGCCGCCGGAGCAGCATAAGCGCAATCCGCTTGAAGCGGATCGCGAGTCCTTTATGGCTGCTTGGCGAGCGGCAACGGCCGAAGGCAAAGGCACTGGCAGCGGATGGCTGGTCGACGCCTTTGGCGGACTAAGTCCGCTGATGGCCGGCGAAATCTACGCTCGTGCCGAAGTTGGCGTTGCCGCGATGGAGATCGGGCTGAACCCGGAGGAGGCGGAGCGGTTGTGGCAGGCTTTTTCCGGATTAATGGAGGAGGTTCGCGGCCAACAATACGCCCCCATGACCGGCGAGAACGCAAAGGGGAAGAGCATCTTCTCCGCTATTCGGCTCACAAGCGCCTGCGGGGAAATTCGTACCTACCCTTCGATCAGCGAATGCATGGAGGACTACTACGGGGATAAAGCACTGCGGGATACGGTCAAGCAAAAGACGAGCGACCTGCTACGTTTCCTGCAAAACGAGCGGAACAAAAATGTAAAGAAGCTGACCAACTTGGAGCAAGACTTGAACGAAGCGGAGGACGCCGAACGTTACCGCATCTGGGGTGAGTTGCTCCTTCCTTCGCTACATGCGATCCATAAAGGCGACACCTCCGCTGAACTGGTCAACTATTACGATGAAGAGCAGAAGATGGAGACGATTCCGTTGGATCCGCTGCTGACGCCTTCGGAGAACGCCCAGCGTTATTTTAAGAAATACAACAAGTTCAAGAACAGCCTCGCCGTCATCGACGAGCAAATGGTACTAGCCAAGGGGGAAGTCGCCTATCTCGAAGGCTTGCTGCAGCAGTTGAATGACGCGACGTTAAGCGATATCGACGAGATCCGCGAGGAGCTGACCCAGCAAGGGTACTTACGGGATCGGGCCAAACGGGGGAAGAAGAAGAAAAAAGGCGATCGTCCGACGCTGCATGTCTATACCTCGTCGGAGGGCATCGAAATTTACGTTGGCAAAAACAACCTGCAAAACGAATACGTCACGAACCGGCTCGGCAAACCCAACGATACTTGGCTGCACACCAAAGACATTCCAGGTTCGCACGTGCTGATCCGCAGCGAGTCGTATGGTGACGCAACGCTGAATGAAGCCGCGCAGCTCGCCGCCTATTTCAGCCAGGCGAAGCAATCGAGCAGCGTCCCAGTCGACTGCACGTTGATTCGTCACGTCCGCAAACCAAGCGGTGCCAAACCCGGCTTCGTGATTTACGACCATCAGCGGACGTTATTCGTCACGCCGGAGGAGCAGATGATTAAGGCGTTGCCGAATACGGTGAAAAACGGCTGATGATCGAGGCTCGCGTGGGAAGGACCGCCCGCCCATATGAAGGTCCAAATGCAAAAGTGCAGTTGAACTCATCCGAAACTGCTTCACTTTTGCATTTGCTCCATAAATAAACGGTGCTCCAAAGGGATTCAAGATTCATAACCCCTTCGGAACACCGTTTTTTCAGTTCCCTTCTGCCCATGCAGCTGCCGCCGTCTGCCTCAGCCGTTCAACCGTCCCTGGCGGAGCCGTGCGTCCGCCCAAATCCCCATGGAATACGACGCCCTGCCGCACGCCGTGGTAATCGGACCCACCGGTGACGATGAGCCCATACTTCTCAGCCATCGCAGCATAACGGAGCTCCTCCTCCGGCCCGTGGTCGGAGTGGTACACCTCGATCCCGGCCGGCTTCCCGCGCTCTACGATCGACCGTACCAAATCATCATCGCTGTATAGACCTGGATGAGCCAGCACCGGCACACCGCCCGCCTCACGGATCCAGACGATTGCCTCCTCCGGGGAGATGCGCGGCAACGAGGCGTATCCTGGTTTGCCTTCAGCCAAATACCGATCAAAGGCATCCCGCATATCGGACACATACCCTTTGCGGACGAGGGTATCGGCGATATGGGGTCGACCGAGGCTTTCATCCGGACGCAGCGGTCGGGATAGCCCCGCCTTCACCTCCTCCAGTGTAATCGAAAGGCCTAATTGCTGGAGCTTAGCGATGATCAGCCCATTCCGCTCCTCTCGCACCGAGCGCAGCCGGGCTAACCGCTTCTTAAACCGGTTATCCTCCGGATCCACAAAGTACCCCAGTACATGAATATCTTTTTCTCCGACCCGGGTACTGATTTCGATGCCGGGGACGACGTCCAATCCAAGCTCTTTCCCGGCCAGCAGTGCCTCCGCGATCCCGGCAACGGTATCATGGTCCGTGATGGCCAAGCCCGTTAGCCCTTTCTCTTTGGCCAACCTCACATTTTCCGCCGGTTGATTCATCCCGTCCGAAGCTTGAGTGTGCGTATGTAGGTCATAACGTTCCATTGCCGTCTGCTTTTCCATGTCCATCCCCTCCTTAAGGTGAGCTATGCCCTGAAGTCGTTTGCGGATATTCCCGCAAGAAGGTTAAAAATGTCACCGCGGTAACCGGTAGCAGCGTCGATTTCAAATGAATCGAATAAAACATTCGTTTAAAGGACAGCCCTTCAATATCCAGCACCTCCAGCAGTCCCAACGCCTGCTCATGCTTCACGGAAGAAGGCGAAATGATCGTGATGCCGATTCCGGCCTCCACCGCCGATTTCACCGCCCCAGTGCTTCCGAGTTCCATAACGGTGTGAATTCGGCTGATATCTACCCCTCGCCTGCGCATTTCATCCTCCATCACCTGGCGGGTGCCGGAGCCTTTCTCTCTCAGTACGAATGGGTAATGAACCGCTTCCTCCATCGTGACGGATTTTCTCCCCGACAACGGGTGACCGGCAGGAACGATCAGCTTGAGTTCGTCTTCCATAACGGGCTCGGATACCATATCCGGATGCTGAACCGGGGCTTCGACCAATCCGAAATTAAGCTGGTGATTCATGATTTCATCGATGATTTGCGTCGTATTGATCACCTTCATGACGATCGAAATATGCGGATACCGTTGGCCGAATGGCCCTAGCAACCGGGGCAGGACGTATTCCCCGATCGTCAAGCTGGAACCGAGTTGTAACCGCCCTTCCAACATGGAGGTATGCCGCGACATCGCCTGTTCCGTTTCGCGGATCAATTCCACGCTTTGGCGAGCGAACGGAAGCAGCGTATGCCCGGCTTCGGTTAGTTCGATCTTTTTCGTGGACCGGACCAGCAGCTTGGTGCCAAAGTAATCTTCGAGCGATTGGATTTGCATCGTGACCGCAGGCTGCGTCATATGCAGCGCCTGGGCGGCTGCAGAGAAGCTGCCCCGTTGCGCCACCGTATAGAAAATATGGAGCTGGTGGTAGTTCAACGCCATCGTCCGGCACTCCCCTTTCTCGTTCTTTCCCCTACAATAGCATGCCCGGACCAACAAAAAAAGCATGCCGTCACCCAGCATGCTTGATTCCATAGCCTCTTCATCATCTACTTTCCACCGTAAACCATCCTATCGGCGCTTGCGGCTATTCTTCATCAACGTCATTCGCCGGGAATGGCGCAACCAGGAATAATAAGATTTCAAATCGCGCAGTTCGATGGTTTCCGACATCCGTCCCAGGAAGGTTACAATGATCATGCGGTGCATCGGGCGTCCGGAGAGATCAAATTCGCCCGGAATTTCCGCAAATTCAGCGACCATCACAAGATCGTCATCAATCAGGTAGACGTCCTCTTCCTTCCGATAGTACGGCGTAATCCGGCCCTGCTTCAGACATTCCCATGCCCATCCGGCAATCTGTTCAAACCCGATATTGTCCCGATCGATTCTGTCCTGATATCTGAGTTTGGCATGATTCGTCACTACGATATCGGCAACTCTCTTGTCCCCTAGCGCAATATGGAAGGATTCATAGGTTCTCCAGCGTTCCGTTGCCCGGTCTCTCATGCCGCACCTCGCATTAAATAGGTCTGTAAAAATAGAAGACGATTGAATTAGGTCTTTTTAACTAAGCGCTTTCGCCTATTATATTACAACAAACCCTATTTTTCTACAAGGTCAAAGCTCTCTTTTCCCAAGAAAAAGGAGTATTTTAGAACTTTAGTCTCATCAACCTATGCAGGTCATCCGTCCTACGGCGATTTTCGGCAAAAAAATACCGCGCAACGAAGGTGTTCGCTGCACGGCACTGACGCCCCTTAAATGGGGAAGGTTACAATCCATAGAAGCGGGTTTTATCCGGGACGTCTTTGGTGTATTCCGTTTTAATTTCTCCGCGGTAAGACCGCTCAATCTTGCGAACATAAGAAAGCTTGCGGATATTCCGCATCGTTTCCTCCGCCCGATCGGTGTTTACATACATCACCACATAATGCATCCGGCGGGACAAATAATGCACGCTTCCGTATTTATCCAAGTTCCTTGCCGCTTTTAAGTCGCTGACCCAAATGATATAGCCTGTACGCTCCGGAAACATGACTTTCTCCCTCCCGTTCCTCAACTATTGAAAATTCCGGAAAGTCAGCGACTCCGCCGCTTCTTCCGGAATTCTCGGCTGCCTATTTGCATTAGCCGCAGCCGCAACTTCCGCCGCTGCCGCAGCCGCCTTTTGGGTTCGGATCATTGCTTGGCACCTTGATCGTAGTTGAAACAGCATAAGCGATCATTTCCGACATTTGGTGAAGAATATCGTCCAGCTCGTTCTCGGCCGCTTTGAATTTGCGGACCGCCTCGAAGCGTTCCAATTCCCGCTCTACCTCAGCCACTTTGTCCTTCGCTTCGTGATAGTTGGGGTGGAAGTGTCCGAAACGCTCGGTCTCCCGGAACAGCTCCTTCTGAGCCTCCAGTTTCTTGACCCATGCCTGAATTTCGCTATCCTCCTCCACGCGCTGCTTCCAATATAAGTATTCGGATACGGCGGCGGATTGATTTATCATATCGCCCAATTCATAGGCGTTTGTCAGCACTTCGGCCATGTCGACCGTGTTCTTCTCGATTACGCTCATGAATTTTCATCTCGCTTTGATGTGAAATGTTCCACCCTGAGGTAGACGACATTATCATACCACAATCCTTTAGCGAGCAGAAGAGGTTCATCCTTCCTAATCTCCCGTTTAGCGTAAACCTGCGGGGAGAATGAGGCGAATTGCTTGCCAGTCCCCGGGGGAAAGAACGGTCTCCTTTGCCGGTTCTTCGGAAGAAGGGAGCGTCCGCACCTTAACTCTCCAATCCGCTTCACCTTCCACGGTAAGCGGTACGTAAAGAATAGCCTCCCCACCGATTTGCACCATCAGTTTGGCTTGCCAGGCCAAGGCTCGTTGCACGAGTTCTCGTGCGGTCGATGCGTGATACTTCCTCAATTCTCTCCACCACATGGCTGGCAATTCCGTCCATCCCGGGAACAACTCCTCATTGTCTGGCGGATCAAGATCCGGTTCGTAAAAATGCAAGTCCGCTCCTTTGTAAATCCACCCTTGGTTTTCCTGAGGTTGCCGATTCTCGCCATTCGGATTTGCCATCTCCGTCAACTTCGGATACATCGGTTCGTCCGGATCTTGCGAAGCCCGGTCGACGGGAGCCAAACGTTCTCCGTCCAAGATCTTCAGAACTTCCACCTCGCAACCCGGATTCATGAGAAAATGGAGCGGGCCAATCCGCTCTAGCTTATCGGCCAATAGCGGCAGGCTGCCGATACGATCTGCGGCTTCCTCATCGGCGCAGCTCAGCAACTTCGCATCAGCCAGCGTTGTCCGACCGATTTCTCGTCCCCACTGAAGGAGCGCCTCGCGAACCGGCTCCGGTATGCCGGCAGAACACGCCTCCAGATGCCGCAGGATGTCTTGTGGGGTACGACCCATGCGGCAAGCCTGCTCCAGCCCCGCACGCGTCAGTCGATAGATGCTCATCATGCCGGACGAAGCCAACTCGGCATAAGCCTCCAGTTCGAAACGGACTGTAAAGGGCACGTCTGGCGGAACGAGTAGCTCGAAATCGGGTTGTACAATCAGCTTTCCTTCAGAGGCTTGAGATGTCACTGGCGAAGAAGGGCTCCGTTCGATCAGCCAACGGAACATTGCACCGTCCTCAGGATGGCTGCCGAGCTCCATCCAGCCACAGCCGCAAAGGGTGTCCAACCAACCTTGGATCCAGACTTCGCGCTCCGTGGACGGATTGCTGTCCGGTCCCAGCAGCCCCTGGTCTTGGAGTGAGCCGAGCAATTCCTCGAGCGAATACCAAACGCCGGTTCTCAAATCCGCCGCCGTCATTCGCAAAACAACATGCTGTAACGCGGCATCTGCCGGTACATAGCGCTGCAGCATTTCGTGCATCAGGACGACGTTCATTGCCTGCAGGTCAAAGGATAGCCACGCCGCCAATCCCGGCGGATGAACCCGCCATAACGCCCGTTCCTTGACGATCAACCCCAACGCCAGCATTAGATCCAGCGCGACGGCAAGCGCGGGTGAATACACGTCCGGATGCGGATAGTTTAGCTTTAGATCGGCAACGTCCTCCGCTTTCAACGCGATCCGCGCTTCCAGCTTGCCGCGTTCCTTCTGATGAATTGTCCCTTTTGCCGTCATTCGCAGCCCATTTCCTGCGATCCAGGTTAAGGCGCGGAACAGATCCATCGCTAAGCCCGGTTTCGCCTCCCGCTGCAGACTAACCCGCGTAGAGTCCTGCTCTCGCAGCTCCGCGTACCCCCACGCGTCCCCTATTCCCAGCAGCCGGTCCAGCGGCAGGTAATACAGCTTCTCGCCCCAAGCTTTGCGCACCGCGGCGAGGTCTCCGGAGCGCAGCAACGCCGGAAGCGCTGCGCGTATGTCCGCTCCGCTTACGTCTCCGGCCGCAGCGGCGTTGGCCTGTTCCAGCTTAAACGGCTGACCGGCAAAGCGGCGAAACAGGAGCTGAAGCGCCTGCATTTCGGCTTCATTCAACGAGTTCGCATTCCGCATCTCCTTCAAAGGAAGCTCGCCTTCATAAGCCGACATACTTGGTCCCCTGCTCATGCTTCAACCCCCTCCCGATCTCTCAGCACGGCATATTCATAACCTTGCTCCAGCAAAAACAACTGCCGCCGTAAAGCAAACTCTTGCTCCCGGGTGTTCTCCGAAACAAGCGTATAAAAATAGGCTCGGCTGCCGTCCCGCTTCGGCCGCAAGATCCGGCCCAGACGCTGGGCCTCCTCTTGGCGTGAGCCAAAACTGCCGGATATTTGAATGGCCACCGAAGCATCTGGTAAATCTACCGCGAAATTGGCGACTTTCGAAACCACCAGGACCTGCAGTTCCCCATCGCGGAAAGCCTGAAACAGTTTGCCACGCTCCGCCTGGGGTGTACTTCCGGTGATGAGCGGGACTTGAAGCTCCCTTGCCATGCACTGCAGTTGGTCTACATACTGTCCGATAACCAGCACCTGACGATCCCGATGCCGATCCAAAAGCCGCCTTACAATCTCGTTTTTGTATGGATTTTCCGCAGCGATGCGAAACTTCTCACGTCCTTCGGCTTGAACGTATTTGTCCTGCTGGGGTTCAGGCATCGCCACCCGGATCTCCTGACAATCAACCTGTGCGATAAACCCGCTTTCTTCCAGGGTTCTCCACGGAACATCGTACCGCTTCGGTCCGATCAGGGAGAAGACATCCCGCTCGCAGCCGTCCTCTCGAACCAGCGTGGCGGTCAAGCCGAGGCGTCTCGTCGCTTGGATGTCGGCCGTTGCGCGAAAGATCGGTGCCGGAAGTAGATGCACTTCATCGTATATGATCAGCCCCCAATCACGTTCATTAAACAAAGACATATGCTTGAAGCCTTCCTCTTTCCGCGAGCGGTGCGTCAATATTTGATACGTAGATACGGTAACCGGCTTGACCTGTTTCTTCTCGCCCGAATACTCCCCGATCGCCTCGGCAGGCAGCGTTGTTTTCGAATTTAACTCGGCAATCCATTGGCGCACCGAAGTCACATTGGAAGTCAGAATTAACGTCTCGCATTGAAACCTTTCCATTGCCGCAAGACCAACCACAGTTTTGCCCGCACCGCAGGGGAGCACCACGACACCGCTGCCGCCGTCGCCCGTCTCGCTGGCAAATCCAGCGACGGCTTCCCGCTGATACGGTCTGAGCAGGAACGGATGCCCCTCGTCCAGCTCCTGCCGAAGTACGATCTCGAGGGTGCGGCCTTGATGATACCCTGCTTCGTCCAGCACGGGATAGCCCAGCCGGGCAAGCTCCTGCTTTAAGGAGCCGCGGCACGAGGCTGGCAAATGGAGGCGTCGCTCGTCCACCAGGCACCATGTCCCCGCCGGCAAAGCCAGTTGGCCGGCTATAGGCTCCAGGAAGCCGGCTTCAACGGTATCGTCGCACTCCAATTCCAGTCGGTCCGATTCCCCAGGAATCGGACGCAGCTTTAATTGCCCATACCGGCCCATCCAGCGTCGGATGTCTTCGGCAGCACCACTCGGCAGCCCGTACCGGGCCAAGGACGCAAGTTGATCCAGCACTTGGTCCGCGTCGATTCCACAGGAAGCGGCGTGCCATAAAGTGAGTGGGGTGATTCGATATGTATGATAGAAAGCCGGGCTCTTCACCAACTCGGCGTAATGGGATAACTGCTCCCGTGCCGTATCGAAGCCGGGATGCTCCTTCTCCAGCAGCACCGTCAAATCTCTTTGAACGATGCATGCTCCCGTTTCATTCATCGGTTTGCCCTCCTTTAGTTCAGTTCGCCGCAATCAGCAAAAAGGAGAAGTCCGCCGCACTGGCCGCGGACCTCTCCCGCTTGTTTCCATCTCCTAATGCACCTGCTCCGAGATTTCGGACAAAGCTTCTCCCGCATTGTCGGCAAAGATGTTACGCACGGCCATATCGCCGATCGAAACGATTCCGATCAAGCGATCCCCTTCGCATACCGGAAGCCGGCGAATTTGCTGCTGGGCCATCAGTTCAGCCGCCTCATCCACCGACATGTCGCGGGAAGCGGTTTTGATCCCTTTGGTCATCACTTCATCGACCGCGGTAGAGCCGGGCCGCTTCTCAGCGATCCCGCGAATGACCAAATCCCGGTCGGTGATAACGCCGATCAGCTTATCCCCGCCTTCGACCACCGGAATAAACCCCGTGTCGTTTTCTTTCATCTTTACCGCCACTTCATAGACATTATCTTGTGGGGTCACAGTCACGATGTCATCGGTCATGATTTCGCTAACTTTTTTCAACATATATCCCTCCTTCGGACATAGCGTGCCAAAGAAGGAAGCGGTTTATGCGTGTTCGTCCTGATAGGATTCCGCCATCGCGGCCAGCAGACCCGCCGCATGCAGCATGGCGTCCTCGTCGATGTCGAATTTCGGATGGTGATGCGGGTAAATCGCGCCTTTGTCGGGGTTTCCGGCCCCGACGAACATAAAGCAGCCCGGCACTTGCTGTAAATAGTAAGCGAAATCCTCCGCCGGCATAATCTTCGGCGACAACTCGGCCCGAAGCCCGAATACACCGGGAGCCACTTTCATAAATCGGCGGTATTCACCTTCGTCGTTCACCAAGCTCGGGTAACCCATCATATAGTTGATTTGGGCTTCCGCGCCGTACGCCTCTGCCGTATTTTTAGCCAGAACATGGATTCGCTCGCGAATCAGCTCTCTTGTCTCCTCACGGAAGCAACGAACCGTACCGGATAGCCTGCAGCGGTCAGCGATGATGTTCTGCGCCGTGCCGCCCTGGATGGAGCCAATCGTGACGACGGCCGGATCCAGCGGATCAACCGAACGGCTCACAACGCTTTGAAGCTGCAGCACCAGTGCCGAAGCGGCTACTACGCTGTCCACCGTTTTGTGCGGCATGCCGCCGTGTCCCCCACGCCCCTGCACATCGATGAAAAATTCATCGGTCGAGGCCATCAGCGGTCCCGGGGCGCTCGCCACGATGCCGACGGGAATGGGTGTCCACAAGTGAACTCCGTAGATGACGTCTACCCCGTCCAGCGCCCCTTCCTCGATCATCGATTTTGCCCCGCCAGGGCACACTTCTTCCGCCGGCTGGAAGAGCAGTCGGATTTCTCCGCGGAGCTTCGCTTGGGTCCGGCTGTAGTATTCGGCCAGCGCCAGCAACGTAGCCGTATGGCCATCATGCCCGCAGGCGTGCATCACGCCGGGGTGCAAAGAGGCGTACTCGCACGTTTTCTCGTCCTGGATCGGCAGCGCGTCCATGTCGGCTCGAAGCGCTATCGTTTTGCCGGGAAGCTCCCCCCGAATTTTGGCCACGAGTCCAAACCCGCCGACGTTGGCTACCGTATCGATGCCTAGCCCCCGCAAGATTCCGGCGATCTGCGCCGAAGTCTCTTTCTCCATGAAGGAAAGCTCCGGATGACGGTGTAAGTGCCGCCGCCGTTCCACCATGGATGGAAACAAATCGCTTAACCGCTTCTCCTCCATCGTCCCACTCCTCTTTTCTTTCACGATCTCATTTAGCTTATTGTAGCAGAAAACGGGTTCATGGATCAGGTCAACCTTGCGAGAAATCGCCGATTTGCGAGGTTTTCCTATGCTTGCACAACCGATGGAAACATAATATCATGAGGATAAGTGTGATAAGTTTGATGAAAGTTCACAATTTGAACAGCGAACTTTTGGACCAATATTTTTAAGGGGGCACTCTTTACAATGATCGTAGAAAATACCGGATTGGACGGACTGCAAAGCGATTTGGCATACTTGGACGAAGCTGCGGAGAAGGTGGGCTTCGTACGCTGGCAATGGGAATACTATCGCGCTACATACGATTTTAAAATCGAATACAATAACAGTGACTACTACCTCCGTATCAACACGCGGGCAGTAGAAGGCAAACTGGAACGTCCGGACACGGTACTGGCGATCGAAGCGGTCTATATGGGGCGGGCCACTTTTCCGCATGGATTAGAGTATGAATCGGAGATTCCCGCAATGGTAATGAAGACCGCCAATCATAAATTGACGGAATTGAAGGAACTTCTTGAGGCCTAAGCGGACACGGCGATGAAAGAAGGCACAGAGAAACCAAGACGCGGAGCCCCCGATTTTCAATTGCTCATCTTGACCTTACTGATGGTCGGTTTCGGAATCGTCATGGTATTCAGCTCCAGCTCCAGCATCACGCTGGTCAACGAAAATTTCGGATATGACCCGATGTATTTTACCAAACGGCAAATGATATTCGGCCTGATCGGGCTTGTCGGTATGTTCGTGACGATGAATATCCCTTACGAGAAATATAAGAAGCTGTTTATACCCATTTTTATTCTGGCCATCATCATGCTGTTGCTCGTCCCTTTCATCGGTGGGCGCATCAATGGCGCGACCAGCTGGTTTACTATCGGCACGCTGGGGATTCAACCAACGGAGCTGGCCAAAATCACGACGATCTTGTACTTATCGGCCCTCATCTCCAAGAAAGGCGAGCGATTTCGGGATTTAAGAACCGGGTATATCCCGGTTATGGTGATCGTCGGCTTCGTTGCCGGCTTGATCATGCTCCAGCCAGACCTTGGTTCCTGTCTGATTCTCGTCGCTACGGCTGGGCTCATTATTTTCGCCGGCGGCGCTAATTTGAAGCATATTCTCGGTTCGATCGCGCTACTCGTGCTTGGCGCAAGCATCGTGCTTGGTGTCGGAGCGTTGTGGGACAAAATCAACCCTCCCGACCCGACCGTTGCTGCGGGTGGCGATTATCGGATGGGCCGGATCGAGGCCTTCCTGGATCCTTGGCATGATACGCAAGGAACCGGCTATAACCTGATTCAATCGCTCACCGCAATCGGTCATGGCGGACTCACCGGCACCGGATTCGGACAAGGGATTCAGAAACTGCACTATTTGCCGAATGCGTATAATGACTTCATCTTCTCCGTCATCGGCGAAGAGTTTGGCTTTATCGGGACTTTGATCTTCTTGCTATTTTATATTTACTTCATTTGGCGCGGGCTGCTGGTATCGCTTCGCTGTCAAAGCACGTTTGGCACGCTCGCCGGGGTCGGAATCATGGGATTAATCGCGATTCAGGCCTTCGTTAACATCGGCGGCGTCACCAACACCATTCCGGTGACCGGCGTCACGTTGCCCTTCATCAGTTACGGTGGCTCTTCGCTGCTCGTCACGATGGTGTCAATGGGGATCGTGCTTAGTATATCGCGCGAATCGTCTCTGCCGGTGAAGCAGGAACGCACCAAGTCGGTGGTGATTCGTGAATCAACGCCGTTTGAAATGCGAAGCCAGACACGGCGCGGATAATAGTCCTAATCGCAAAGAAGACTACGGAAGCAATCGCTCCGTAGTCTTCTTTGTGTTTGTTGCTTATGCCAGCAATCCGGTCATTCGAGGCCGAAAGCGAAACTCTATATGCTGCAGAAGGTCAAGGTAGGATCGATCAGATCTCATCGTCCTTAAACGCGACGCCCTCGACTTTCACGTTCACTTCTACAATTTTAAGCCCCGTCATGCTCTCTACCGCTTCTCGAACATTTTGCTGAAGCATCCGGCAAACCTCGTGGATCGGTGTCTCGTACAACACGATAATCCGCAAGTCGATGGCCGCCTCCAATTGACCGACTTCGACCGTCACGCCCTTTTGCACATTTTTGCCGCTTAACCGTTTCGCCCAGCCTTCGGACAGCCCTCCGGACATCGCGGCAATCCCCGGTGTCTCCAGAGCGGCCATTCCGGCGATTTTCGCAACGACATCGTCTGAAATCCGAATCAGCCCATTATCCAACTGCAGTTGTTCGGTCATGGTCATTCCTCCTTCAACCTCATTAGTTTCATTGTAAATCGGAAGTCGATTTAAAGCAAATGTAGACCTTCAGCTTATTTTTGAGTAAAATTGTTACATTCGGCTTTTGCCAAAAAATGACTAACACGAGGTGTTCCATGAAAAAGTATATTTCACCTGCATTGCTGCTGATTTTCTTTGCACTTAGTGCCATCGGGCATTACGCGCATTGGTCAGCAACTTTGGAATTTATCATCTCCGCGATCGCCGTGGTTCTGGTGGCCGGCTTTCTCGGCCGGGCGACGGAAAGCGTAGCGCATTACGCGGGGCAACGGCTGGGCGGCTTCCTCAATGCGACCTTCGGTAATGCCGCCGAATTAATTATCGCCATCATGCTCGTCCGGGAAGGACTATTCGATATGGTGAAGGCCAGCATTACCGGCTCCATCATCGGAAACCTGCTGCTCGTCCTCGGACTCAGCTTGTTTGCCGGGGGTCTGAAGCACAAGGTGCAAAAATATAACGTCGCCCTGGCTGGCATGAACGGCTCGCTCATGATCGTGGCGATCATCGCCTTGTTCGTCCCGGCGATATTTCTGCAAACCCATGTTCTCCATGAGGCTGACCGTTCTACGCTCAGCCTGGTCGTCGCCGGGATCCTGATCGTCGCTTACTTGCTGTGGCTGATCTTCTCCATGGTCACGCATAAGAATTACCTTGCCGACATCAGTGAGAAAGACGCAGAGGAGTTGCCGCACGAGCATGCTCCGGCCTGGTCAAAAGGTCAATCCATCCTCTACCTGGTGATCGCCACCGTTATGGTTGCTTTCGTCAGCGAATGGCTTGTACATACGCTTGACACGTTTACCGCTGAATTCGGGCTGAGCGAACTCTTCGTCGGGGCCTTTGTCGTAGCTATCGTCGGCAATGCCGCCGAACACAGCGCAGCCATCATGCTGGCCTTGAAGAACAAAATCGGAGCAGCCGTAGAGATCGCCGTTGGCTCCAGCTTGCAGATCGCTTTGTTCGTCGCTCCGGTGCTGATCTTCGTCAGCCATCTATTCGGCAAACCAATGGATATCGTCTTTACCGTGATCGAGTTGGCCGCGATTGGCGTCTCGGTGTTCATCGCCAAGTCGATCACCCAAGACGGTCAAACAAACTGGTATGAGGGTTTACTGCTTCTGGCGGTTTATGCCATACTCGGCGTTTCGTTCTACCTGGTATAACCTCAATAAGAAAAAACAAACAAGCGTATGCTCCCGGAAGCTTTCCGTAAGCATACGCTTGTATCATTTAGCGGCAAATTACGTTTACTGCTGTTTATTGTTCATGGCTTCATACAGTGTAGCCAAATTCCGTTCCAATCTGCTGATGATTTGCTTGCCTATCGTTTCTTGAATAAGTCCGACGCGAATCGCGTAATCTACTTGTCTGGAGAATCCATACATCTGGGTATCCAACACTTCCTCATAGAGAGGGCAGTAACGTGTGGCCAAGTTCTCCATCTGTACTTCGATCAGCTTCTCAATTTTATCTGCATCTTCTTTCAGAAGATTAAGTGCTTTCAGGTTAAGTTGCTCCTGCAACTCAGATGAAGTCATGCTTCTTCCCCCCTATGTCCAAAATCGCCTACCAATCTGCTCTAATCTTAATATTAGACGAAATCGAAGGCCAATACAAGAACCTCCTCAAATTAACCTAAACACAAGAAAACGCCGAGTGTCGCCATACGAAGGCATTAAAAAACGCCCCCGCTTCAAGCGGGAGCGTTTCTTTCGTTTCGTTATTCAGCGACGACTTTGACATCCAAACCGTGCTTGGCGAACACTTCGGTTACGGCTTTCTTTGCTTCATCCGCATCCGGTCCGTGAACGTGAAGCTCATAGCTCTTCGTGTTTACGAGTGTGGTGAAGAGGCCGAGGATACTTTTTACATCGATGTACTTGTTGTCCGCTTGGAGCACAATGGAAGAAGTGAATTTGCCTGCAGTTTGGGCAATTTCGACTACCGCTTCATTGTTCGTGGCCATAGGGATCCCTCCGTCTTTAACTTTGGAAATTACATACTTTAATCATACATTGAATCCGCTTTCCTAGCAAGGAAATTTCTTCTTATTTCAAGTTTTCCGGATTCAATCCCGCAAGCTCAGGGATCACGAAAATCCCGTCTTTACGGATCAGCACGTCGTCGAAATAAATTTCTCCGCCGCCGTAATCCGGGCGCTGGATCAGCACAAGATCCCAGTGGATCGAAGAACGATTGCCGTTATCGGCTTCCTCGTACGCTTGCCCCGGCGTAAAGTGCAGGCTGCCGGCGATCTTCTCGTCGAACAAGATGTCCTTCATGGGATGCAAGATGTACGGATTGAAGCCAATGGCAAACTCGCCGATGTATCTAGCCCCTTCGTCCGAATCCAGGATTTCATTCATGCGTTTTGTATCGTTGCTTGTCGCTTCGACGATTTTGCCGTTCTCGAAGCTGAACTTGATATTCTCGAACGTGATCCCATTATACAGTGTTGCCGCATTGTAGCTGATCGTACCGTTTACAGTATTGCGAACCGGAGCGGTATAGACCTCGCCGTCAGGAATATTCTTCTGTCCGGAGCATTTGATGGCCGGAATGTCCTTGATCGAGAAGTTCAGGTCCGTGCCCGGTGCGACAATCCGAACTCTGTCCGTCTTGTTCATCAACTCGGCCAAGGCGTCCTGCGCCCGGTCCATTTTGGCATAATCCAGGTTGCATACATCGAAGTAGAAATCCTCGAAAGCTTCGGTGCTCGTGTTGGCCAATTGGGCCATGCTGGCATTCGGATAACGGAGCACGACCCATTTCGTGCGTTTTACCCGCTGTTCGCTATGTACGAGATGGGAATAAAGCGAGTTGTACAACTTCATCTTGTCTTCAGGTACGTCGGACATGTCATTGACGTTAGAACCGGCGCGAATGCCGATGTAGCAGTCCATCATCTGCATCCGTTTCAAATCGTATTCCGCCCAGGTCTTCATGCCCTCTTCGGTCGCGTATTTTAATTGCGCACGCTGCACGGTGCGGTCGGTAATCTCGACGAAGGCATTGCCGCCCTTCTTCCCAACCTCTTCCACCACGGCTTTCAGCAAATCGCGTTCATCACCGATCATTTCGACCAGGACGTTCTCTCCCGGCTGTACATCTACGGAATAACCGACCAGGTTCTCCGCCAGCTTCTGAACTCTAGGATCTCGCATCTGGCTCACTCTCCTCCAAAATTCGTAGCGGGACTTTTGTTGGGCAACCCGTGCCGTTCAAACGTCCCGCGTTGTTTAACCATTGGTTAATTCTTCTGTTATTGTAGCACGATGGGGGCGGAAAGTCAGCCTAACCCAGGATGTCACGACTACTTATAGCTCTCGAATCGATTATCAGTGCGCAGCACCTCTCGTTGCGGTACGCCCTTGGTTGACAGGTAAGTTAACGTTGTTTCCGAGGTTAGCCTGGCGGGAAGTCCGGATTTACGATCAATCGTCAAGTGATAAACAACGGTCGCGTTCAACTGCTCGAGCATGGCCGACAACTGATCGTTCCCCGCCGTCCAAATCTTCGATAACTCGCCGCGCAGCGACTCCTGAAGCGGAGCCGGAACACTCGCGAGCCGTTCCATGCCCCCTTCGCGTGTAAGCTCCATTTCGGACAGCAGACGATCCTTTAATCTGATGCTGGCTTCCGCCGGGTCCATCTCGATCCGGAGTACCTTCGTCCCCCGTGCGGCGCCACTTTCGGAGGTGATGGTTTTCTTTGCTGCCATGCGGATTTCCTCAAGCTGATCCAAGGGATTTAACCGCACAACCCCTTGCAGCAAGGCATCGTGGTTGTCAGACTGTACCAGCCAGTTTCCGTTTTCTAAGCGCAGCTTGGCTTCCCATCCGCTTGGCTTCGCTAATCCCGTCATCTGCAGTCGGCTGCCGAGGTTGCCATTGCGGTTGTTTGCCGGCTCAGTTCGGATGCTCAGTTCTCGGTGATTCTGTAAGCGACCCGTATAATTTAGACTCTCCTCCAGCCCATGCTCGTTTCCGCGCTGCAAGGTAGCTAAACCGCGGAACGATAAAGTGTCGCTACCCGCGAGCCCTGACCAAGTGAAATCGAACCATTGCTCCGGCGTCTTTGCTTCGTTCATCCCACAGGACGCCAACATCAGTGTCAACAGCAACCCGTTTACAATGACGGCTAACCGGTATCTCAGCCCTCTCTGTGACATCCCTCTCATACGCAAGCCCCCGCCTTCAATAATGCACCAGTTCTCCACCGGACTGTTCTCCTTACCTCATCTAGCAGTATCCTGCCACGGGAACGGCTGCTCTATTCGCCGAAGCGGATCGCGCAATAAAGAACGCTCCGAGGCCCAAAGTAGGGCTCGGAGCGTCCAAAACCAACAGGAACATCCGAATGAATGTTTACGGAGCTTGGGCATCGTCACTGGAACCGATTTGCGTTTGATTCCGCCCGCTGTTCTTGGCTTTATATAAAGCCATGTCCGCCTGATAGAACAGCGATTCCACACTAAGCTTATCGTCGCTCCGAATCCACTCGGCGATGCCGCACGATACGGTGACCGGTGGATCGGTATCCATGGCAACGCGCAGCCGGATCGTTTCCGCGATTTGATAGCTGTTATCGGCGCTTGCCCCTGGCAAATACACAGCCAACTCCTCGCCTCCCCACCGGGCGGCGATATCCGTTTTGCGAATCGAGCTCTTGACGATCGCGCACACCTGCTTCAGGATTTTATCCCCGGTTTGGTGGCCATACGTATCGTTGACCTGCTTGAACTGGTCAATGTCAACGATAATCAAGGAGCCGTTCGTATCTTTCTTCTGGAACTCTTGAATCGCATCATCGACATAGTGGCGAGCATAAAGTCCGGTCAGCATATCGCGATTGGCCATACGGCGAACCTCCGCATGCAGCGATGCGTTGGCAATCGCCAAGCCGATGTGCGAGGACAGGACCTGAAGGAGCTTGTAGTTGTCATAGGAGAAGAAGCGGGTCTTACGGTGTGCCAGCATAATGACCCCGTTGACCTCTCCCCGAACGATCAAGGGTGCGGTGATCAGTGAACGGGAATCCGTCTCCTCCATAAATCTCGAGGATACTTTACCATATGCCTGAAAGTCCGAGAGAATGATCGGCTCCTGCGTGGAATAGACAAGTCCACTGAACCCGTAGCTTTTCGGAAAATGCTCCTTCGACAGCCCCGGCACGTTGCTAGACATAATTTCAAACGTTTCCCGTTCTTTATTCAGTTGGGAGATGCAGCAATATTCCGCTTTGAAAATCGACAACAGCTCTTCGGTAGCAAACTTGAACACTTCCTTCAGCCGCAGGCTTTGATTCAGCCGTTTGGTGAGCTCATTGATCAGTCTCAGTTCATTAATTAACAAATTGGACTGTTCATACAGCTTGGCATTCTCGAACGCCGTGCCAGCCGTATCCGCCAGCATACCGATCAGTTGCAGATCCACATCATCGATCTTTTCCCGTTGAATTTGCAAATGAAAAACACCATAGACCCCCTGTTTCCCACTGAGGGGCACCGCAATTTCCAGCCTTCTCTCGCCGCCTTCTTCGGGACCTGAACCTGTGGATTCCCTGACCTGCATCCGCCCTTCCATGAATGCCCTCATAAGCAGCTCATCGCCTTGTCCATGCAGCTGCAGCGATTTGACCCGCGGATCGCGGCTTAAGTGATCCTGGGACATCAACAGCTCCAACTTGGCTGCAGGATACATTCCAGAAACCCGTTCAAACACTTCGGTCAGGACCGAATCCACATCGATCTTATCATGGAGCTTTTGCACGACTTGAAAAAGCTTGGAACGGCGCTGCTCTTCGCGTTTGGCCTGCTGCTGAACGCGCAGCAGATCGGAAACGAACAAGCCTTCAAAACACTTATAAAAGCAAGATTGAAATAGTTGTGCCGCCATTTTGGCGAACAGAACAGCCGCCGTAGCGCCGCAATCATGCAAGCAGCAACCAAATGAAGCGAACAAATCGCCATGAATGCGGGAAAACACCGGCACGGCAACATAAACACCGTCCGCTGTTTCGGCTGTGACCGCTCTATGCTCGCGAAGGCTTTGCAGGATCGCCTCTTCCATCGGCTTGGGCCAGGTCGGGCTGATTGGCCCTCCCGGATCAAGCGAATCGGCAAGCAGCACTTCGCCGCGACTGCCGGAAATGAAAAAGTCGGCCTTACCAAGTTCCGGCATTGCACTTACCAGCTTTCGCCACTCCGCGTACCCCTGTTTTAAGATAGACTCAATGTAGGGGAAATCATGGACAGTGATATCAAGCTGCCGCAGCCAATCCGTATAATTGTCGCCATCATCGAGCCGCTGCAGGCCAGAAGCGTGATTCAGGTTCAGCATCGGCTGACCCATGGATTGATCGGCCATAAAAAAAGCTCCTTTTATATGCTGCGTTGGATTTTAGCCCTTCAACTTACGATAAACACCAAACGGACAAGCTTCCTTCCCTGAAGTTCAAGCTTGTCCATCTCCGCCGGATCCGTTCATGTCTGTTAACTCTATTTTACTATCTTCCTTAGGGTTTTGCATTATAATTCCTAAGGTTCATGGCATTTTTTTAGGCCAAAAGCCCTATCGACAAAATACCTCCTTTCCCAACAAAAACACTTATTGACTTTACCCCCTAAATTCATATAATATATATTGTTGATGAAGACTGGATAGAGTCTTGCTTAGGGCGTAACGCATGCGAGCACCCTCTCGGTTTTTGTTGCTGACAGGACAGCGGCTGAACTTTCCTGTTAGGGAGCGTATTTTTTATCTATCCTTCGCTCGTCCAAACAAAACCCGCGCAAGTAGAACCCTATACGAAATTTAACTAACAAAGGAGTCTACCTATACAATGGCACGTTACACTGGTCCTAAATTTAAACTCAGCCGCCGTCTTGGCATTTCCTTGAGCGGTACAGGCAAAGATTTGAAGCGTCCGTTCCCTCCGGGTCAACACGGCGCTAACCAACGCAGAAAAGTAAGTAACTACGGAGCACAGTTGCTCGAAAAACAAAAATTGCGCCACATGTACGGCTTGGGCGAGAAGCAATTCCGCACGCTGTTCGAAAAAGCGCAGCATATGCCTGGTATCGCGGGCGAAACGTTCATGTTCTTGCTTGAAAGCCGTTTGGACAACCTCGTTTACCGTCTGGGCTTCGCGAACTCCCGCGCCGGCGCGCGTCAGCTCGTATCCCATGGCCACGTAACCGTGAACGGCAAGAAAGTGGACATCGCTTCTTACCGTGTAAACCTTGGCGACGTGATCAGTCTTCGTGAAAGAAGCCGCGGCCTTTCCTCTGTGAAGGAAGCCCTGGAAAACCGTTCGCATCTTCCAGCTTACCTGGAATTCAACGACACGGCTCTGGAAGGCAGATACATTCGTTTGCCAGAACGTTCCGAACTGTCGCAAGACATCGACGAGAAACAAATCGTCGAATTCTACAACCGTTAAGATTTCAACAGCGCAAACCGGCCCAAGTCGTTATCGACCTGGGCCGGTTTTTTCGTGGCGATAACAAGAACCCCGAATCCTCCTTGGGACTGACCCCGTAACGTGAGACAAATCAAAA
>NZ_JADCNN020000030.1:0-45859 GCF_014947195.2 Paenibacillus rhizolycopersici | reverse complement strand
TTCTTCATTTTTGCGCACTCGCCCCATTACTCTATCGAGTCCTTCGTGGCTTGATACAGCTTTTCCGTATATTCGTCGATCTCGTCCCGGGACATGCGCAAACGCTCTGCTGACGAGCCGTATCCAATCTCCTTCTTTCCCTCGGCTAAGCCCTTGAAAATCCCATCCGTGAAGGCATCCAGCGGTTCTCCGTGCGTATGCAATCCAGACCCCCCGAGATCCGTGTTCACCGCGGGCGGAGCAATTTCAATGACTTCAACCGATGTATCGGACAATTGATGTCTCAAGCTGACGGTGAAAGAGTGAAGCGCCGCTTTGGTAGCCGAATAAACCGGGGCAATCGCAAAGGGGGTAAACGCCAGCCCAGAGGTGACATTAAGAATCGCAGCGGTTTCTTTCTTCGCAAAATACGGAGCGAACAGTATGGATAAATGGACAGGCGCCTCGATATTCGTGGTCATCTCCTTGCCATAGTCGTGCCAGTGGTCTCTCGCATCTGCTTTCAGCAGGTTATATCGCAGCTGGATGCCGGCATTGTTGACCAGCACGTTCACGTCCGGATAGTTCGTTGTCACCCAGTCAAACAACGCCACGCGATCGGAGTCCACCTCCAAGTCGCAGGCTCGGGTAATCAAGCCGGGCACTTGCTCCCGGGCTTGCTGGAGCACGCTCTCCCGTCGGCCGCACACGATGACGGTATTACCGGATTGCACGAATCTTTCCGCAAAAGCCAGCCCGATCCCGGAGCCGCCGCCGGTAATCAATATCGTATTTTCTGAAAGCTTCATTTGCTTTCCACCTCAAGTTGTTTTTGATAACGTTCGATTTTATCGTCAATCCCCAGCAAGTGCTCGTTCATCAAAGCGATCTCTTCCGTCACCTTCTTCTTGTGGTTCACCAGCATCTCAAGCCGCTTCTCAATGGAGGCATCCCCTTCGACAACCCATTCCATATACTGCCGAATGCCGCTGATGGGCATGTTGGTGGTCTTGAGGCAAATCACGATTTGAAGCAGCGCCAATTGACGTTCTGAAAATAAGCGTCTGCCCGCCTCGTCCCGTTCGATAAACGGGAGCAGCCCTTTTTTCTCATAGTAACGCAAGGTGGATTCCGGAATATCGTAGGTTGCTGAAGCTTCGCCAATGGAATAATACTTCATGATTGGAGGCCCCCGAATCTAAGGTTTCTTGTCGACATGACTATGATACGACTTAAACTATGGTTTAAGTCAACAAGTTAGTTTGCATTTACGTCAGCCTGCTCGGTTACAGTATAATAGGGGAGGAGTGAAAGACCCCAAAGAGAGGAGCCAAGGGAAATGGCACAATCATTACAAGGTAAAGTCGCGATCATCACAGGCGCAGCTAGAGGGATCGGGAAAGCAACAGCCGTGGCCTTAGCCAAAGAAGGCGTAAACGTAGGTTTAATCGCAAGAACGGAGTCGACATTGAAAGAGGTCGCAGCCGAACTGCAAGGGTTGGGAGTCAAGGTCGCTTATGCGGCGGCCGATATTGCCTCGAAAGAACAAGTGGAGCAGGCTGTTGAAACGTTGAAGAACGAGCTGGGCCCAGCGGATATTTTGATCAATAACGCGGGAATTGCTACGTTTGGGACGGTGCTGGAGATGGACCCGGCCGAATGGAAGGGTATTATTGACACCAATGTATTGGGTACATACTACGTAACCCGAGCGGTACTACCTCAACTGGTCGAAAAAAATAGCGGAGATATCATCAACATCTCCTCGACGAATGGACTGAACGGGGCAGCGACCTCGAGCGCCTACAGCGCCTCGAAATTCGCCGTGATCGGGTTTACGGAGTCCCTTGCTCAGGAGGTTCGCCGCAATAACATCCGGGTGTCGGCTTTAACGCCAAGCACAGTGGCAACCGATTTGGCCCTTGAGCTGAATTTGATTAAGGACAATAACGACTCCAAGTTCGTTCAACCGGAAGATCTGGCAGAATTTATTGTCAGCCAATTGAAACTTAGTCAACGCGTTTATGTGAAGACGGCCAGCTTCATTGCGACGAACCCGTTTTGAGCGGTGGAGCCAGCGTTATTAGGCTCATAAACAGGAAGCCCCCTTGGGGGCTTTTTGCTTTTTGTAGGGGAACGGTTGATCTGCTGGCAGCGAATATGCGAACATGGGGTTATACGACGAGAAGAGGGGGCCCGCCTCGTGGCCAAATGGGATAATATGTTGTCCATGTTATGGATGTTGCGTTTCGGCAGGAAGCTTACGGCGTCCCAGATTGCGGACAACCTGGAGATCAGCGTTCGCACCGTGTATCGGTATATCGATGCTTTATGCGCCAGCGGCGTGCCGGTCGTTGCGGAATCGGGCCACGACGGAGGCATCCACATTCTGGACAGCTTCAAGGAAACGCCCTTGTTCTTCAACTCGGTAGAACTAAAGGCGCTTGTCGACGCGTACAAATTTGCCCAGGGCGCCGGATATCCGTTTACGGAAGAGTTGGAAAGCGCGTTGAAGAAGGTGGAGAACAGCCTGCATGAAGAGCAGCGTCAGGATCTTTCGGCGCAAACGAGCGGACTTGACGTGATATCTCCGGCGCGTCCTCCCTTCTTGACCGCAGCATTGCGGGACTTGGAGCAAGCGGCGAAAGAGGGGCGGACGGTCCGCATCGTGTACCGCAAGGCCAACTCGGAGCGGGAAGAAGAACGCGACGTTGATCCGTACGGGTTGGCTTTCGACCGGAACGAATGGTACGCGGTCGCGTTTTGCCGACGGTCGAAAGCGATGCGGACGTTCCGCGTGGACCGCATCGAGCGGTTAGAGCCGACCGAGGGACGGTTTGAAAAGCCGGAAGGCTTCTCGGCATCCGATTATTTCCGCGACCAGACCGAGCAGGGGCGGGAAGCGGAAGGGCCGTTGGTCGTCGTTCGTATCCAAGGATTGCCGGACAGGCTCAACGAGGTGTGCAGCCATTGGCATCTACGCCACTATTTGACGGAACGCACCGACCGGGAGGCGTGCTTTGCGCTCGACGTTCCGACGATGAACAAGTACCTTCCGAAGTATCTCATCACGTTCGGGACGGCCATCCGAGTCCTCGAACCGCCGGAGTTGAAACGCAGAATTCAGGAGACCGCCTCCGGCATCGCCACACATTACTTGGATGAAACCGATTGATCTTCGCTGACAGCATTTGTCATGGAACCCGGTATATGATAGAGACATGGCTTCAGCGGAAGCGGCAGCCTAACGACGACAATGACAAGGAGCGTGAAACGATCCATGCAAAGACCTTCGGATCAATGGCTTAACTATCATGTTTGGGCGAATGACCAACTGTTCACTCATTTGGAGCAGCTTCCGGAGGAGGTATTCCATGCGGATGTGACGAGCGTATTCCCGTCCGTGGCTCAGGCGTTGGGACATATTTACCTGTTCGATCAGCTTTATCTGTCCGTGCTTGAGGGCGTTCCGAGCGAGGACATTTTTCCGAAAATGCCGATCTGGTCAGAGGAAACGAAAGGCAAGTCCGTAGGCGAAGTACGGCAGCTGTTCGCCGGCGTCGCCGATCGGTTCCGCGATCTGCTGCAGCATACGCCCGACCCGGATATGGCGATGACGATCCACCACCCGAAATATGGCAGCCTGGATACGCGTTTCTCCGATATTCTGCATCATGTGGTCAATCACGGGACGTATCACCGGGGGAACGTGACCGCGATGCTGCGGCAGCAAGGGTATGCCGGCGTCCCTACGGATTATTTGTTCTTCTTGCTGGGGCGGCAGGCGGGAACGCCGTCGCTTTAACCATCATGCCAAAAAACCAGCCCATTCAGAATGAGCTGGTTTTCCGTCTTCGTATGCCGAGATATTGAGGTTATTTCGTTCTTTCTTTCAAAGAGGCCACTTCATAAGTGATCAGCTGGCTGTCGAGAATCGGGGATTCCTTTTGCTCGGCACCGGAACCGGGTTCCGGACGTTTATGCGCCTCCTTGAAGCTATCGCTGTTTCTCCAAGCGGTGAAATCCTCCATTGTCTCCCAATGCATGTTCACATTCAGCTCATCATGATCTTCGTGTTGTGCCAGGAGAACCTCGACTTTCACCAAGCCCTTCGTTTGGTCTAGCGGTCCGGAGGCCGTGAAACCAGGAGCCATGACGGCACCCATCCCTTTTCTGACCTTGATTCGGTTCGTGATGACGATCATCTTCAACCTCTCCTTTTTCTCATGGATTCGTTTATTTCGCCCGCTCTGCTAGTAGCAGCTTGCCATCTTCCATGTGGTACACTCTATCGCAGTATTCAAGCATGCGCTCATCGTGGGTGACCATAATCGCCGCAATCTTGCGCGTCTTTACTTGATGCGAGATCAGATTGACGACCTCATGCGCCCGCTGGGTGTCTAGGCTGGCTGTGGGTTCGTCGGCCAAAATCACGTTGGGATGATTCATCAAAGCCCGCGCAATCGCGGTGCGCTGTTTCTCGCCGCCGGACAGCTCTTCCGGGAAGCTCTTCAGCTTCGACCAGAGTCCCAGTTCTTCCAGCAGCTTAACGGCGAATGCTCGATCCTCTGCTTTTATCTTGCCCGCCATCTTCTTTACTATGAGAAGTTGGTCAAGAACGTTAAGATAGGGGACCAAATTGGAGGATTGCATAATAAATCCGATTTCCTTCAATCGAACACTGGACAGCTCTTTTTCGGAGAATGTCGAAATCGGTTGTCCATTCAAACGAACTTCCCCTTCGGAAGCTTTGAGCAATGCCCCGGCAATCGATAAAAAGGTGCTCTTCCCGGATCCGGACGGGCCGACTACAGCGACGAACTCACCTGGCTCGACGGTGATGGATACCTGCTCTAATGCGGTGACCTTGTTGTTTCCCTCGCCATAATATTTCGATACCTTGCTGATTTCCAAACCTGTCGTCATTATTCCACCCTCCCAAGCGCTTGAAGCGGATCAATTTTTGTGATTTTACGAACCGATACCAGGGAGCTCAGCACCGCAATAACCAGAAGGACAACCGAGTACACCGCGACAAGATTTGTCTCCAGCTTGAACGGCATCCCCTTAGGCATGATGGCCGCGGTCCCATACGCAAGAAGAACCCCGATGACAATGCTGACAAGCGAGAGAACCGTCACTTGCGACACGATCGCTTTGCTTAGGAATCCATTTTTCGCGCCGATCGCCTTCATAATGCCAAATTGATTCGTTTTCTGCATCGTCATGACGTAGAAGAATACACCCAACACAAATGCGGAGATGACGAACAAGAAGGCCAGCATCATGAGGATCGTGCCATTCTCCTCCTTATAGCCCGGCATGCCCTGTACCGCTTTGGCACGCGTCACGGTATCCGTATTCCCAAGCTTGTCGCTGATGGTATTCGGGTCAATTTTGGATCCCTGCAGCATGATGGCATTGACAGGACCCTCAATCCCTTTGTCGGAGCCGGGCGCGGCGAATGCAATGTTGCGCCATTCCGGCATCGGAATAAATACGGCCGGCAGATGGTTATAGGTTTGATTCTCAACAAACCCCATAATCGTCAAAGCCTCTGTCGAACCGTCCAATTTGAACGTATCTCCGAGTTTAAATCCTTCTTCCTTCATCGAAACATTGACGATGACGCCAGTCCGTTGATCATTCGTAAGCTTATCGCCCTCGATGACCTTCGGCTCCAGGAAGCTGCCGGGAACGATGCCCAAGATCGCGATATCGACTTTATCGTCATTCTTCGTGCTATCGCCTTTCAGGGCCGTCGCCATCGTGCTTCCCATAGGAGCTGCCGCAATGACGTTCGGCAGTTTCTCGGCTTCCTCTACCAACTGATCGGATAACAGAGACTTACTCATGGAATTCTGGGAGCCTTGCTCGAAGACCACATAATCGGCTTCCATATTCTTAAACGCTGACGCAGCCAGCGATGATAACCCGTTCCCCAATCCCGACAGGATAAAGACCAGCCAAGCCATCATGACAAAAATAATGACAATCATCGAAAATCGCAGCTTGCTATGCAGGATTTCTCTCATCGCTAAAAACATGTAATTCAGCTCCTCACTCTGTATTATGACACTAGTGTCAAATTGGATATCAGATATCACTTCATGACTACCTCTTGATTAAACACCATTTTGACACCTGTGTCAAAATTAAAATATGGAAGGACTTCGCCCTTACTGCTTGGCCCCACCCATCCATATTTGAAACAGCATCCTGCTCCACTCGGGGACGGGAACGTTCATCATATTCGGCGTGTTGATGAGATTGAAGAACATGCCGACATGCACAGGGAGGGGGATGTCTTCTCTGAGGTGCTTCTCTTGCTGGGCTTTCTGAAACAGACGGGTGAGCTGGACTTTAAGAAACTCGTGCGCGGACTCCACATATTCGATATCCCTGCGCGCGGCCTCCGATGCGGTTGTTTTGATTTTGTACGCATCGGCTAAGAGCTGATGCAACTGGAACTCCTCGAGGTAGATGTCAAGCAACTCCTGAAGGGCTCGCATGGAGTCGGTTTCGTCAAGGGCAGAGGCTTTCTCTAGGATGGCCCCAATGCTTCGTTTCATACAGGCTGCAATGATCTCATCCTTATTGGCATAATATTGATAGATCGTGCTTCGTGCACCGGGCAAGTGTTCCGAGAGCAGCTTGAGATTAAACCCGTCATAACCGCGCTCCAGCACCAAACGCTTCGTTAGGTCTAGCAGCTCCGAATGGGAGTAGGATTGTTTTCTGGCCATGGGTCATTCCTCCTTTCTTTACCGCGGTGCAAAGCTTAATTATCCGTCTCAGCCTGCTCCAGCATGCGCAATAAATTCTCTTCCGTGCCCGTTCCAGGTACGGGAACAAAGAAACACCAATGCATCCCCGGATTGTTATCGATAGAGGCGGAATGGACCTTAAACTCCATCATCTGGGCACCCGGAAGACGAAATAATGCGGTGGACACCCGCTTTTGTTTTATTTCATACAGCTCCCAGAAACGAGAAAATTCTTTGCTGTGCCGTTTCAGACGTTCTAATCTTTCCATGTACAGCGGATGATCTTGATATAGATCTAAGTTGGCCCGAAGCGTAGCCGTACTGAATCGGACAAATTCCTCCCAATTCACCAGCTTCTCACGGTAATCTGCACTGAAAAAAAGGACATTCAGCATATACCGTTCGTTCTTGGGTAGACGGCCGAAATCGGCGATAATCAGTTTAGCTGCCCGATTCCAGGCGATGACATCCGTGCCTTCGTCTGTAACGAAGGAGGGATACACCATTTGGTCGACGATGGTTTGCATGAAACTAAAATCCGACCCTTCGCGATGGTGCACAACTCCAGCGCTGGCCGGGTCGAGATTGGCGAGGCGGAATAGATATTTTCGCTCGTCTTCGTCCAACATCAAAGCGTTGCTGATATTTAATAACACTTCAGGTGAAGGGTTAACCTCTCTGCCTTGCTCGAGCCAGGTATAATAGGTCAAGCTGACATTCGCGAGATAGGAGACTTCTTCTCTTCGCAGGCCCGGGGTACGTCTACGTCCGGGAAGTGGCTTGATCCCGGCGTTGGAAGGCTGCAGCCGTTCCCTACGGGATTTGATGAATTCCCCCAATGCGGATGAGGTCCGATTTACATTCACATTTTTCACCCCCCAAGACCATTATAGTCTCAGTTCCGTGACTCTTGCCACAAGAGATCGCCTTTACCGGGTAATTCCATTAATAGTATAAACATGATGTGGCTGGCCTCCTCCTGGCGAAGATAAGATGAAGATCATTGAAGACACGAAGTGTTGTCCATAGGAGGAGGTTATTTCATGAATAAGTATGAATATTCGAATAAGTTGGCCTTAGTTACCGGGGCTTCATCCGGGATCGGAAAAGTATATGCCAAACAATTGGCAGCCCGGGGCAGTCACATCGTGCTGGTCGCAAGATCCCAGGATAAATTGGAGGCCATTGCAGGGGATATTAAACGTCAGTACGGGGTGCAGGCGGTTGTATTGGCTTGCGATTTGTCCCAAGCAGATGCTCCTCGTCAACTAGCCGATCAAATTGCCGAACTGGGCTTGACGGTCGATATTTTGATCAACAATGCTGGGTTCGGTACACATGGACGCTTCGAGGAGCTCGACCCGGGTCGTGAGCAGGAGGAAATCATGCTGAACTCGGCGTCGTTAGTCGATCTTACGCATCGTTTGCTGCCCCATATGTTGCAGCGAGGGGATGGAGTCATCGTGAATGTAGCTTCGATGGCCGCCTTTATGCCTTGTGCATATTCGGCCGTTTATGGCGCAACCAAGGCGTTTGTCATTTCGTTCTCTGAAGCGCTGTGGGCGGAAATGCGGGGAAGGGGCGTTCGCGTGCTTGCACTGTGCCCAGGGGCAACCGACACAGGATTCTTCGATGCGGTCGGCAGTGGTGCAGACATGGCTGCAGGCAACAAGCTCTCTACACCGGAAAAGGTAGTGCAGGCCGGATTTCGCGGGATTGACCAAGGGCGAAGCTTTATCATCGAGGGCCGATCCAATTCGTTTATGGCTCAAATGATCCGATTTGTAAGCCGACGCCGAGTGGCCCTGATCATGGAACGCATGACAAGACCGAAGAACTAATGGAAGGAATGTTATTGACAAAATATTTATCCGCGAGTAGTATTTGAAAAAATTGAATAATTCGCAAGCTATGATGGCTATGGATCACACTATAGTCGGAGCAGCTTCTGGAGAGACTGCGGAGATTCCGCGGCGCCGAAGGGTTCACAATCTCAGGCAAAAGGACAGAAGAGTACTAAATAATTGTTTATTTAGGTTATTTATTATTCTTATGATCCGGAGATTGGAGCGCATCCAATCTCTTTTTTTTTGGCGTTATTTGTTCAATATTTCACATGTAGTCAATCATGAAGAATTAAGGGGGAGTTAGGGGTGGCGCAACAAGAATTAAAGAGAGATTTAGCCAATCGACATGTTCAACTGATCGCTATAGGAGGAACGATTGGGACCGGGTTATTCCTAGGATCAGGGAAAGCGATCCAACTGGCCGGGCCTTCCATCGTTTTTGCCTATTTCCTTGTGGGGATCGCCGTATTTTTTGTCATGCGAGCATTGGGAGAGCTGCTGTTGTCCAAGGCCGGTTATCAATCGTTCACGGACATTGCCGAAGACTATCTTGGGCCGCGGGCTGCATTCGTTACCGGGTGGACGTATTGGTTTTGCTGGATCATGACAGCGATGGCGGACGTCATTGCCGTCGGGGTGTACGTGCAATATTGGTTTGATATCCCGCAATGGGTGCCGGCGGTTATTTGTTTGATCATCTTGCTGGGGCTTAACTTATTGACCGTGAAAAATTTCGGCGAGTTGGAGTTTTGGTTTGCGTTAATTAAGGTCGTGACGATTCTCGTGTTAATCGCCATCGGTGTGATTTTGCTGGTCATCGGATTCAAGACCGATGCTGGGGCCGTAACCGTGAAGAATATTTGGGGGCATGGGGGGCTGTTTCCCAACGGAATAACCGGTTTCTTGCTTTCCTTCCAAATGGTCGTGTTCGCCTATGTTGGCGTGGAGCTCGTTGGGGTATCCGCTGCGGAAACCTCCGATCCGGAGAAAAATATCCCATCCGCCATCAATAAAATTCCGCTGCGAATTTTATTCTTCTACGTTGGCGCATTGATCGCCCTCTTATGCATTAACCCCTGGACGGGGCTGACTCCGGCGGAGAGCCCGTTCGTGAAGACGTTTAGTCTGGTCGGCATTCCGATTGCCGCGGGAATCATTAATTTCGTCGTTTTGACCTCGGCCGCCTCCGCTTGTAACAGCGGGATGTTCTCGACCAGCCGGATCTTGTATAACTTAAGCAAGAATAATCAAGCTCCTACCCGGATGGCGAAATTGA
Source organism: Paenibacillus rhizolycopersici (assembly GCF_014947195.2). Taxonomy (NCBI): domain Bacteria; kingdom Bacillati; phylum Bacillota; class Bacilli; order Caryophanales; family Paenibacillaceae; genus Paenibacillus; species Paenibacillus rhizolycopersici. The sequence goes on along the minus strand of NZ_JADCNN020000030.1, from coordinate 35,990 downwards.
ACAAGAACCATGTGCCTGGCAACGCGCTGCTGATTTCTACGCTGGTCATTTCCGTCGGGGCGTTGTTAAGCAAACTGATCCCGGGGCAAGCTTTCGGCATCGTGACGACGATCAGTGCCATTTGTTTTATTTGGGTGTGGGGCGTGGTGCTCGTGTGCCATATTCGTTATAAGCGAACGCAACCGGAGCTGCAGGCCAAGTCAAAGTTTAAAGCGCCGTTTACCCCTTTTATCAATTATGCCGTTCTCACGTTGTTTGCGGCGATCCTGCTGATTATGTTGTTTGCGGATGAGACGCGTCCGGCCCTATTGTTGACTCCATTATGGTTCATTCTATTGTTCGTATTGCATGCGATGAGAAAGCGCAAAGAACAGGCAACTCCTGCACCCCTAGAGCAAACTCATCTGTAGCGGCGTTTCCAGCTTTGCAACTCGAATCAAATTTGTGAAATTTCCCGGTGATATGATCAGGGTGAAAGGAGGAGGGCTTCCATGTACGAATGGAATGAGACGGTGCAACGCATGGTGGATTGGGTGGAGACGCACATCACGGAAGAGACGTCTCTATTAAAGATGTCGGACGCACTAGGGTACTCCCCGTTTTATTGCTCCAGACAGTTCAACCAGTACACGGGGGTGACCTTGCGGGATTATATCTGGACGCGAAGAGTCAGCCGTGCCGCCATGGAGCTCCGCGACACGGATCAGCGGGTTCTGGATATCGCCGTAAAGTATGGATTCTCCTCGCAGGAGGCTTTTACGAGGGCGTTCGTGAAGGCTTTCCAGCTCACCCCTGCGGCCTACCGAAAGGCGCCAAGGCCCATTCCCTTAGCGATTCGTCAGGAAGTCTTCTCGCCTTATCATTATTGGATCAAGGAGCGGGATCACATGAGCGAAGTTCACTTGCAACCGGCGGAGATCAAAGTCGAATTCATTCCGGCCCATAAGTTTATCGGGATCTGGGATTTGGCCGTCAACAACTATGGGGATTTCTGGGGGAACGGTCACTCCTGCGACGAAGTCAGCGGAACCTTGGAGAGCATGTCCAACCATACCCTGGAGGGGCAGTTGGGGCAGACGGCGGGATGGTTTTACCGGGACGGCCAAAAAGGGTATCTGTACGGCATCCCGGTTCCCCTGGAATATGACGGACCGATTCCGGAAGGAATGGAGTACCGGGAGATCCCGGAGTCGGAATACTTGGTGTTCTTCCATCCGCCGTTTGACTACCTAAAGGATAACGGGGCGGTGATGAGCACGGTGGAGGAGGTTGCTTGGAGCTTTGATCCCAGCCAACTGGGGTACGAATGGGATGAAGAGATCAAGCAGGACTATCAACGCCATTACCCGGAAGGTTACGGGTATGCCGTACTGCGACCGGTTAAGAAGAAGGGATAAAGGGGAAGGGCCATCCTGCTGTGAGCTGGATGGCCTTTTGCTTATTCCCGTTGCCCCTTCACCCGCTTCAGTGCCGCAACGATCAGGAAGCTGATAATGACGAGCAGAAGCCAGGAGCTGATCTTGCCGAGATGGACGAGATGCCAGCCGTCGGATTGGTTCGGGTACCTCCAGGCGCTGAAGAATGTAGCGACATTCTCTGCGATCCAGATAAAGAAGCCGATCAGCACAAAGGAGAGGGATAACGGCATCCGGTAGGGCTTGCCGCCAACCTCGTAGGTGACCCAGGTCCGCCAGAAGACGAGTAGCACCAGCGCCGACAACCACCATCGAACATCGATCCAATAATGGTGGGTGAAGAAATTCAGGTAAATGGAGGCGGCCAGCGGGACGACCAGCCAGAGCGGGGGGAAGCGGACCAGGTCCACCTTCAGACGTCGCCAGGCCTGGCACAGATAACTCGCCACACTGGCATACATGAACCCGCTGTAGAGGGGCACGCCGTTCACCTTCGTCCAGCCTTCCTCGGGATATGCCCAAGAACCCATGTGGACCTTGAACATCTCCAGCGCCAATCCGATCAAGTGGAAGACTGTGATGACCTTCACTTCGTCGCGGGTTTCCAGTCCCGAACGAACCATCCAAACCTGCATGGCGAGGCAGATCAGCAGCAGCCAGTCATAACGGGGGAGCCAAGGCAGCGGAAGAAATTGCGTCAAAGCCAGCGATGCAAAAATCACCACGGGGAACACACAGGACAATGCCTGCTGCCAGCCGAAGCGCACCAACTGCCGAAGGGCATGATCAAGGCGTTTACCTACGCGCAACTCCCCTTTGTTCAGGGATTGACTCAGGCTACTCCTCATCGTTTCGGTACTCCATAATATCGCCGGGTTGGCAATCCAACGCCTTACATATCGCTTCCAAGGTGGAGAACCGAATGGCCTTGGCCTTCCCGTTTTTCAAGATAGAGAGGTTCGCCATCGTGATGCCGACCTTCTCCGAAAGCTCCGTGACGCTCATTTTCCGTTTTGCCAGCATGACGTCGATATTGATAATTACGCCCATGGGTTCCCTCACCTCAGATCGTTAAATCGTTTTCCGATTTGATGTCGATAGCATTTCTTAAGAGCCTCTGAAGCACGGCCGCAAAGACGGCGATAACGAGAGAAGCGAAACAGATGACCAGCCCGAGAGCGGCGAGTCCCGGTGCATCGTCCTTCTCCGCAATGATGAACAGAATCGGCAAGATAACCGCATACAAGATGCAGATGGCGATCGCGCAGTTTCTAATGCTCTTTAAAGCCTTCACCGAGGCTTCGGAGAATGCGGTATTCTTATCGATATAGCTTAATAGCTTCAGCGTCTGGTATAGCGCATAGAAGAAAGGAATAGCCGAAGCGTACATGGGAATAAGCAGAGTCAGGTAGATGTATGGCGGATAATACTCCACCAATTCCTTGGCAATCGTGGGTACCCCTAGCGCGCATACAGCAAGGATCGCGATCCCCATCAGGAATACGACGCCTCTTAAGAAAAGGGTAGAGCCTTGTTCACGTTTCATTATTAACAGCACCTCGCGTAGTGATAGTGTCGAAGCTAATTTAGCATGTTTTTTATCGATAATCAATAAATATTTATTAATAAATGAAATGTATATATCGATAAATGATGCTTTTGTTAAGAGTGCCCGATAAGTTCTTTTTGGATGGCTTAAAAAAATCAATTATTAAATATCTTAGAAATTAATATTTCAATCCCTCACTATTGTTGTTACACTTAAATCAAATCAATTTTTACGGAAAAGGTGTGGGCCGGCTCGTCTCCAGAGTTGTAGCGAGAGCAATTCGAGAGCGCTTACATCCTTTCAGCAAAATAAGGGCATAAGGGACGGTAAACATGAATCACGGACAAACAAGTACAGACGTTATTTTGATTGGTGCCGGAATTATGAGTGCGACGTTAGGGACCCTGCTGAAAGAATTGGCGCCGGACTGGAACATCACGGTGTTTGAACAACTTGCCCGGGCAGGGGAGGAAAGCTCGAACGAATGGAATAATGCGGGAACTGGTCATGCCGCGTTGTGTGAGTTGAACTATACCACGGAGCGGCCGGACGGAACCGTCGATATTAGCAAGGCGGTTAAAGTGAATGAACAGTTCCAGGTGTCAAGGCAGTTCTGGTCTTATCTGGTTCAACGCCATCTGATCCGGAATCCGCAGGATTTCATCATGCCGTTGCCTCATATGAGCTACGTGCGTGGGGAGCAGAATGTAGAATTCCTCAGAAGACGTTACGAAGCCTTATCCTCGCATCCTCTGTTCCAGGGGATGGAGTTCTCCGATGATCCTGGGAAGCTGAGAGAATGGGTTCCGCTGATGATGAAGGAACGGAAGGCGGAGGAGCCGATTGCGGCGACGAAGATCGATTCGGGCACGGACGTAAATTTCGGGACTTTAACTCGGATGCTGCTGGATCATTTGAAAGAACAGGACGTGGACATCCGCTACAAGCATAGTGTGAAGAAGCTGAAGCGAACGCCGGACGGGTTGTGGGAGTTGAAAGTGAAGGACCTGAGCAGCGGCGTGACCCAGCGCCATACCGCCAAGTTCGTCTTTATCGGTGCTGGCGGCGGGAGCTTGCATTTATTGCAGAAATCCGGCATCCCGGAAGGGAAGCGGATCGGCGGCTTCCCTGTCAGCGGGTTGTTTATGGTGTGCAACAATCCGGAAGTCGTAGAGCATCACCATGCCAAGGTTTACGGTAAAGCCTCGGTTGGGGCACCACCGATGTCCGTTCCGCATCTGGACACCCGGTTCATCGACAATCAGAAGGCGCTGCTGTTTGGACCTTTTGCCGGCTTTTCGCCGAAGTTCCTCAAGACCGGCTCTCTATTCGATCTCATCACCTCCGTCAAACCGCATAATCTTCTGACGATGCTGGCCGCCGGGGTGAAGGAGATGTCACTGACCAAATACCTGGTTCAGCAGCTCATGTTGTCCAAGGAACAACGTATGGAGGAGCTGCGGGACTTTGTACCGGGGGCCAAGAGCGAGGATTGGGATCTGATCGTAGCCGGTCAGCGGGTGCAAGTCATCAAGGATACAGTGGAGGGCGGCAAAGGAACGCTGCAATTCGGCACGGAAGTCGTCAGTGCCGCCGATGGCTCGATAGCCGCATTGCTTGGAGCTTCTCCGGGGGCTTCGACCGCGGTGCAAGTCATGCTGGAGGTTATCGAGAAATGCTTCCCGCAGCAGTATGAAACCTGGAAGCCTAAGATCAAAGAAATGATTCCTTCATTTGGCTATTCGCTGTCGGAAAATCCGGACCTCTTTCAATCGGTCCATCGAGCAACATCACAGGCACTTGGTTTATCGGAAACCAAGCCACAAGCCGTTTCGGTATCATAATTTGTTCTGCATCATGTAGAAGAGCTAAGCCGGGTCAAACCGAGCTTAGCTCTTTCCATTAGTTTAATAAATTCGCGGCCAGCCAGGGTCGGATCACAGGCAGAACAGTGCCAGGCTGCATGGCTTTCGTATGGTCCATCTCGTTCCCCGGTAAGATCGCCACATCCCAGCCGAGCTGGCGTAACGCTTGTTCATGCTTACGTAATGTCCCCGCGATATCGACAGTTACGCTCCCAAAGTTCTCGCCATACACGATGCAGTCCGCTTCGCCGGCAAAGGTAAGTCTCGGAAGGGTTATATTCTCCTGCACGGAGGTGTCGTCGAAATCGATCAAGCTTAGATACAGGGTCAAAAATTGCTTCGTTTGCTTCGAATCGAGTGCCACCTGAACCTGATCCCAATCGATTTCTTCCGGGTTGCCGAAGTCCTGTAGGGGTTCTTTCGAGGACGGGGAAGCGTTCAGCGCTTGTTCATGAGTTTTGGCAGTGACGGTCAACATTTCCCGGTAGGGTCCTCCATAAGGCGGAAATCCCCCCATGATCAAGCTATCCAGCCGGTTCGTCCGAATCGCCAGCTGTAAGCCGGCTAGGGCCAGCCAGGAATAGCCGTAATAACTGAAGGTTTCGATCTGCATCTCGTCGGCGATGCGCAGGAAATCGAGCACGATACTTTCCGGCGTCAAATGATCGGGCGCAGGGTGTTGAAACCGATGCCCTTCATAATCAAAATGCAGAACTTGAAACTGATCGGACAAGCCCTCTACGAAGCGCTTGCCTAACTCGGGATCAACGCCCCACATCCTAAGGCTTTCCGCCTCTTGGCCGTAGGCGGATTTTTTGGCTATAGGCAACATGATCGTTTTGCCTCCGGGTTTTCCGGTTAGGCCGACTTCCAACGTTGAACCATCGGCTAAGGCGACAAGCTTCTGATGTTTCATTCGAATCGCTCCCTCGCATGTGATACCTTCAGCATATAACATTCATGCAATCTTTCGGTTTCGTGTCCCGAATCCCTGATGTTATGATGGTTATAACGACACTAGGTTAACGTAGCACTTTAAGGTTTTACTTTAAACAGAGGGAGTGGGCTTATGCAGGAAGTGTATACGCCGGCACAAATTGCGGAACGGCTGAACGTAAGCACAACCACATTAAGACGATATGAAGAACAAGGGTTAATTCCAGAGGTCTTGAGATCGGCGGGCAACCATAGAATCTATACGACGGTCCATCTCCAAGCGTTTATCACCATTCGATCGTTGTTAGCCGGTTATGAGATCCCTGTCGTTTATGAGGTGATGCGAAGAATCAAAGAAGGCAGCGTCACGGAAGCCTTGTGGCTGATCAACCTTCAATTGTACCAGGTTCAGGAAGAGAAGCAGAGGGTGGAAGGGCTGTTAACCATGATCCGGCAGGCGGATTTCCGTTCGTATAAGAACCGGAAGCTGACCGAAGCGATGACGATCGGGAAGGTGGCGGAGCTGGCGGGGGTGAATCCCTCGGCCATTCGGCATTGGGAGAAGGAGGGGCTGATTACCTCGACCCGGCATCCGGAAAGCGGATATCGCATGTACTCCGTGCCCGAATTGCGTAAGATTCTAGTGATCAGCAGTTTACGTAAAACGATCTATTATATCGAGAACCTGCGGGATATTTTGCATGACTTGGAGGCTTTCCGTTTATCCAAAATCGACCGTTCCTTCCAAGTGGCTCTCGAGAAACTAAACCAGAAGCTCACGTTCCAATACCGAGGAATCGCAGAGCTGATGGCTTATATCCAATGTCTCTCGTAATTCGAGCGCCCAGGAAGGAACGGAGGAGGATCGTTTATTTCTTCGACGAGGCGTTCACCTGCTGAAGCAATTGGATAATCGTTTCGTTTAGGCGGTTTAACTCCCCAGGCTCCATATCCGAAGCGGCAAGCAGGGACTGCGGAACACAGGCCGCTTTCTCTTGCAACGCTTTGCCTTTCGGCGTAATGAGCACATTCACCACGCGCTCGTCGGCGGAATCGCGGCGTCTTTCGATTAGACCTGCAGCTTCCATCCGCTTCAATAAAGGCGTTAAAGTTCCAGTGTCCAGATCTAACGCTTCTCCGAGCTCCTTAATGGTGCTCTTCTCCTTCTCCCACAAGGTGACCAAGACCAGATATTGCGGATAAGTCAGCTCCAGCTCATCCAAATACGGGCGATACAGCCGCAGGATAGCGCGGGAGCAGGCATACAGCGAAAAACAAAGATGTTCCCCTAACTTCAAGCTTGGCTCATTCATTTCCATGATGCACCTCGATTGCCTTTAATGTAAGTTTACAAACATCATAACAGATGCGTAAAAAAGAAACTATATTTTTTACAATTTAATTGTTGACAATATTGTGCAGGGCGGGTAAGATGTGAATATAAATATTTTGAACAATATAATTTTGAAAAACTAAAACGTGGAGGGATTAACAATGGCAAAAGTAACAGTTGGTCAAGAGAATGGAATTCCGGTGGAGCTTCATTATGAAGATGTAGGTTCGGGGAAACCGGTGATTTTGATTCACGGTTGGCCGCTGAGCGGAAGATCGTGGGAGAAGCAGGTGCCTGCTTTGGTGGAAGCCGGGTACCGAGTGATTACGTATGATCGCCGCGGGTTCGGCCAGTCGTCGCAGCCTTGGAACGGTTATGATTACGATACCTTGGCCGCCGATCTGCATCAATTGATCTTGTATCTGGGCTTACGCGATGTCACCTTGGTCGGATTCTCGATGGGTGGCGGAGAAGTGGCTAGATATATCGGGACCTACGGGACGCAGCGGGTAAGCAAGGCGGTTCTGGCTGGGGCGGTTCCGCCGTACCTGTACAAATCCAAGGATAACCCGGACGGCGGGCTCGATGACGCCGCCATCAAGGGATTTCAGGACGGCGTGCTCACGGATCGGCTGGCCTTCCTGGATGGCTTCACGACGAATTTCTTCGCGGCTGGAGGTCGAACCGACCTGGTGAGCGAACCGTTCCGCTTATATAACCGCGACATCGCTGCCTTTGCTTCCCCGAAAGGGACGCTGGATTGCATCGCTGCATTTAGCTACACGGACTTCCGTGGGGATTTGGCCAAATTCAACGTGCCAACCTTGATCCTTCATGGCGATTCGGACGCGATCGTGCCGGTAGAAGTCAGCGGCCTAAGAGCGCATCAGCAAATTCCGGGCAGCCAGCTTGTGGTGGTCAAAGGCGGCCCACACGGATTTAACGTGACGCATGCGGAAGAATTTAATGCGGCTTTGGTGAAATTCCTGCAAGGATAAATGAATGAAGGGCACCCAAGAGGGTGCCCTTTGTTTTGTTCTATAAAACCGACTGCAGCAGGAAGTTGGCCAGAAACAGGAACGAGATGACGAACATGGAGACCGACAGCTGTTCCCGCTTCTTCGAGAACATCTTGAGCAGCGGATACGCGATAAAGCCGAAGGCGATACCGTCGACAATGCTATACGTTAAAGGAATCATCAGAATGACGAGAAACGCGGGAAACGCTTCGGAGAAATCGCTGAAATCGATCTTCGTGATATTCGTCAGCATGAGTCCGCCGATGATGATCAGGATCGGGGCGATCGCGGCGTCCGGGATGATTTTGATCAAGGGCATAAAAAACAACGAACCCAGAAACAACAACCCGGTCGTGACCGAGGTTAACCCGGTTCTTCCGCCTGCGGTAATGCCGGCCGCAGTCTCGACCGTCGATACCGTCGGGCTGGTACCCAAGAGTCCGCAAGCCACCGCGGAAATCGATACAGATTTCAGCGACTTCCCATTCTTCTCCGGAGCTTGAAGCATGCCGTCGACTTGGGAATGGACGAGCCCGATATTCTCGAAGACCAATACCAGAACCAGCGAGAAGCAAGCCGTCAAGAACGGAATGCTGGCCATATGACGGAAGTCCGCACTCATCCAGACGTTACCGTAGCTTTGAAACGAAATCGGCTCCGAGGCGAACGAACCCAAATCCACGATCCCGAACAACCAGGCCACCAGCGTTCCTACAATAATGCTGATGAGAAAATTCCCGGGAATCTTCTTCAAGAACAGAAACAGCGTAAGGATCAGGTTGATGATCGAAGCCAGAACCAGCGGCGCCGATAGGTCGCCGAGCGCCACAAAGTGGCTGGTGTTGCCGGTGACGATGCCGCTCTTCTGCAAGCCGATAAAAGCAATAAACAGACCGATTCCTACAGAAATAGATTCCTTTAGGGAAACCGGTATGGCCCTGGAAATCAAGGAGGACAAGCCCGTAAAGGCGACCACGACAAACAGGATGCCCGCAAGCACCGTGGCACCCAAGGCTTCTTGGTAGCTGAGTCCCATCGAACCAACGATCGTATAGGTAAACAAGGCGTTGATCCCCATGCCGGGAACGAGAATTAATGGCGCGTTCGCCACGAACGCAACCAGCAAACAGCCGACAAGCGAAGACAGCACGGTGGCCAAGATCCCGGCCTCGAGCGGAATCCCCGCATCCTTCAGGATATTGGCGTTGACGGCGATAATATACACGATGGAGAAGAACGAGGTTAATCCTGCGACAAGTTCTTTTCTCACATTCGTTTGGTGTTGCTTAAGCTGAAATACTCCTTTCATGAATCAATCACACTTTCAAAATATCCCTCTCCCACCCGCATCAAACGAAATGAATCTGAGTTACTTCGTTTATGCCAGAGGCTATTATACCACGGTTTATGACGGATTGCCTTTTACAAGTTGTTCCTTGGTGGGGATTAGGTCCGGCGAATGAAGGTGTGACGGCGATTGAGTCTTAAGTCCCGTAAAAAAATAGGACCAAACTACCGATAACAAGATGTGTCAACATCATGACATTTTTAACATCAGGAGGGGAACATGAAGAGAAAGAGTTCGTTCGTATGGGTAGTTTGTCTGTCGTTGGTTTTGTCGTTTTGGGTTTCATCGGGGCCTCCGGTTCAGGCTGGCACCGATTACAAGCCGATTGAATCGATTACGCTGAGGGAGTCGCCTTTCTCGATTGGAGAGGGCTGGACCGTTAATGCAAGCTTTAATTCGAATGCCCCCTATGCGTTAGCTAAGGGGAAAAAGGAGTACCTCGCCGTTGGCCCTTACGGCACGGTGATGAAGTCTACGGACGGGGTTGCCTGGAAGGCCTTGTCGAAGTTCGGGAGTTATCATTTTACCGCCATCGACTGGGATGGCTCCAAATACGTCATGTTCGGCAGCAACACGGAATATGCTAGTCGCCTGTATGAGAAGCCCTCTGAGGGATTTGTCTCCACGGACGGCCTAACATGGACGAAGATTGATTTTGATCCGGGCGAGACAATCTACCAATTGACATGGGGAGAATCCGGATTTGTCGCGGTGGGGCAAAAGCATATTTTCTACTCCAAGGATGGGGAGCACTGGGAAACCAAACGCACGCTGTTTAATGATTATGGCGCGGATATCCTGAGGTATGTGAACGGGATTTATTTGATTTCCAACCAATACGAAGATCCATTTGTCCTCGTCTCGAAGGATGGGCAGAATTGGTCCGCCAAAACCTATAACGCATCCGCCGGGATTCAGGATATGATCTGGACCGGGAAGCAATACCTGGGTGTCGGTAACGGTATCTATACTTCGCCCGACGGGTTTACTTGGACGAAACAGGCGAAGTCCCCAAGCGGCGCCGAGCTGATGACGATTACCTCCGGACATGGCCTGTACATCGTTACCGGTGCTGCAGGTCAAACGAGCGGGGTCAACAAAAATGTAGCCTATACATCCAAAGACGGCGTGAGTTGGAAGAAGACGGATCTTTCTTATCTTCACGCGAATATCTACATCATCTATCCGGTAGCCAGCGGTTTTGCAGGAATCGGTTCCAATGATCGGCAGGATTTCCCCGATAGCACCTACGCTCTGTATACGAAGGACGGCAGCTCGTGGAGCTACCGGTTGACGGGCTCGCAGACAGGTGGGGAGCTGGGAGGCATCGCGACCAACGGGAAGAGAACCGTGGCCGTTGGGTTGGCTGGCAACGTAATCTATACCGATGACGGGATTACTTGGCGGGGCGGCAATCCGTTTGCCTATCGGGACAGGCTGGGTAGACCGAATTTATACGATGTGGTCTGGGGAGCAAACAAGTTCGTTGCAACCGGTCATTACGGTATTTACTACTCCACGGACGGCTATAGCTGGAAGAAGGCCAATGTACCTCTCAAAGATCAGTATGGTCAGTTGCGCAATATTTTGTGGACCGGTAAGTTTTTTGTAGCGTCGGATCAATCCTATGGCACTTATACATCTAAGGATGGGGTGAAATGGACTCGGGTGGCTAGCGTGAGCAATGGAAACTGGCTGACCTCGATGGTCTGGGACGGCAAGCGTCTGCTAGCTGCCTTCCGCGTGCATAACTACAACACCGGCGTCGGGACAACCAAGCTGATGCAGACGACGGACGGGATGAATTGGAAGCTGGTGAAGACGATCGATTTGAATCAGACCTACCTGGCTTGGAACGGCAGCTCCTATGTGGCATTAGATCTTTATAATTCTACGAACACATGGGTGTCCAAGGACGGTTTGAATTGGTCGAAGAAACAAATGACGTTCCCGAACGGCAGTTTTGATGCCTTGGACTTCCTAACGTCGTTCGACGGTAACTTCTTCGCAATGGGAACGGACTATGAGGTTAACGGGGACGGGGAGTATGTTTCTTACCGCGTGTACTATCTGTCCAAAGACGGAGTGCAGTGGAAGAAGGTGGCGATTCCCCCAATCTATCAAGGGATTGACGGAGCCGGCACGCAAAGAATGTTCGATGGAATCAAGGTCTATGGCAAATATATCTTCGTTGGCGGAAATGACGAGATCATGTACGTAGACCGGCTGACGAGCTCGAAGTAGAATTGAAGAAAGCTGGATGGGCATGGGGGGGACCTCATAACCCATCCTTTTTTTGCGGTGATATCGGGTTTGGTATAATCAGAGGTGTGTGGTTCCATGAATGACTATGGCTGGACCATGACGCGGCGTGAATTGGATCGAACAACTACGGTAGACGATTAGGGATGTGAATAGATGAAGTATGGGGACATCGTGCAGGGCCGGCTACAGCGGCGGGTGAACCGTTTTATTGCTGAGGTTATGGTGGGGGATGCCGTGGAACAGGTACACGTGAAAAATACCGGCAGGCTCAAAGAGCTTTTGCTGCCGGATACCGAAGTCTTGTTAGAAGCCTCCGATCGTCCGGAACGGAAGACGAAATATTCCTTGATCGCGGCTGCCCATGACGGAGGCTGGGTGAACGTAGACTCGCAAGCTCCCAACCCGGTGGCGTTCGAGGCGCTGAATGCGGGGAGAATCACAGAAATTGGCCCCGTTACCCGTGCGAAGCGGGAAGTTACGTATGGGGACTCTCGGTTTGACCTGTATTACGAACAGGGGGAGAAACGTGGGTTCATTGAAGTTAAAGGTGTCACGCTCGAACAGGGAGGCATCGCCATGTTCCCGGACGCCCCAACGGCGCGGGGAACCAAACACGTGTTGGAACTGGCCAAGGCGGTCCTAGAAGGGTATGCCGGGACAGTTCTGTTCGTTGTGCAAATGAAGGGCTGTCACGCGTTTACCCCTTACCGGGAGATGGATCCGGCCTTTGCGGATGCGCTCAAAGAGGCCTCCCGGCAAGGCGTCCGTATCTTGGCTTATGAAGCCATCGTGACGGAACGGGAGATCGTGTTAGGCGGCAGCCTCCCGGTTCGTCTGTGAGTGTTGTCTGTAGCAAGGCGGCCGAATTGCAATCTTCCTGACTTTATGATGAAATTTACGAAGGCGGACTTTTCGCCGATCTGAGCCTATTGCGAACAGGAAAGGGGATCCCCATGAAATTAAGAGTATCCGCTGTCCAATATCATCTGCACACCATTGGCAGCTTCGACGAGTTCGCCCGTCAGGCCGAACATTATATTAAAACCGCGGAGGAGTTCAGCGCGGATTTCGTGCTGTTCCCTGAGTTTTTCACCACGCAGCTCATGTCCATCGGATCGCCGGACGGCAGAGCGCTGACCATCCAGGAGCTGCCGGACTTCACGGAGCAATACCGCACCCTGTTTAGCGGGTTGGCCCGGCAAACCGGGATGCATATCATTGGCGGGACGCATGTGATTCGTAAGGGGGATCAGTTGTACAACGTGGCGCATCTGTTCTACCCTGACGGGAGAATCGCGGAGCAAGCCAAGCTGCATATTACCCCCACCGAAGTAACCGAATGGAACATGACGCCGGGCGACGGCCTGGAGGTGTTCGAAACCGAGAAGGGCAAAATCGCCATGTTGACCTGCTATGACATCGAGTTTCCGGAGATCGTCCGGATGGCCAAAGCGAAAGGCGCGGATGTCATTTTCTGTCCATCCTGCACGGACGACCGCCATGGCTTCCATCGGGTGCGCTACTGCTGCCATGCGAGAGCGGTCGAGAACCAAGTGTACATCGTCGCCACCGGTACGGTTGGTTCACTGCCGACGGTGGATTTCATGCGGGGCAACTTCGGACAGGCGGCGGTAATTACGCCAAATGACGTTCCGTTCCCGCCGCGCGGCATCCTGGTGGAGGGCGAGATCAACGACGATATGATCGTGACTGCCGATCTGGATTTAGAACTGCTTTATCAGGTTCGAGAAAAAGGCTCCGTCACGACCTGGCGGGACCGGCGAACGGATCTGTATCCCGACTGGAAATAAATCTAGAATAACGCAATTGTCCGTGGAGGCGAGACGCGATGTATCGCAAGGAATGGTATGTGTTTGATCAAGGCCGGCCCGTGCCGGCTGTGATTCGAAATTATGAAGAGAGGGATTTCCCGGGGTTGATCCGCATTCAGCAGGAGAGCTTTCCGCCGCCTTTTCCTTCGGAGTTATGGTGGACGGAGGAACAGCTGAGCCATCATGTTCAGCTGTTCCCGGAAGGCGCGTTGTGCGTCGAAGTGAACGGCGAGTTGGCCGGATCGATGACCGGGCTCAAGGTCGACTTCGATCCCGGCAAGCCGGAGCATTCCTGGGCGGACATCACCGATAACGGGTACATAAGGAACCACCGCCCCGAGGGGAACACGTTATACGTTGTTGATATCGGCGTGCGACCGGCTTACCGGCAATGGGGCCTGGGAAAATGGTTGATGCTGTCCATGTACGAGCGGGTGGTACACCAAGGTCTCCAGCGTTTGCTCGGCGGCGGGAGAATGCCGGGGTACCACAAGCACGCGGCAGAGATGACGGCTGAGCAATATCTGGGCGCAGTCGTGAGCGGCGAGCTGAAAGATCCGGTGATCACCTTCCTGCTGCGATGCGGCCGTACGCCCGTTGCGGTTGTACCCGATTATTTGGAAGATGAGGAATCGCTAAATTACACGGCACTGATGGAATGGAAGAATCCATTTATCCAATCTCTACTTGAATAGGAGGCGTTAGAAGCCCATGGAATTTACTCGAATCACGAATATTCAGGACCCTTTGTTTAAATCCATGCATCAGCTGATGCAAGACGTATTCCCACCGGAGGAAGTGCTGGAATTCGACCTTTGGAAAGAGCCCCTGGAAGACCCCGGCATTCGCGTATTCGTCGCGGTGCATGAAGGGCGGGTTGTCGGAGCAACGGAGTATCGGTACTACGAGGACTTTAATGTGGCGATGACCGACTTCACCATTATCGGCCAAGCGGGCCTTGGCATCGGTCGGTTCCTGGCGGATCGCCGGCTGCGCGATTTGCACGCCTTGGCGGAGGCAAACGGGAAGAAGCTGCGTGGCATGTTCGCGGAAATCTACGATCCTTACCGGGTGGAGCATCACGAATTCGGCGGAGTGAAGCCGATGGATCCGTACGTGCGCCGCGAAGTATTGTCCCACCTTGGTTACATGCGGTTGGACTTCCCATACGTGCATCCGTCTTGGAATAATGACGGGGAAGCGGTCAGCGGGCTCGATCTTTGCTTCCTGCCGATGGACGGCAGCGACGATAGCCTGGAGTCGGGGTTGATCGTTCAATTCCTGGAGCGGTATTACACGGTGCTGGAGAACAAACCGCAGGCCTGGTACGACATGGTGGAAGGCCTAAGAGCTCAAAATAATATAAAGCTGCGGCCTATCTAATTCATGGGATTGCAGGAAACAAAAAAGGTCGATCAGGAGCACGCCCCCTGATCGACCTTTTCCTATCTTGCAACGGGTTCAGGAAGGGATATTCAGCGCAGTTTGAATATTCTGCAAATCCCGCCCGATTTGATCCTGAAGTTCATAGGGCTGATAGAAGCCGCGCCTCATCATGTAGCCCATAATCATCTCATGAGCGTCGATGGCCTCCTCTAGTTGCTTGGTCAAGACATTCCGGACCTCCGGTGTGGCGCACTCCGTGACAGCCATGGCATAGTTTCGGACGGAGGTCTTTGCATTTAGCAAGTAGTCCATAGCGATGACTTCGTCGGTCAGCTTATCGAACCCCATCAAGTGTTCGAGCACCGGGTTCATAGGTCCCTCCCTCCCGACGGAGCCGGGGACAGAAGACCGCTTAGTTCGTGCAATTGCTGCGTGGATACTTGTACGTCATGTTGCAAAATCTGTTTTAGCTCCGGGTCCGAGACCAGCAGCTGCATCGTTTTTGCCTTGGTTAAGGCAATCGTTTTAGCGGCAGCCAGCTCGTGGACTTCCAGGGTTTCATGTAAAGCTTGATTCGCTATATTCATGAGGGTTCCTCCTCCTGCTTTGGTGTTGGTGAGTTACGGCTTTAAAATTACCTTGATGCAAGCATCGGTCTTCGTATCAAACACTTCGTAGCCGCGTTTAGCTTCATCCAGTGGGATCACGTGGGTGATGATGTCACCGGGATCGACCTTGCCGGAAGAGATCAGCTCGTACATGTGCGGCATATAGTGGATGACCGGAGCTTGACCGGACCGGATGTTCACGTTGCGTTGCATGATGTCGCCAAGCGGAAACCCGTTATATCGGCCGCCATATACGCCGGTAATTTGAATCATTCCGCCTTTGCGGACCGCTTGCGAAGCGATCACCAGAGCGCTCATGGCTCCCCCATGCAGCTTCAGGCCACTGGCCAGAAATTCGAGGTTCGTCATTTTTCCGTCCATGCCCACAGCATCGATGACGATGTCTGCGCCGCCTTTCGTGATTTCCTTGAGATAGGAGCCGACGTTCTCGTATTGTTCGAAATTGACGGTTTCCACCTGATTCGTCTGCTTGGCATGCTGCAGCCGGTAATCCACGTAATCGACGGCAATGACCCGTTTCGCGCCCTTCAACCAGGCAAATTTCTGTGCAAGCAGTCCGATCGGACCGCAACCCAATATGATGACGGTATCTCCTTCCTTCACCCCGGCGTTATCGACGCTCCAATAGGCCGTTGGCATCGCATCGGAGATGAGCGCCAGCTTCTCGTCAGGCTGTTCGCAGCTCTCTGGTATCTTATAATGAGTAAAGTTCGCGTACGGCACGCGCAGATACTCGGCCTGGCCACCGGGATAACCGCCCGTATTGCCGGAATAACCGAAGTAAGCGCCCATATCACCGTGTTCGTTGGCGTTATCGCACTGGCTCTCCAACTGATTTTTGCAATAAAAGCATTCCCCGCAAGCGATCGTAAACGGGATAATGACCCGGTCCCCCTTCTTCAGATGGGTTACCTCGGGGCCGACCTCTTCCACGATCCCCATCGGTTCATGACCGATGATATAGTCCTCCTGCAAATTCGGGATCATCCCATGGATCAAGTGAAGGTCCGAACCGCAGATCGCCGTACTGGTGATTTTGATGATCATGTCATTGGGCTTTTCGATCTTCGGGGCGGGGACTTCTTTGACGATCACGTTTTTGATTCCCTGATAGGTTACGGCCTTCATGCTTGGCTCCCCTCCAAATGCTCGTCCGGCGTCCGATCGAACATGCCGATGCGCCGTGTATCCGCAGGGAATAAATCCATCTGTCCGATGAGGATGGTGTTCTTAGCCGAAAGTTGGTCCAGTTGGTATTGCTCGGTTAAATCATAGGGATGGAACCATTTCTTGCGCATCATCAATTCGGTGATTTCCTGGTGCATGGCAATGCCCTGCCTTAGCAGGTTGCGCAGCAAAATCCGGGCTTCGGGTGAGGCAGTTTCCGTCAGGGCGATCGCAATATTGCGCACACCTTCCTTGGCCCGCATCAGGAAGTCGACAGCGAAGGTCATGTCAGCGATTTCTGGCATATTTAGCGCGTTTATCGGATCCAAATGATCGTTGTTCATCTCGACGCTCCTTCTATTGGATAATCGGCTCGGGCCGGCTTTCGGGAACGGGGGCTTGAAAAGGAACCTGGCCATATAAAGCCTGCAGATCCTGAAGGGCTTGGAGCGTTTGCTCCACGTCCTTTTGCATCAAATCCTTGAGCTCCTGATCGAATACGAGACCTTGCATCAATTTGGATTTCGCCAAGCACAATGTCTTGAAATTGAGGATTTCATGAAGATCTATCGATTCATGGGGGGCTAAAGCTGGCTTATTCATGCGGCTCGGACAACCTCCTGTTTTTAAGGGATAGCTTTCCCTGGGTTTGGAGAGTTATGCCGAGAATGGATATAAAAAAGACGGTACCCGTCATGGACCGGCACCGTCTTTATTACGTTGTTAAATCGGGATCACCAGTTATTCCCCGCTCCTCGGATGATGTGGAAGTTCGGCGATTGGTTCTCGCCATAAATGGCCGTGACGCCCGGGTTATTTACCTTCACATTGGTGAAGCGGGCTTCACCGACGGCGGGCCCTTGCCCGTCCTCGGCCTTGACGACCAGCTTAATGCCATAGCGGCTAGGGTTGTTGATCGTAATGTTCTCCAGGCGAACGTTCCGCATCGGCAGATTCTCCGGCGATTTGGATTGGAACATGAGGCCGAAATAGACCGGGTTATTGATGTCCACGTTCTTCACCACGATGTTCTTAAGGTCTCGGTCGCCACCGAAGAACCAGATGGCCCCGAAGTTCTGATAATCGTTGATCTTGTCGTCGGCCCCAACGCTGGTCCAGAAATCCCCGCCGGTGCGGTCCAGCGTGACGCCGTCAATCACGGTGTCCTGGTCGCCGAAGCCCAGCGTATTGTAGCCAAAGCTTAAGCTGCTGATGGTAACGCCGGGATAAGTGAGGGTATCGGCGCCGTACAGGTTCTGGAACAGGTTGTTCTGGCCGCCGTAGACGGCGAAGGCCGCGGCTCGGCGTACATTGACGGCGGTGAGGTTAGTATATTTATTGCCCACATTATAAGAACCTCCAGCGTCAATCGCGCTAAATAACGCAAACGAGTCGTCGCCCGTACCGCGGGCATAGTTATTGTCGATTACGTTATAGGAGGAGCCGTTGGTCATGTTGATGCCGTCTGCGAACATGTTCTTGATGCGGTTGTTTTTAAACGTATTGTAGGAGGAGTTTACGCCCCAATACAGACAGACAAAGTGTTCCGCCCAAACGTTCTCGATGGTCACGTTCTGCATGCCGTTTCCGTCGATGAATTTGCCTGGGCCGTCCTGACGGTAGATATAGTTACCCCAGGCGGACAGGTTCTTGATGGTTGATCCGTTGGCGGCGGAGCTGATATTAAACCCAACGTCCGTGTTTGTTTGGTCTTGCGGAGCGACCAGCTTGGTGTGCCAAGGGCCTGCCCCGATGATCTCCGTCGCCCGGCCGTACAAGAAGATCTTGGACGAGATCGTCCACTCCCCTGCAGGGATGAAGATCCCTTTCTTGGACGAATCCTGACGGAATTCGTTCAGCGCTTGTTCAATCGATTTGTTGCTCGACACCTGAACGTATTTGCTTGGATCCGGGTTGGTTGCCGGCGGAGCAACATTCTCCGTTTCAATCATATCTACGTAAATCCAGGGGACGTCCCCGGCGTCCTTCTGGATCTTGATCTTGGTTCCAGCCGGATAGACTTGGTCGAGCATGAGCTGGGAATCCTCGTACAACCAGTAAGCCTTAGAGCCCGAGTTATCATAGCCAAGCCGTCCGAGCGTGGAAGGCGTTGCATACAAGTAAGAGAATTTGGACGTTACGGTGAAGTTGCCTTTGTCCACGCCGTTCGCGTAAATGCTGACCGTACCGGTGGTGTTTTCGGCTACGGCATTACGTAATACGAATGCGTTGGCTGGCGAGGTCAAGGTAAATTCCACGTATTCCCCCGTAGCATCAAGTTGAACGGCCGATCGCCCGGATGCCTCGCCAGCGAAGTCGCCCGGCGTAAAGTTCGGAGCGAGTTTGGTTCCGTTCGTGCTGTTCGAGGAGGCTTCAGCCTCCAGTATGGAGAACGGCATGTTGGCGCCCCGTCCGGAATATAAGCTCGCGGTGCCGGTATTGTTATTCCGTTTCACGGCGACTTCGTTTGCGTCTGCTGCTACAGTAGTCGTTACTGTATAGCTGCCGTTGACTGCGGTCCAGGTTCCCAGGGTAACGTTGGCTGATGCTCCCGGCGCAAGGGCTCCGCTGTAGGAACCGTTTAGCGACTGTACGGTTGTCCCTGAGCTAGTCTTCAGCTCCAAAGTGATGGCGTGTGCACCACCCGCCGAAGCGATTGTCCCTTGGTTCTTCAGGTTGACGGTAAAAGTGACGGTGTTGCCTGCGCTTGGATTCGATGGCGTCCATGCCGCGGTCGCGATCAGATCGGAGCTTTGCACCTGGCCAATCGTCAACTGCGAACCGTGGGTGTAGCTATTATTCGCATCGTTGGTTTCGATAACGGCATTGCTCTCGTCTACCTTGGCGGTGACGGCGTAAGAACCGGCTTCCTTCGCTCCGATCGTTGCGGAGACATTAGCCGTAGCGCCAGGAGCAAGCGCACCAACAGAAGCCGTGCCGACAAGGGTACTGCCCAGGTAGAAGTTCACACTGGTAGCGCTCGATGCAACGGTACCCGCATTGCGAACGGTGGCGTTTAACGTAACGGCTTGCGTCTCGTCTGGGGATGCCGGCGACCAGGAGATGCCGGTCACCGTCAGATCCGGATTCGGCGCAGGCGTACCGAACACCTGGAATTCAGCCACTTGTCCGCCCGGTGCGCCGGAATTGGCCGTAAACCGCAATTGTACCTGACTCACCGTGGCGCTGACAGGAATCGTGATGGTATTTTGTGAAGTTGGGTTAAATGTATAGGAAGTCGCCGAGACCAGGTTCGTAAAGGTCGTCGAATTTTGGTCGTGTCCCAGCACTTGAATCGTTTGCGTACGTGTCGCCCATTCGCTGGAAGGATTCAGCTTGAGGACAATCGACGTGATGTTGGCGTTGGCGCCAAGGTCCGCGGTGAGCGTGCTCGGGTGACCGTTGCCTTCCCAATAGGTGGTCGTATCGTTATCATTGGCATTCGCCGCGACGAATGTGAACGTCGATGAGGAAGCCGTCACCGTCTTGCCAATGGCGAGATTGGATCCGTCTCCTCCTCCCGATCCGGTCCGCGTCACGGTATTGCTTGGTGTCGACGCATTGCCGGCCGCATCCTTGGCTACGACGGAATAGGTCACTGTAACGTCGGCGGGTTGCGTATCCGTGTATGTCAACGTCGATCCGTTGACGCTGCCGCGAAGCTGGCCGTTGGCGTAGACGTCGTATCCGGTTACGCCGACGTTATCGGTTGCGGCGCTCCAGGTCAGTTTTATGGAGCTGGAGGTCGGCTGCGTGAACGCCAGGTTGGCCGGAGCGGTTGGCGGCTGGGTATCTACGCCGCTGTTCCCCAAAGTAAACCCGATCCAGTTGATATTGAAGTCATATCCGCTGGCATAGACGCGAAGGGTTTGAGAGCCTGCATTTAGCGTGACGCTGGCGGTCACGGTCTGCCAATTTTGCCAGCCGCCGGTGTTCGGCACTACAGTCGTAGCTAGCGTCGTCCCGTCGGATTGCAGCTGGATTGCTCCTGTCCCGGCATTACTCGCTACTCTATATTCCACGGTGTACGTGCCTGCATTGAGGACGTTTACGTTATAATCCAGCCAATCCCCGGCATGAATCCAGCCGACGTTCAGCCCGCCGCCCGTATCCGAGGTGGGTTCCGTCTGAATGCCGTTCATCGCGCTGAAGTTCTCGGCTTCGATCTTGCCCGGAATCGTGGAAGGGGTAGCCGGGGAAGCGCCGTATACCTCTACTTCAGAGAGTTGCCCTGCCGGCCAGGCGGTGTTCGCCGTGATCTGAATTCGCACGTAGCGCGCGCTGGCGGACGTAAGGTTAATCGTCACCGTGTTGGCGGCGCTCGGATCAAACGTATAGCTGGCCGAGGCCTTCAGATCGGTGAAGCTGGATCCGTTCGTGCTTCCCTGCACGGATAAGGTCTGAGACCGGCTCTCCCAGCCGGACGGCAACTTCAAGACAACCTGATCGATCTGTACAGCGCTGCCGAG
The DNA here is from genome assembly GCF_014947195.2 of Paenibacillus rhizolycopersici. Classification (NCBI taxonomy): domain Bacteria; kingdom Bacillati; phylum Bacillota; class Bacilli; order Caryophanales; family Paenibacillaceae; genus Paenibacillus; species Paenibacillus rhizolycopersici. The sequence goes on along the minus strand of NZ_JADCNN020000030.1, from coordinate 14,777 downwards.
ATCGACCTGTACCCACCCGGGAAAAGCATTATTCGTGCCTTCCCAATACGTGGCTACATTCCCGTCGGTTACATTGGAAGCATGGTATACATCAGCATGGCCGGATTCCGCTGCGGGTTTTCCTGCAGCCCAATTCGGGCCGCCTGCCGCATAGGCCGGTGCGGTCCACCCTGCCGAACTGAAGAACGTTGCTGCGAACAGGGTCATGACACAAATCCAGGCAATGATGCGTCTTTGGCTTTTCACGATTTCATTCTCCTTTCAGAATAAAGATCTTACGAGTCTTACATCTGGTAGAGTCTTCGTGGTGGACCAGCGGGGACTTACTTTACGAAATCTGCACAATATACCAATGTAAGCGATATCAGAAAAAGACGCATTCCCCCTATTCACGCTAATCGGTATAGGTACCGCATCCCCATCATAAATCAGGATTGATTTCCAAATAAAGGTGTATTTCTATGAGAATGGTGTGCAGGATTAAGGTTATTGAAAATAAAAGAGACTGCCCGGCGGTCAAACTAGACCCGGGCAGTCCCTTTAAGTACAAGCGAAATGTTTACGCTAACCGCATTTTGAAATCTTCATAACCAAACTCATGCAGGATCTCGCAGTCGCCATCCTTATGCTGCAGCACAAGTGCTGGCAACGGCATGCCGTTGAAGGTGGTGTTCTTCACCATCGAGTAGATCGCCATGTCGCCGAACACCAGGCGGTCGCCAGGCTTCAGCGGCTGGTCAAACGAGTAGTCGCCGATATTGTCCCCGGACAGGCAAGTTGGCCCGCCCAGTCGATAGGTATACGGCTTCTCGCCGGCTTCGCCCGAACCGAACAGCGGTGGACGGTACGGCATCTCGAGCACGTCCGGCATATGGCAGGAGGCCGAGGCATCAACTATGGCGATGTCCATGCCGTTCTTCATCGTATCCAGCACGGTCGTGATCAGGTAACCGGCGTTCAGCGCCACGGCTTCGCCCGGTTCCAGATACACTTCCAAACCGTATTTGTCCTGCATCCGCCGAATGCACGCTTCCAGCAACGGAATATCGTAGTCTTCCCGCGTGATGTGATGCCCGCCGCCGAAATTGATCCATTCCATTTGCGGCAGCCATGTTCCGAACTTCTCTTCAATCGCATCCAGCGTGGTCGACAAATCGTCCGAGTTCTGCTGGCACAAGGTATGAAAATGAAGGCCAGACACGCCCTCCAACAGTTCCGGACGGAAATGCTCGAGCGTCACGCCAAACCGCGATCCGACGGCGCAAGGGTTGTAGATGTCGTGCCCCACCTGCGTGGAGCATTCCGGGTTAATGCGCAGACCGATTTTTTTACCGGCCGCCAGCACCCGATCCCGGTACTTCTCCACTTGGGAGAACGAGTTAAAGATCACGTGATCGCAGAGCTCGATGATTTCGTCCATCTGATCGTCCCGGTAGGCCGGGGCAAAGACGTGATTCTCCTTGCCCATCGCCTCGTGACCGAGCCGGGCTTCGAACAGGCCGCTGGATGCCGTCCCGCTCAAATACTGGCCGATCAGCGGATAAGTGGTGTACATCGAAAATGCTTTTTGCGCCAAAATAATCTTCGCGCCCGTCCGCTCCATAATGCCGCCCAGGATCTTCAGGTTTTGTTCCAAAAGTTTCTCATCGACCACATAACAAGGTGTTGGCAGTTCCTCGAAGCGCATATTATCTAACGTACTCCGTTTCTTTGCGCTCTGCGGAGGTCTCCTCTTCCGGGAACGCGTCTACCAGCTCCGGATTGAAGCTTTCTTGCCAAGGCAGACCCCATTTGTTCAGCGCATCCATGAATGGATCCGGATCGAACTCTTCGATGTTGTAAACGCCCGGTTTGTTCCAAGTGCCGTTCATCAGCATCATCGCACCGATCATCGCCGGAACGCCGGTCGTGTAAGCTACGGCTTGGGAGCCGACTTCTTTGTAGCATTCTTCGTGGTCGCACACGTTATATACATAATACAGCTTATCTTTACCGTCTTTTTTGCCTTTGAAAATACAACCGATGTTCGTTTTGCCTTTCGTACGCGGTCCAAGCGATGACGGATCCGGCAGTACGGCTTTCAGGAACTGCAGCGGCACGATTTGCTTGCCTTCGAATTCGATCGGCTCAATCGAAGTCATGCCGACGTTTTCGAGGCATTTCAAGTGCGTGAGGTAGCTTTGGCCAAACGTCATGAAGAAGCGGATCCGTTTAATGCCTGGAATGTTAAGGGCCAGGGACTCGATTTCCTCATGGTGAAGCAGATACATATCCTTTTCCCCGATTTCAGGGAAGTTGTAGACGCGTTTGATTTCCATCGGCTCGGTTTCGATCCATTCGCCGTTCTCCCAGTAGCTGCCCTTCGCGGACACTTCGCGGATGTTGATCTCCGGGTTGAAGTTCGTCGCAAACGGATAGCCGTGGTCGCCCGCATTGCAGTCGAGGATATCGATGTACTCGATTTCGTCGAAGTGATGTTTCAGGGCATACGCGGAAAATACGCCGGTTACGCCTGGGTCAAAGCCGCTGCCCAGCAGTGCGGTGATGCCGGCTTGCTCAAAGCGCTCGCGGTATTCCCATTGCCACTTGTATTCGAATTTCGCGGTATCTTCCGGCTCATAGTTCGCCGTATCCATGTAGTTCGTCTTGGTTGCCAGGCAGGCGTCCATGATCGTCAAATCCTGATAAGGCAGAGCCAGGTTCATCACCACGTCCGGTTTAACTTCGTTGATCAGCGCGATCAGTTCGTCGACGTTGTTGGCATCGACTTGCGCCGTCGTGATTTTCGTCTTGCCGCCGTCCAGCTTCGCTTTCAGTGCGTCGCATTTCGACTTCGTGCGGCTGGCAATGCAGATTTCCTCAAAAACCTCGCTGTTTTGAACACATTTGTGGATGGCTACAGCAGCGACGCCGCCGCAGCCGATGATCAGTGCTTTTCCCATTTTTCCATCTCCTAACCTTCTTCGAATTTTGGCATAGCGGGCGTGAAACGTAAAAAAAGCAAGCGAACATACGCATACCTGCGCATCATCACTTGCTTCTGATATAGTCAATATTAAGTAAGCTCCAGAATGACGGACGAACGCCCGTCTGCATCGCCGTACGAAACCATCGCACGAACGCACGTAGTGGAAGTCTTAATATTCAATATATCATGCTTTGATCAGAGTCTATTTAGCAAATAATTCGCCTTTACCACTCTTATTGACCGTTTCACAAGTTGATGTGCATATGCACTGGTTGTAAAGTAACCAACTTATAAAATTTGAGCTTTTAACTCAATCAATAAGGCAACTAAGTTGCCAATCGGCATTTGACCCGGCTGTCCGTATGGCCTTAACTCTCTTGTAGGAAAGTGGTCAAAAATTATCTGCTTGGAAAGACTCGCGATATATTGAATACAACCTTTCCAAAAATCATGCTCCTTTATATTAGCAGGAACTGTTTCGGACGGCAATAGCTAATTTAAAATAAATTTTTCTTGAGTTTTAGGGTGCTTTACGTGGGTTGTTCGTCTGTTCGCGCGTCTGCCCATCCATCTGCCCGTTCGTCTGCTCATCTGTCTTCCCGTCCGTCTGCCCGTCCATCTACTCATTTGTCTGCGCGTCCGTCTGTGCTAACGCTTGCCACGAGTCTTATTTGGCAAAAGACAGGGGGGCTGGCGTTCTGACGCTTGTCAGCGAGCTTATGGACGGAAAATAAGATGTAGAACTCGAAAAATCGACCCAATAGAGTTCCAGGTAAGCGTTACGCGTAGAAAACTTCCATTTTGGCGCGAATAGCGTTTGTCACAAGCGTTACACGACTAGGCTCATTCCGTCGCACCCAGTCGAACCCGTAACCCCCGTAACCCTCCGTACCCCCCATCGCACCCCGTCGCACATCCCTAATCACCAACTTGACGCGAATCAAGGAAACCCTTTGGCATCCAGGTTACGATGAAGCCATCGATAACCGAAAGGAGATATGCCAAATGGTCAACGTGAAATGGAAAGTAGAAGAGTTAACTTGTCCGAGCTGCATCAAGAAAATCGAAACCGTACTGACGAAACAGCCGGGGGTACAGGAAGCTAAAGTGTTGTTCCACTCCAGCCAAGTGAAAGTTGAGTTTGACGAGAAACAGGTGCAGGAGGAGCAACTGAGAAACGCAATGGCGAAGCTGGGTTACCCGGTCATTGGGGGAGGTCAGAGCGATGGCCAAACCTCGTAAAGCGGCAGCGTTGTTGGCGTCTGGGCTGCTTCTAGCCCTGGCGGGCGGGTTCCACCTTCTGGGCTGGGAGGTTGCACAGAATGGGGCGTTGCTGCTGGCGTCTGCGATATCCGGATGGACGATCGCGGTCAAAGCAGTTGAATCGCTTCGGATGTCCGCCTTCAGCATCGAGCTGTTGGTGACGATCGCGATGATCGGAGCGGTGATCCTAGGCGAATACGTCGAGGCGGCCGCAGTGGCCTTCTTGTTCCGGCTGGGGGCGTACCTCGAGGCGATTACGCTAGGCAAGACGCGCTCCGCCTTGAAGGCGTTGGTCGATCTGGCCCCAGCCGAAGCTATCGTCCTGCGGGACGGCACCCAGGTCAAGTTGCTCGCGTCCGAAGTGGTCCGGGGGGACCGGGTGCTTCTGCCTTCTGGTAGCAAAATCGCGGTCGACGGCCAGGTCGCTTCCGGTCAGGCCCTCGTTAACGAAGCTGCGATCACTGGAGAGCCGGTTCCCGTCGCTAAGCAGGTTCACGACCGCGTCTTCAGCGGAACGACCGTGGATACCGGATACCTTGAAGTCATCGCGGAGCAAGTTGGCGAAGACACGACCTTTGCCAAAATCATCGAGCTTGTCGAAGAAGCCCAGGAGTCCAAGGCAAAGACGCAAAAGTTTCTCGACAAATTTGCCTCCTACTATACGCCGGGCATGCTGGCGCTGGCGGTTCTGGTTTACTTTATCTCTCGAAATCCGGAGCTGGCGCTAACGTTTCTGGTGATCGCTTGTCCTGGGGCACTGGTCATTTCCGCTCCCGTGTCCATGGTGGCCGGACTCGGTAACGGAGCCGCGAACGGATTGCTGGTCAAGGGCGGAGAGGTTCTCGAAAACCTGGCAAAGGCGGAAGTCATCGTATTCGACAAGACGGGAACGTTGACGGAAGGCAGACCGGGCGTGGTTGCGGTACACACCTATGGCGGCACGCAGGAACGCGAGCTATTGATGCTGGCCGCCGCAGTCGAGTCTGCATCGGAGCATCCGCTTGGCCAGGCCATCGTGAACGCGGCGAAGGAGCGGGAAGTCGAGCCCGCCGAGCGGCCGGAGCGGGTGGAAGTGCACAAAGGAAGCGGGATTAGCGGAACGGTTGGCGGAAAGGCTGTTTTAGTTGGAAAACGGGAGTGGATGGATCATTTAGGCGTTGCGAAGAACAAGGAAGCGTGGACGGAGGCCGAACGCCAAGAGAAGCAGGGCTATACCGTCGTGTTTGTGGCAACTGACGAGAAATTGATCGGCATGGTCGCCATCACCGACCCTGTGCGGCCCGAAGCGAAGGAAGCGATCCGGGAACTCAAGCGGCAGGGGGTGAAGCGGGTCTTGATGCTGACCGGCGACAATCGACATGCCGCCCAACACGTCGCGGATCGGGTGGGGATCGACCAGGTTTACGCAGGGCTTTTACCGGCCGATAAAGTGGCACATATCCAGGAATGGAAGCGTCAGGGGTACCGCGTCGCCATGCTTGGCGACGGCATCAACGACGCTCCGGCCATCGCCGCTGCTGACATCGGGATGGCAATGGGAGGGACGGGAACGGACGTTGCGATTGAGACGGCGGATGCCGTCATCATGACCGATCGGCTGGATAAACTGGTATACGCCCGCCAGCTGGCGAAACGCACGGTCCGCAACATGAAGCAAAACGTATCGTTTGCCGTGGCGGTGGTGGTTCTGTTGCTGGCAGGCGTATTAACGGAGCATATTTATCTGGCTTCCGGTATGTTTATTCACGAATTCAGCGTGCTGCTGGTGATTCTGAATGCACTTCGCTTGACGCGGCGCGGGCGCAGTTCCGGCCGGAATAAGGGGCGGGACGCAGAACCCAAGGCAATTACAGGCGTCTAAGTTGCTCCAGGATGTCCTCCGGATCGGGGCGTTTCATGAAATCCGGCTCGACATAGGCGGAGCGGACGATACCCGATTCGTCGATCATAAACGTGGATGTAACTGGCAAGATCCAGCGGTTGGTAGCATTGTATTCAGCTAGATCCAGGTTGAATTTGTTAAGAAAGATGTCCTGAATGTAGTCCGGTACATCGTACAGAATGTTATAAGCCGCCGCGGTTAATCCGTTCGTATCGCTCAGGACCTGGAATTGAAGATCTTCTTTCTCTTGCTGAGTCAGTGTATTATCGGGACTTTGCGGACTAACGGCAATCAAACGGCCGCCGATGGCTTCGATTTGCGGAAGCACCTTCTGATACGAACGTAGCTGCATATTGCAGAAGGGGCACCAGCCTCCCCGATAAAAAGTCAGCACAACCGGACCTTGGGACAATTCGTCGTACAGATTCACGGCTTGCCCAAGCGAGTTGTTTAAAGTAAAGTCTTTAGCTTTTTGGCCCTCCGACAGACCGAACGCATTGCCCGCTTGCTGTTGCCCATTGATCAAGCGGAATAACTCGTTATACACATCGGCTGGGGTATTTGCAATAAACTCTTGTCTCATTTGATCCAGGGTTTGCGTGAATGTCATCTTCATACACCTCATTTAGGTAGATACGGCGGCCCCTCCGCTGTACGGGGTGGGGACTTCCGTTCGTTCTATTTTGGAGTGACCACTCCATTTTTAAGCTGATCTCATTTTATTTAAATTTTTTTGGATTGTCAACTCCATTTTTCAGAAAAGGAGGATGTTCCTCCTTCGCAGATCACACAAAAACCCCGCAACCCGGCGTTTACCGCCGGTTACGGGGTCCATTAAAAACGTAGATTAACCTCCTTTGCTGTGGCCGATTCCGGGTGCAAGCCCGGGTTGTCTCTTTTTACTTGGAGACCGAACGGCGCACCGTCATCATACGAGATAGGAACGGATATGCTCCAAGATCGCATCGAGCACAGCCTCTAGCGCACAGATATCCTTGCGGACCTGCGTCATCAGCAGGCCGCCCTGCAAGGCAGTCAACAGCGCCAACGCCAGCCGGTCCGGGTCAGCATCAGCGCGCATTTCTCCACGTGCATGCATCGCGCGCAGCCCTTGGCTGATCGCCTGCTCCCACTGCAGGAAACACGCGGCAAGCGCCGTGCGGGCTGCCGGTTCCATGTCCGCAAGCTCGCTGGCCAGCGAACCGATCGGGCAACCGCCTTGATACTCTCGGTCAACCTGCAGTTGAATAACGGCGTCGCGCCAGGTTTGCAGCGCCTCCATGCTGTCCAGATGGCTAAGCAAAGGCTCTTGTGCGCCCAGCACCTGCTCCGTCTGGAACAGGATGACGGCCTGCACCAGCTCTCTCTTCTCTTTGAAGTAGTGATAAAGCTGGGAGGAGCTGACCTTGGCTTCCTTCTGTACATCCTCCACGCTCGTTCCGGCAACGCCGCGTTCGAACATCAGTCCGGCGGCGGCCGCGACGATGCGGCTGCGCGTTTCTTTTCCCTTCTTTGTGAGTTTCTGTTCCGAGTTGATTGTTGTCATCGTGTTCTTCATGAGCTTAGTATATCAAAAATGGAGTTATCCATCCAGAAATGAATGACGCCTTTCCGGTGCACACTAGGGATCGAGATATGTGTCACAAAGGAGGTCAAACAAATGAAACTTGAAGCAAGGGGCGGCATCCGTCTCATAGGGAGATTGGCGATGCTGCTTGCCCTGTTGGCATTTTCGCTTTCGTTCGAGGCGGGAAGCGCAGAGGCTTCCCGGCCGGAAGGGGAGGGCATCTCGGCCTCACTGTCGGCAGCGCTGCGCCAGGGCGGCTACGTGATTTACGTCCGGCACGGCGAAGCCAACATCGGCGAGGACCAGCCAGGGCTGCGGCCGGAGGACTGCGCGACGCAGCGCAATTTGTCCGCCGTCGGCCGCGACCAGGCGCGCCAATTCGGCGACGCGCTGCGGGCGCGTGGCATCCCGGTGGCGACGCCGATGCTGGCCAGTCCGCTGTGCCGGACGCGCGAAACCGCCGCGCTGGCCTTTGGCCCAGCCCGGGTGCAGGCCGTGCCGGTGCTGCTCGGGCTGGCGCGGCTAGGCGTCCCCGGCGGGGCGGCAGCGCCCGCGGAGCGGGAGGCGACTTTGCGCGCGCTGGACGCGCTGCTGGAGGAGCCGCCTCCGGCCGGCGCCAACCGCGTGATCGTCGCCCACAGCTTCCCGCCGGGCGTCGGGTTTGGACCGCTCCCTGAGTTGGGAGCGGTCATCGTGCACCCGCGCGGCCGGGGGCAGGGCTACGATCTCGTGGCCCGCGTCCCGTTGGACGCTTGGGCCAGCCTGCCGGCCCGGTAGGCAAACCCGCAGAAGCTTCAGGCCGCTATTGAGGCGGCCTGAAGCTTTTTTTCAAGGCAGCATTCCGCTAACGGACCGTAAAGACTTTATTGTCTAATTTCCCGGAGATTTCCCGTGCTTACGGACGGGAATGACGTTATTTCAAGGACGCTAGCTAAATTCGCATCCATTTGGAGCCTATAAGGTCTTTGGAGTCCGTTAGATTTGGGGAGAGTGTCATTTAGCACCAATAACGGCTCTCCGGTCCGTTAGCCCCCTTGCTTTTTAACCCTATTCCCCCACTTCGCTTGGTTTACCCCCTCCCTCTTTACTCTTCGGCATCGCTTATTGTCTTTACCTCACCCGCTCATCATAGCCTTGCGCCTATATGCTTGCGTTTCCGGAAACATATGATACTATTAACATAGGTTAATGAAAACAGGAGTGAGTCAAATGTCGATCAACTATGCGATTCTTGGGATGCTGAGCGCCCGTTCCCTGACTGGCTATGACTTGAAGAAGATCATTCAGGATTCGCCGTTCATGCCCTGGTCGGGCAACAACAATCAAATCTACAAGGCACTGGTGGAATTGCTGGAAGAGGGGTGGGTGACCAACGAGGTGCACCATCAGGACAGCGCCCCGTCGAAGAAGATCTATACGATCACCGATGCCGGGCGGGAAGAGATGAAGGCCTGGGTGCTGTCTCCGCCGGAGCTGCCGGAGTTCAAAAACACCTTCCTGGTGCGCCTCGCCTGGGCAGATTCGCTAGATTCAAACGAGCTGAATGCACTCCTCACGGGGTATGAGCAGGAAATTTACCTGCAGATCGCCGCAGAAGAGGAGAAGCTGCGCAGGGGTGAGTTCTCACCGCGCCGCACAACCCGCGAAGCCTATCTATGGGAGCAAATTCACGGCCGTGTCCTGGAGCAATACCGGAGCGAACTCGACTGGATCCGCCAACTGCGCGAAGACCTGGGAATTCGTCATCCGAAGGAAGGGGAGAACCATACCATGAACTATCAACTTGTGGAAAAAAACAATCAAACGATCGTCGTCGTGTCGTCCGCCGAACCGCCGATCGCGACCGGTAAGGACGCCATTGGCCTGATCGAAGTGTGCATCGAGCATAACGTAGGACGGATCGCCGTTCATGCCGAGGCGTTGTCTGAGGACTTTTTTAAGTTAAGAACAGGAGTGGCCGGAGAAATTCTGCAGAAATTCGTGAACTTCTCGCTCCGCTCCGCCATTATTGTTGCCGACGGGAGCCTGATTAAAGGGCGGATGAAGGAGTTGCTCGCCGAATCCAATCGAGGCAACATGTTCCGAGTATTTGCCAGTCAAGCCGAAGCGGAGGAATGGTTGGCAGGAGAATAAGAGGAGGCTTGTACGCCTCCCAAGTGGGCCTTGCTGGTGATGCATGTCCCGGAGATGGTATAATTTGCTTATGGAAAATGCGCTTGGGAGGCCAATCGATGAGAGAAGAGCTATTGGAACAATTGCAAACGTGGCATGAAGAAGATGAGTACGAACAGATCGTTCAAGCCATTATGGACGTGCCGGCGGAGGAAAGAGATTATGAGCTCGTTAACCATTTAGGGCGGGCGCTGAATAATCTGGAGCGGTATGATGAGGCGGCCGAGCAGTTCCTGACCGTTGCCGCGGAGGGCCAGGAGGATCCGCTTTGGCATTACCGGATCGGCTTGGCGTATTACTACTTGGGCCGGTACGACGAAGCGCGGACGGCGTTCGAGAACGCCGATCGGTTGGAGCCGGGAGACGAGGACACCCTGGAATTCCTGAGCTGGATCAAGGAAAAGACGGCCGAGGGTGCATCTGGATCGGAAGCGACTCCAAACGAGGCAGCATCTGAGACGGAAGCGACGAAGCCGGAGGCCGGGCAAACCTTGGCGGCACTGGTTACTTTCGAGGGTGACTTCGACGCGGCGAGCTTCTGGGATGACGGCAATCCCGCGGCCGAAAAGTACGTCTCCGCACCGCCAACTGACGCATTAATCGAGTCCGTGGAGGAGTCGCTTGTTTTCCGTCTGCCGGCTTTTTACGTGAACCTGATGAAAGTGCATAATGGCGGAATCCCCCGGGGCCGATACTTCCGGAGCGAATCCGGCGAGACCGTCGAAATTTTAGGTCTCATGGGTATCGGGCGCGAGAAACCGCACTCGCTGTGCGGAGCCGCCGGAAGCCGCGCGACGATCGAGCGGGAGGGGTATCCCGAATTCGGCGTTGTCCTCTGCGATACGCCATCCGACGCCGGGGTGGTTATGCTCGACTATCGCGAATCCGCCAACGATGGCGAACCCGAAGTGGTTTATGTCGAGAAAGCGAGCAAGAAAGTCACCCGCCTGGCGCCGAGCTTCGAGGCGTTCGTCCGCGGGTTGACGGGCGGGGCGCAGCAATGTTAGCCGCCATGTTCAAACCATGACGGGTCACGCGAGTGTGTGACAGTTGCTCGCTTAAAATGCGGCGGTCCGTGCGCGAGTGTGGGTCCGGATTCCCAAAGAGGTCGTCAGGATCCTAGGTCCTGGCGGTCCCTTTTTGCCGCATGGAGTCGATTTTTCATATATAATAGGCCTTTTCCACCTCAGACGAGCAATTGGATATGATTTATCGAATACAATATGGGAAATCATCACCGAAGGGCCCATTGTATATGATATTTCGAATACAATAAGCCACTTTGCCCTTTCAGCGACCTATTATATATGATTTTTCATATACAATAGGCCTTTTCCGCTTCAGACGAGCAATTGTATATGATTTTTCGAATACATTATGGCGAATCATCGCCGAATGGCCCATTATACTCGAAATTTCATAGATAATCCTCTCGACTCTCGTTGAGAATAGGGAATAGGGAGTTCCTCGTTCCGTCCAAAAAGGGTAGAATAAGAGGAGAAGGAGAGGTACCCCATGGCACAATTAGTCTATAAGCAAATCATAGACGACCTAAAGGAGAAGATTTTCTCCGGACAGTTTGCGAATATGAGACTGCCGGACGAGCGCAGCCTGAGCGAGACGTACCAGGTGAGCCGGAGTTCGGTGAAGCGCGCGCTGACGAAGATGGAGCATGACGGCATTATTTTTAAGAAGCGCGGTTCCGGCACGTTCATCAATCCCCTATACATAAAAAATGAGTCCATCTTCAACTACGAAGGCTCCAATCTTGGGGTCACCGACAACTTCCAGATGCACGGCAAGAAGCCGAAGGTGAAGGTGCTCAGCTTTGAGGTGATTCCGCCGACCGAGGAATTGCAGCGCGATTTGTTTCTGGAGCCGCATGATTTCGTGTACAAAATCGTCCGTCTGCGCCTCTTCGACGAGGAGCCGTTTATGATCGAAACGGGGTACATCCCCATCAAAATCGTGCAGGACCTGAACCAGACGATTATCGAGGGATCGATCTTCAACTATTTGGAGGACTCGCGGAACTTGGCCGTGACCAAGTCGTTCCTGTCGATCTACGCCGAGCCGTCCAATTTGCAAGACCAGGAGCTGCTGCATTTGGCACCGAATGAGCCGGTCAGCATTATGGAGGGGATCTTTTTCTTAGATAACGGCACACCGTTCGAGTTCTCGCACATGCGGTTCCACTATAAATATTCGAAATTTAATACGTTCGTTTCGGTACAAGAGAAATAAGTGCGGAATGACATCCAAGCAGGCTGAACCAAGGTTCGGCCTGCTTTTTTTTATCCGGTGAGGGAAAATGGGCATGCTAAAGGCACTGAAAGATGCAGCGGCGGACCGATCAATTTTCATAGTATGTTCAATATTTCACGTAATTGGACCGTATCAATTTTTGAAAAGGTCGTTATTATAGAAGTATAGGTGAAAACATTCACAAGGTTAGAATCGAACGCAACAGAACAAGATCAGAAAAAGAAAAAACAAAGGGAGTGGAAGAAATGGCATTTACGATGACGCAAGTCGATTATTCCTCCAAAACGTACCTGGCCAAGCTGGACGCTTATTGGCGCGCAACGAACTATATCTCCGTGGGGCAGTTGTACCTGAAGGACAACCCGCTGCTGCTGGAGCCGTTGAAAGATTCGGATGTGAAGGTCAAGCCGATCGGGCACTGGGGAACGATTCCGGGCCAAAACTTCATTTATGCCCACCTGAACCGGGTCATCTGCAAATATGATCTGGATATGTTCTACGTCGAAGGACCGGGTCACGGCGGGCAAGTGATGGTATCGAACTCTTACCTGGATGGCAGCTACACGGAAATCTACCCGGAAATTACGCAGGATCTTCAAGGGATGAAGAAGTTGTTCAAGCAATTCTCCTTCCCGGGCGGGATTGCTTCCCACGCAGCACCGGAGACGCCGGGGTCGATTCATGAAGGCGGGGAATTGGGGTATTCGCTTTCGCATGGCGCAGGCGCGATTTTGGACCACCCGAATCTCATTTCGGCGGTCGTCGTAGGCGACGGGGAAGCCGAAACCGGACCGCTTGCGGCTTCTTGGTTCTCCAACCGGTTCATCAACCCGATCACGGACGGGGCTGTTCTGCCGATCTTGCACTTGAATGGATTTAAGATCAGCAACCCAACGATCCTGTCTCGTCAAACGAACGAGGAAATGACCGCTTATTTCAAAGGCATGGGCTGGGAACCGATTTTCGTAGAAGGCGAAGATCCAGAGTTGATGCATCCGGCGATGGCGAAGGCGCTGGACACGATCGTTGAGAAAATCCTAGCTATCCAGAAGCATGCGCGCGAAACCGGGGATGCTACTCGTCCGGTATGGCCGATGCTGGTATTCCGTTCCCCGAAAGGCTGGACGGGACCAAAGGAATGGGGCGGCGTGCCGAACGAAAATTCGTTCCGTGCCCACCAAGTACCGATTCCGGTAGACCAAAAGAACATGCAACACGCTCCGGCTTTGCTGGAATGGATGAAGAGCTACCGTCCGGAAGAGCTGTTCTACGAGAACGGTCGTTTGAGAGACGAACTCGCCGAAATCCTGCCGAAGGGCAACCGCCGCATGGGCAAAAATCCAGTTACCGACGCCGGCCGTCTGGTGAAGGATCTGCGCCTCCCGAATTTCCGGGATTATGCCCTCGATAACTCCGTTCCGGGTAAAGTTGTCGCTCAGGACATGGCTGTGTTGGGTAAATACGTAGCCGAGGTCGTTCAACTGAACGAAGCGAACAAGAACTTCCGCATCTTCGGCCCGGACGAAACGATGTCCAACCGCCTCGGACCGGTGTTTGACGTCACTAAACGCCAATGGCTGGACGCCGTGAAGGAGCCAAACGATGAATTCCTGGCTTCCTATGGTCGCATCATCGATTCGCAGCTGTCCGAGCATCAGGCGGAAGGCCTGCTGGAAGGGTATGTGCTGACTGGGCGACATGGCTTCTTCGCCAGCTACGAAGCGTTCCTGCGCGTAGTTGATTCGATGATTACCCAGCACTTCAAATGGCTACGCAAAGCAACGGACCATGGCTGGCGCGGGAAGATCCCGTCCTTGAACGTCGTGGCAACCTCCACGGTGTTCCAGCAGGATCACAACGGATATACGCACCAAGATCCAGGTTTGTTGGGCCATCTGGCTGACAAGAAGCCGGAATTCATCCGCGAGTATTTGCCGGCGGACGCCAATACGCTGCTGGCCGTGTTTGATACGATCCTGAACGACCGTCAGAAGATCAACTTGATCGTCTCCTCCAAGCATCCGCGTCCGCAATGGTTTACGGCTGACGAAGCAGCGGAACTGGTGGAAAAAGGCTTGAAAGTGATCGACTGGGCCAGCACCGATCAAGGCGGCGAGCCGGATATCGTGTTCGCTTCCTCCGGCACGGAGCCGACGATGGAGAGCTTGGCTGCAATCAGCATTTTGCATGAGAAATTGCCGGATCTGAAAATCCGTTACATCAACGTTGTCGACCTGTTGAAGCTGAGAAGCCAGAAGCTGGATCCACGCGGCTTGTCCGATGCTGAATTCGACGCATTCTTTACCAAAGACAAACCGGTTGTGTTCGCGTTCCATGGTTATGAAGGCCTGATCAAGGACCTGTTCTTTGACCGCCATAACCATAACCTGCACGTGCATGGTTACCGGGAAAATGGCGACATCACAACGCCGTTCGATATGCGCGTAGTGAACCAAATGGACCGGTTCGACCTGGTCAAAGAAGCGGTCTTGAACCTGCCAAACGCCGAGCAGTACGCTTCGATCGCCGCCGAAATGGATGCGATGGTGAAGAAGCACCACGCGTACATCCGCGAGGAAGGCATCGACTTGCCGGAAGTGGAAAACTGGGTTTGGAAACCGCTGAAATAAGCGGATGCATGATTAAGCCTGCTCCCCTAT
>NZ_JADCNN020000003.1:0-350753 GCF_014947195.2 Paenibacillus rhizolycopersici | reverse complement strand
CATGCCGCGCCGCGAGGCCCCTTGGCGCCGGGCGATGCGCCGGCGCCCGCGCCTGGCGGGCATGGCGGGGACACCGCCATGCCGCCCGGGCAGGACTTCGGCCTGCTGGTGGCCGAAGCCTGCCTGCTCGAGGCGCCGGGGGCGGCGGAAGCCGTCCGGCGCCATGCCGAAGCCGGCGGACGCGTGCTCGTCCTGCCGGCGCAGCCCGGGCAGCAGGCGGCGCTGGCCCGCCTGCTGGACCGTCCCGTGCGCGTGGCGCCGCACGAGACGTACCATTTGGCGGCGGACTACGCGCACGCCGCCGTCCGCGGGCTCAGCCCGGTTGACCTGTTCGGTTTCGACAAGGTGTTCTTGTCGCCGCGGGAGGTGGTCAACCGGGTCCTCGCCACCCACCGCCTGGAAGCGCCAGGCGTGGACGTCCTTTGCACCAGCGTGGAAGGCACGGCCTGGAAGGACTTTTTCGTGCAGGGATACACCGCCGAATACAGCCGCCTCGCGCTGGTGGAGCTAATTCGCCGGAAAGCCCGGCCATCCGGTGCGTTCCTGATTGAAGCCAAAGTAGGGAGCGGAACCGTAGTATGCTCCCAGCTGTTACCGGACCCTGAAAGCGACAAGGCGCTGCGCTTATATACTCGCTTGCTGGCTCATTTGGGTGCCTCTTTTGACGATGAGCTGCTGTACGAGGAGAAAGGCGACGGCGAGTGGGCCGTGGAAGCCATGATGGCTCTGCCTTGTCCGACTTACGTCGATTCCGACGCGATGAGGGCTTACTATACCGATCCGGAATTTTCGCTAAACAATTTGGGCGAAGGCCTGTACGGCTGGATGCAGAAAAAAGAACGCCGCTCCACCGGCTTGCTGCATCTCGCCAATGCGGGTCGGGATCCGTGGTTCCTGAGCTGCTTCGTGACGGTACCGGAAGAAGAGGGAGCTCCCCGTCGGGGACGGCTGCGCGTGCTCGCCGATACCTATTCCACGGTTGAAATCGTGTTGAACGGGGAGCGGGTAGCGGAGCCGGAACAGGAGCTGGTCTTGAATCCGGGTTTGAACCGGCTGATTGCCATCGTGCGTGGGAGTGACGAGGATCTTGACTTCGGTTTGGTCTTCCTTCATCCCGACGGCCGCTATATGAAGGATCTGTCGTATAGCCTGACGCTAGACGAGGTAGAGCCCAAATAGGTGGACCCGGTCTCACGGGTTTACGGTATAACGGACCTGAAAGACCTTAATTGTCCGAAAACGCACCTTTCCTGTTTCTAACGGACCGGAAAGCCGCTATTTCCTCCCAAATAGGCTTGATCGTACGTTTAGATGCTCAATAAGGTCTTTGGAGTCCGTTACAGATGGAATCGGTCTTTTCCAGCTAAATAACGGCGCTGAGGTCCGTTAGAAATCAACAAAGAAGTAAGGAGTGGATACCCATGAAACCGATCGACCCGCAAAGCTACTATTCCTTCCGCGATGCGGAAAAAGAAATCGAGTTCCACCGGCACGACATGCCGACCCCATGGATGAACTATTTGTCCAACGGCACATTCCATACGATGTTGTCCCATGCGGGCGGCGGGGTCGCGTTTTACAAATCGCCGCAAATTTGGCGGATTACGCGCTATCGGTTTTTTCACCTGCCGATGGATCGCTCGGGCCCCTATATTTACGTCCAGGACGCGGACTCGGGGACGTACTGGTGCCCCACCAACGAACCTGCTGCCGCCAAACCGGATACCTGGAAAAGCACCCACGGCCTCGGCTACACCCGGTTTGAAGCGAGGAGGGACGGAATCGCGGCCCAAACGTTGTATTTCGTGGGTCCCTACGAAAATTCGCTGATTTGGAAATTAACCTTGTCCAATGAAACCTCGGTAGCCAAAGAACTGAACGTTTACGCTTACGTGGAGTTTGGGATGATGGAATTCATGCGCGAGCTGCAGTGGCAATGCTATAACAAGCACCAGGTCTCCGTGCAGTACCGTCCGTCCGAGGCGCTGGTGTACCGGTATGGCGTCGAAAATCAACCGAAGCCGGAGGAGACGCCGCTGGTTTATTTTGCTTCCGACGCGCCGCTGTCCGGATATGACGGCGACCGCGAAGAATTTATCGGTAGCTATCGCAGCGAAGCCAATCCGGCGGCGATCGAAGAAGGGAGCTGCCGCGGATCGACGCTGATGGGCGGAGATCCTTGCGGAGCGCTGCAATTCAAGGTCACGCTGCAGCCGGGCGAAAGCCGGACCCTTCATCTCTTCCTTGGCACAGCCCAAGATGAAGCCGAGGTTGAGCAGGCGCTTGTCCATTCCCGGGAACCCGGGTTTGCAGAACGTTCTTTTCAAGGGCTACATTCCTATTGGGACGGTTATCTCGGAGCTTGGGAGTGCCGGCTACCGGATCCGGACGCCGAGCGGATGCTGAACATCTGGAACCCGTATCAGGCGCATCGCAACTTTCTGTTTTCACGGAATATTTCCTTCTATGCTACCGGAACGTTCCGCGGTGTCGGGTACCGGGACACGTCGCAGGATATATTGGCGGTCGTGCCGTTTGATCCGGCGCAAGCACTGGGCAAGCTGCGGCTACTGCTCGGCCAGCAGTACCGGGACGGGCACGCAAACCACTACTTTTTCCCTCATGAAGGTTGGGAGCCGGTGACGAGCATCCATTCCGACGATCATTTATGGCCGGCATTGGCGGCTTGGGACCTGTTAGCTGAAACCGGTGACGCCGCGTTTTTGCTAGCGGAAGTGCCTTACTACGATGGCGGTCAAGGAACAGTATACGAGCACTTGAAGGCCGCGATCGATTTTACGGCGTCGAAGCTGGGACCCAACGGGTTCCCGTTGATGCTGCGATCGGATTGGAACGACCAGTTGTTCCGGGTGTGCCGCGAGGGCCGGGGGGAGAGCATTTGGACCGCCATGCAGCTTGGCCTGGTGCTGTTACGGATGGTTGATCTCGCCGTCGCCGCCTGCCGTCCGGAGGATGTCGCGAAATACGAGACCATGTACGAACAGCAGCGGGAGCTGGTCAACCGCATTGGCTGGGACGGTCGCTGGTTCCGCCGCGCCATTATGGATGACGGCCGTTTCCTTGGGAGCGATGAGCACGAGGAAGCGAAAATCTGGCTGAACGCCCAAACCTGGGCGGTTCTATCCGGGATGGTCGATCCGGAGAAAGGTCGGCAAGCGATGGACAGCGTCCGGGAGCTGCTGGACACGGAGCTTGGCATCAAAAAAATCCACCCTTCCATCAGCACGTTTCCCGATCCCGCCGATCCTTTGACGAATTACAACAAGGGGACGGGGGAGAACGGGGCGGTATTCTGCCACGCCAATACCTGGGCGATCATGGCCGAATGCCTGCTCGGACGAGGGGATGTCGCTTACAAGTATTACCGCCAACTGCTCCCGAACGTAGCGATGGACCAAGCGGGTCTGTGGCGGTATAAGGCGGAGCCTTATGTCTACGCTTCAAACTTGTTTGGGCCGGAGTCCGACAAGTTCGGATTGGCCAATGTGTCCTGGCTGACCGGGACGGCCGCTTGGATGTACGTCGCCGCGACGCAATATATCCTGGGCATCAAACCGGTGCTGCAGGGCTTGTCCGTCAACCCCTGCATTCCCGCGGCTTGGGAAGGGTTCACGGTGAAACGCCGGTTCCGTGGCTGCGACTACGAGATTACGGTTCGCAACGAAAGCCGGGTTAGCCAGGGCGTAAAACACATCACCGTCGACGGTCAGCCGCTGGAGGGCCATGTCCTGCCGGCTTATCCCGGACGCTCATCCGTCCGTGTTGACGTCGTCATGTAACTTGAAAAATCCATCAAGCCAACCTACAGGAGGATAAAATGAACTGGAATGAATGGATCGAACAAACGCTGGACATTACGCGAACGAATATCTCCCGTTTTCAAACCCGTTTTCCGCATGTCAGCCAGGGAGACGGCAAGTACCAGCTGGTGGAGCATACCGATTGGACCGAAGGCTTCTGGTCGGGTATCTTATGGCTTAGCTACGAGTACAGCCGGGACGAAACAATCCGTCAAGCGGCTGAAGCGGCCACGGCGTCTTTTCAAGACCGGCTTACGCGGCGGAGCCATTTGGAGCATCACGACATCGGCTTTCTATATCTGTTGTCCACCGGGGCGCAGTGGATCGTAGAGCAAGATGAGGCCGCCCGGAAGTCGACTCTGGAAGCGGCCGATTTGCTGCTGACACGGTGGCGGCCAACTGCCCGCATCCTGCAAGCCTGGGGCCCTGAGGGGGATGAAATCAACGGCGGACGCATCATCATCGACTGCCTCATGAACTTGCCCTTACTCTATTGGGCCAGCCAGCAAACCGGGGATCCCGAATATGCCGACATCGCCCGAATTCATGCCGAGCAAAGCCAGCGATTCTTGGTGAGAGGCGACGGCTCGTCGTATCACACGTTTTATTTCGATACCGCGACCGGCGATGCGGTTCGGGGCGGCACGCATCAGGGCTATCGCGACGGATCGACCTGGACGCGGGGGCAGGCTTGGGGAATCTACGGATTTGCGCTCTCCTACCGTTATTTCCGGGAAGCTTCTTTTTTGGATACATCCAAGCGGCTGGCCCGTTATTTCATCGATCATCTGCCTGCGGATCTCATTGCTTATTGGGATTTTGATGCGCCTCAAAACGAAAGCGAACCTCGGGATAGTTCGGCTTCTGCGATCGCGGCAT
This sequence comes from Paenibacillus rhizolycopersici, assembly GCF_014947195.2. Lineage (NCBI taxonomy): Bacteria > Bacillati > Bacillota > Bacilli > Caryophanales > Paenibacillaceae > Paenibacillus > Paenibacillus rhizolycopersici. Next base: position 346,053 of record NZ_JADCNN020000003.1, on the reverse strand, counting down.
GCGGCGTTCTGGAACTCGTGGAGCATTTACCTGCCGATGACCCGGACCGGGCAGATCTTCTGGCTTTTGCTGAACGTGCCGTGGCGTCGCTGGCGAAGCATTGTTTCTCGGGCGGCACGAACGAGGCCCGGGAAGGCGAAGGCTTCCTGCGACACGGCTCCTACTATGTGAGGGGCGGTATCGCAACCGATGATTATGTGATCTGGGGGGATTATTTTTACCTCGAAGCGTTGATGCGCCTTGGCCACGGGATCCCGGGATATTGGTACGAACGCGGGCGTTAATTCACGTGAATCCGGGGTTGGTCTGTATGATAAAGGAGAAATGTTCTATTTTTAGCAAAAATGCGTAATTCCGTTCTATTCAGAACGTTGTTTTGTTTCTATTCCGGCTCGGGGCAGCGTGATACGCTTGTACCGGTAGCGGGAGGGCCAAGGTTATCGGGGGATTGACTTTTGCAAGCGATTTCAGTTTGAGGAGGCGAGAAGTGTGAACAGGGGAAAAGGTTGGCGAATCGGGCTCTGGTTTGTAGCGTTGATGACGCTGCTGCCGACAACTACGGGGTATGCGGCCGCTGAACTTACAGAGGTTCCTTATCCGATGGATTCCAGCAACCAGGCGGGATGGTGGTCGCCGCTGGATACGTATGGAACGGGGTATGAATACGCTTATATGGCTTACAATGCGCCCGGGGGCACAGCGGGTATGCATACGATATATATCGCCAGAAGAGACGGAACGGGGGCTTGGAGCAATATCCCGGTCATGAACGGGTCCGTCGTAGCCGAGTATATCGACGATTTAGGTCACAACCAGCCCTCCATCGCGAGGGACGGCAGCGGCCGATTCCATGTGTTTGCCTCAATGCACGATAATAACTGGCGATATTTTCGTTCGGACACCGTGGGCGGGGCTCCCCAGAACCACTCGGCAGATATGCCGGGTCCGGATATGAAAATCTCTTATCCGATCGTCAAAACCGCGCCAAACGGGGATTTGTATCTCTTCGCACGGGCGGCCAAAGATCCTGCGGGGAAACGGGAAGGCGTCCTGTTCCATTGGGATAATACGGCCTCGACTTGGAGTCAGATCGGTGTGATCGCATCAACGCTGAATCGGTCCGTTTATCCGGACGACTTGGCTTTTAATGCGAATGGTGATATGCATATTTTGTTCGAGTGGGCGCATTTTGCCGCCAGCGCGTTACGCCATGAGCTGTCGTACCTGAAGTACAGCCCAGCCACAGGCAGCTTTACGAAGGCGGATGGAACGCCGGTATCCCTTCCGGCGACGTTGTCTACGGCCGATATCGTCCAGCCTTTAGCCCCTGGCGAAACCTACGTGCAGAGCGGCGACGATCCGGGCGGACCCGGCGTGCAAAGCGCCAAAATGACGGTGGACTCCGCAGGACGGCCGATCATCGCCTACCGTTACCGTGAAGCAGGCAGCGCGAATTTCGCCGTGAAGCAGGCAACCTACGGCACGGGAGGCTGGGAGCTGCAAACGGTCTTTGATGCCGCCGCGACGCGGGCTGCGGTGGATGTCACCTGGACCGGCACGGAAGCGAGAATCTACTACGTGAAGCAAAGCGGTGCGGATCGGGCCTTCGTGGCCGTGAATTCGAGCGGAGCCGGATGGACCGAGATATCGTTGGCCCCTGGCAAACCGATCGAGCGGCTGGCAGTGGAGCGTAGCGCCAAAGGCGTCGATATCCTGTACCTGGTGGATATCCCGAATCTCAAGTTATATTACGGCAGGAATAACTGAAGTGAAATTAAAGCTCTTGGACGAGAGAAGGGTCCAAGAGCTTTTTTGCTTATCTTTTTCAGAGTCTCATCGTTTCACCCAAGCCAGCTGCAAATCCATCTCCCGAATGCATTCGTCGGTGTCGTACCGGTTGTTGTCGATAAGCGGCGTAACCGCGTAGGCCTTCATTTCCTCCGCTGCATGCGGACGCAAGATGGGGTCCAGCGCATCGAGATCATTGTTCTCTTCATCCAGCCACCGGGTCATATCCTCCGGAGACAAAATCGCAGGCATGCGGTTCTCAAACTCTCCTATCAGCGGATTGGCATCCGTCATGACGAGGGTGCAGGTGCGGAGCGGCTCGCCTCGCGTATCCCGCCAAATTTCGTACAGTCCGGCTACACCAAACATGCCGCGGTTTTTCAGAACCACCCGGACGGGGTATTCTTTCTTGCCTTCCTTCCTCCAATAATAGAAGCCATTGCACGGGATGATGCAACGCTGCGTGCTGATGATTCGGCGGTACGTCGGATTCTGGTGGACGTTACGCAGATCCGCGTTAACCGCGTCTTTTCCCCAATACGGAACAAACCCCCAGCGGAACTCGTCGAGCACCCGCTCCCCATCCTGCTGAAGCACGACCGGCGTCGGCTGCGTAGGGCTAATGTTGAAACGGTTCTTGTAATAGCTCATGACCCGCCCGATTTGAAAATGCTCCTGAACTTCGGGCAACTCGGCCGCGATGGAAAACCGTTGACACATGAAATATCTTCCTCCTTTGTTCGATTGTGATGTAGTGTTTGTAAAAGGAGGAAAATAATTCTTTTTCTGAGCTAAAAATGATTTAATTCATGGATTTACTTGTGCTTCATGTTCCAAGATGAGAGAAAGGATCCTGTTAAATCAAATTCCTTCGTACAGGCACGCCTAGGCCTCCGCCCACATACAATGAAATGACCCAAAATGAAGCGAGGTTGTATTCATTGTGATGTGAATCAGCAGGAGGTGTCATCATTGCCTGGATTGTTTACCGCAATTGCTTTGTTCATTAAACAGCTGACTTTGCTCGTATCGTATGTCAAAAATAATGCGTTTCCCCAGCCCTTGACCGAGGAGGAGGAAACGAAACACCTGCAGCGCATGGCGGAAGGGGACGCGGTTTCCCGCAATATTCTGATCGAGCATAATTTGCGGCTGGTGGCGCATATCGTGAAGAAATTCGATAACACCGGCGAAGATCTGGAGGATCTGATATCGATCGGTACGATCGGTCTGATCAAGGCGATCGAAAGTTTTCGGCCGAATAAAGGGACGAAGCTGGCGACCTTCGCGGCCCGCTGCATCGAGAACGAAATCCTCATGCATTTGAGATCGCTGAAAAAAACGCGCAAGGACGTATCGCTGCATGATCCAATCGGTACAGATAAAGAAGGAAATGAAATCACCTTGATCGATATTTTGGGTACGGAAGCGGACGATGTGGTGGACCGGGTTCAACTGAAGATGGAGAAGAGCAAAATCTATCGGAACCTGGACATTCTGGACGCGAGGGAGCAGGAAGTGATTAAGGGACGTTTTGGCCTGGATCATGGGGGAGAAGAACGGACCCAGCGCGAAATCGCCAAGGAGCTCGGCATCAGCCGAAGTTATGTGTCACGGATCGAGAAGAGAGCGCTCATGAAGCTGTATCATGAGTTTTATAAGAAAAAATAATAAGAATTTGTTGTAGATGCCTAAGCGGGACCGAGCCATGCTCGGTCCCGCTTATTTTACAGTCAAGCGATTGAAATTATGATACAATGGCGTCGTTGATTATGAAGCTGCAGGAGCAAATATAAAATGATTAGGACGGACCCTATGAAGAGAGTATTTCTTAAAATAGATTCAAAGAGACTGATCATCATGGTTTTTGGTAATGTCTTTTTGGGGATGGGGATTAGTATTTTCAAGCTGTCCGGCATGGGCAACGATCCCTTCAGCGGCATGGTGATGGCACTCGCAGATTCTCTCGGCATCGCCTATGCTCATTTTCTAATCCTACTAAACTTGATGTTGTTTGTAATCGAATGGATCATGGGTCGGAAATATATCGGAGCCGGGACTTTCGTCAATGCGATTCTTCTGGGCTATATCGTTACTTTCTTTCATAGTACCTGGCTTCATCTATTCGGCGAACCTCAGCTTTTTTGGCAACGGACGGTCGTTGTGGCGATTGGTGTGGTCGTTTGCAGTTTTGGGGTATCGCTGTACCAGACCTCGAATGTGGGAATAGCTCCGTATGATAGTCTGTCCTTGATTATGAAAAATCGCTTCCCGAAAATCTCTTATTTTTGGCATCGGATGTTTACAGACGCACTTTGTGCTTTGATCTGCTTCCTGGCTGGAGGCGTGATCGGTTTGGGAACGCTCGTGTCCGCGCTGGGTCTAGGACCCATCATCCACTTTTTTGACGTGAAATTTACGAAGAAGCTTGTGGCTTAACCGGGATGCTGTCCAATCAAACCCCCGCCGACTTTATCGTCTGGCGGGGGTTTTGAGTTTATTTTACATCTTGAGTTATTGACGTTCCCCAATTTTGATGTTATATTGTGCATACACGATATGCACAATTATTTTTTTGGGGGAGGTACCGAATGCTGGCATTAGATATTCGTAACCTAAATAAGAAATACCCGAGCTTTGAGCTCAAAGATGTTTCGTTCCAACTGGAGAAGGGCTATATCATGGGCTTTATCGGGGTCAATGGCGCGGGGAAAACCACCACGATCAAATCGATTCTGAATATGACTCACATCGATAGCGGTGAGGTTCATATTCTGGGGCGAAACATGAACGAGCACGAGCTTGAATTGAAACAAGACATCGGATTCGCTTTTGGGGGCATCGATTTTTACACGCGCAGTAAAATCAAGACATTGACCGAGACCATCAAAAAGTTCTATCGGAATTGGGACGACGAGACCTACACCTATTACCTGCGGAGATTCAAACTGGATGAGAATAAGAAGATCGCCGATCTATCGACGGGCATGAAGGTTAAATACAGTCTTGCCCTTGCTTTGTCCCACGGGGCGAAGTTGCTCATTCTCGATGAGCCGACAAGCGGGCTTGATCCGGCCTCACGGGATGATCTGCTGGACATTTTCCAGGAGTTGATCGTTGGCGGTGAAGTCAGCATTCTTTTCTCCACCCATATTACCTCCGACTTGGAGAAGTGCGCGGATTACATTACCTTTATCGCGAATGGGGAAATTATCCTTAGCTGCGAGAAGGAAGAATTCAAGGAATCTTATCTCCTGCTGAACGGTTCCGCGAGTGAACTGGACCAGGTGAAGGACCAGATGATTGCCTACAAGACGAATTCGTTTGGGTTTACGGGATTGATCCAAGCGAGCGACTTCGATCCGTCCTGCGGCATCAAGTCCGCCACGCCAAGCCTCGAGGATGTCTTGATCTATTACACGAAGAAGGGGGAGCAAATCCATGGTTAACTTGATTAAGAAAGATATCAGGCTGGGCGTACATCCCCTGTTTTTGATTATGCCTTTCCTAACGGGCGCTTTAATGTTCATTCCCGGCTGGGTTTACTTCGTAGTGATCCTGTATTTTTGCTGGATCACCATTCCGAATATGTTTAACCAATTGAGATCGCAAAATGATTTGATGTTTACCTCGATGATGCCGGTCACGAAACGGGACATCGTGAAAGCGCGGGTATTCGTAGTCGCCGGATTGGAAACGGCGCATATTGTGGTTGCCTTGATCTTTGGCCTGATTAGCTCGCGCATCTATCCGGATTCGATGACCTATCTGTTCTTCCCGCCGAATTTGGGTTTCTTTGGTCTCTGTTTTGCCATGCTGGCGATCTTTAACCTTGTCTTTATTCCCATGTATTACAAAACGGCGTATAAATTCGGCATGGCGCTGCTTGCCTCCACCGTGGCTGCTACGCTGTTCGCCGGGATTACCCAATGGCTCGGGATCGTGAATTCGGGGATGAACCGTATTTTCTATGGTACGGAAGCGAATCATGTGGCGTTTCAAGCATACATGCTGATTGCAGGAATCGTCATCTTCTTTGCATTTACCGCTGTGGCTTACCGGATGGCAGTCAAACGATTCCTTCAAGTGGAGATCCAATGAACGTAGCGATTTCGAACACTTCGGAGAAACCGATCTATCAACAGCTGTTTGAGCAAATTAGCGCTCAGATTTTGAAGGGTGAACTGGAGAGCGGCTACAGTCTCCCCCCGATCAGACAAGCTGCCCATGAGCTGCGGGTCAGTGTCATCACCGTCAAGAAGGCATGGGAAGAACTCGAACGGCGCGGTTTGATCCATACGGTTACTGGAAAAGGATGTTTCGTGGCCGAGTTCTCACCGGAGGAGATGTTGCGAATCCGCAACGAAACGGTGATGGAGCAATTGATGAATGAGGTGTCTTATTATAAGTCCTTTGGACTGAGCTTGGATGAGATGATCGAAATGTTGAAGAAGGTTTATTGATGAAGCGAAGAGAATAACGATTTTGCGTTATGTGTTTCGAATCGATTGGAAATATAACGTTCGACTCCAAAAAGCCGCAGCAGCGGCTTTTTTCATTTTACGGTACATGGAAAGACTTAAAATTTTACGAATTTGAAACGTTTCCAAATTTATTATTGAAACGTTTCCACTTTGGTGCTATGATAGGATTCATAAGAGAGCTCGGGGGGGTTATATGGCAAGCATTAAGGATGTAGCCAACTTAGCTGGCGTCGCCGTGGGAACCGTATCCAGAGTCATCAATAACTCGGGGGCGGTCAAACCCAAGACGCGCAGAAAAGTGGAAGAGGCAATCAGGGAGTTAAATTATATCCCCAATGAAGTCGCTCGAAATTTTAAGATGCAAAAATCCAAGATGGTCGCTCTCTTGCTTCCAAGTATCTGGAATCCATTCTTCTCTGAACTGGCTTATTACATTGAGGATGAGTTGGATCGGGAAGGCTTCAAGCTCATGCTGTGTAACAGCGGGGGGAAGCCCGAAAAAGAACTGTACTACCTGGATATGCTTCGGCAAAACAAAGTGGCTGGAATAGTGGGGATCACTTACAACGATATCGAAAATAATGTGAGCCATGATATTCCGATCGTAAGTATTGACCGACACTTTAATAAGAAAATTACCTGTGTGACTTCGGATAATTTTGAAGGAGGACGCATGGCTTTACGGGAGTTAGTTAAAGCCGGTGCTCGAAAACCGGCTTTTATTGGGAGCGTCACTTCCGTATTTAGTGAGACCATGAACCGAAAAAAAGGATTCATGCACGAGGCTGAGGCACTGGGTGTCGAGTACGTGGTTTACGAGAAACCGGACCCTATTGTGGATGACGAAGCCTATTTTAATGAATTTTTTAATGAGCATGCAGCGGTGGATGGCATTTTTGCCATCACGGATATGCTGGCTGCCAACTACATCGAAAGAGCACGCAAACGAGGCATTCGTGTTCCGGAGGATGTCAAGGTGGTAGGTTATGACGGCATTCAGGACAATCCTTATTTTCACCCGATCTTGTCAACGATTAGACAACCGGTGGAAGAGATGGCGCGCATGGCGATTCGACTGCTATATAGCAAGATGGAAGGTGAACCTCTGACCGAGCAGGTCTATCGGATCCCGGTCACCTTCAAGCAGGGCGAAACAACTTGATTCCTTCAAAAGGAAAGAAAAACATCAGTTTATTCCGATTTCTATGAGAAACTGACGTTTTTCTTCTCAGAATTGGAAACGTTTCAAGTTTGAGTATCTGTGCGATAAACACTGAAAAACATTAAAGGTTTCAGTTGATGGATGGGATAGATTCGCGGTCTTCTGCACATAACAAATTGGAAACGTTTCAAAATAGAAGATCATTTTACCATGGAAAGGGAGTATTTCAATGACCTCAAGAACCAGCGGGGGGGAACCGAGGATGATCAAACCTCATGGGAATCGGAGATGGAGCCGGATCAAACGCGATTATGAGTTATACCTGTTCCTGCTTCCTATCCTAATCCTTTATCTCATCTTCAAGTATTATCCGATGTACGGCGTCCAAATCGCATTTAAGGATTTCTCGCCAAGTCAGGGGATCTGGGGGAGTGAATGGGTTGGGTTTCAGCACTTTATCGATTTCTTTGATTCCTATAACTTCTGGACCATCATTACCAATACGCTCTCCCTTAGTTTCCTATCGTTGATATTTGGCTTTCCGGCACCCATTATCATCGCCATTATGCTCAATCAGATGCTCGGCAAGAGATATAAGAAATTTGTTCAGACGGTGATCTATGCCCCGCACTTTATCTCTACCGTTGTGCTGGTCGGCATGCTGAACGTTTTTTTATCTCCCAACAGCGGCATCGTAAATCATATCATCACATGGTTTGGTGGAGAGCCTATTCTCTTTATGGCTGATGAGGGTTGGTTCCGTCCTTTGTATATCTTGTCCGGCATATGGCAGGAAACCGGGTTTTCAACAATCATCTACCTGGCGGCGCTTGCCGGAGTGAATCCGGAGCTGCATGAAGCGGCAATTATGGATGGTGCGAGTAAATGGAAGCGAATCTGGCATGTGGACATTCCAGGGATCTTGCCAACGATTGTGATTCTGTTGATTCTCGCGTTAGGCAACATCATGAGCATTGGATTTGAGAAGGCCTTCCTGATGCAAAGCGATTTGAACTATGCCACCTCCAATATCATCCCAACCTATGTTTACGAAATGGGGATTCAGAAAGCAGAGTACAGCTTCTCCACGGCAGTAGGCCTGTTTAATTCGCTGATTAATATTATCCTGATTGTCACTGTCAATCGAGTCGCCAAGAAGTTGACAGAAACTAGCTTGTGGTAGGAGGGGTCCACCTTGAATTCATTGCTGAAAAGAAAGAGCAGAGGGGACGTATGGTTTGATGTAACCAACTATTCCTTATTAACCATTGTGATGCTGCTCGTGTTATTCCCGTTATACTTTGTTCTGATCGCGTCATTTAGTGATCCCAACTATATCTACTCGGGAGAGGTTTGGCTGTTTCCCAAAGGCTTCACCTTGGATGGTTATGAGCGAATTTTTAACGATTCCTCCATTTGGATAGGGTATGCCAATTCGATCCTTTACGCGACTTTAGGAACCCTCATTGGAGTGGCCGTCACCGTATTTGCAGCTTATCCGCTGGCTCGTCGAGATTTGGTGGGGAAATCAGTGATTATGTGGTTTCTAATGGTCACCATGTTTTTTAGCGGCGGGTTGATCCCAACGTATTTGCTGATTAAGGATCTTCACATGCTGAACACGATTTGGGCGCTGGTTATCCCCGGAGCGGGCGGCGTATTTAATGTGATCATCGTAAGAACCTTCTTTCAATCGACCATCCCGGATGAAATGTGGGAAGCCGCTTCGATAGATGGATGTTCCAATACCAGGTTCTTCTGGAGTATCGTTCTGCCGTTGTCCAAGTCCATCTTGGCGGTCATGGTGCTCTATCATGTAGTTGGTTTCTGGAATGGCTTCTTTGACGCTTTGATTTACCTGAATGATGAGAGCAAGTATCCCTTGCAATTGGTGCTTCGCAACATCCTTGTCCAAAATCAGGTGAACTCGGGGATGATGATTGATGTGGAATCTTACGCGGCCAAAATGCGCGTCACCGAGTTGATCAAATACGGCGTCATCATTGTATCCAGCTTACCTTTGCTGATTTTATATCCCTTCCTGCAAAAGTATTTTGTTAAAGGCGTCATGATCGGATCGATCAAGGGCTGATAGGAACAAGCGACTTGAAGGGGGGGATGCGGGCTTAGGGCTATTTCATCGCAAGGAAACAATCGTGGGATTAAACGAGTAGGACGAAATCAAGGGAGGTTATGTTCAATGAAATCATGGTACAAAAAAGCGGGAATTCTTGCCTTAGCCGGAGCCTTTGTACTAAGTGGGTGTTCGGGTAAAGGGAACAGCAGCGAGGGTTCGAAGAACCAGGCCAATAGCTCGGTGGAAGACACCAATTTTAACAAGACCGGTCTTCCGATTGTAAACGACACCGTGACCTTAACCATGGTATCCCCAAAAGCGGCATTAGCGCCGGAATATTCCGAGATGGAAATCTTTAAGCGACTAGAGAAGGAAACGAACGTAAAGATCAACTGGGAGAACATTCCAGATACTGACTATACAGAGAAGAAAAACCTGCTCATTGCGAGTGGGGATTTGCCGGATGCATTCTACGCAGCCGGATTTACCGACTATGAGCTGATTAATTTCGGTAAAGACGGAACCATTATTCCTCTTGAGGACTTAATTGATCAATACGCACCGAACTTGAAAGCGCTTTTTGAACGTCGGCCGGACATCAAATCGACGATCACCGCACCGGATGGTCATATCTACGGACTTCCATCCTGGGAAGATAATAATCTGGGAACCAACCCGTTCTTTCATGTGATCAATAAAAGCTGGCTGGATAAGCTGGGGCTGAAAATGCCGCAAACCCTGGATGAATATACGGAGGCTCTGGTTGCTTTTAAAACACAAGACCCCAATGGGAACGGCAAACAGGATGAAATTCCGCTCAGCTTTATGCACATGCAATGGTGTATGGATATTGCCGGCATCTTTGGTGCATTTGGACTTCCGGATAACCTGGAGCATCGAGTCGTTCGCGATGGCAAGGTCATTTTCACCGCCACTCAGCCTGAATATAAAGAAGCGCTCAAATACTTCCACGAAAAATGGTACAAACAAGGTCTGATCGATCCCGAGTCCTTTACCCAGGACGCTGCACAGTATCTGGCTAAAGGTAAATCGTCGGATGAGACGCTGGGCTCCTATATCTGGTGGGAAATCGAAGAGGTTGTCGGGACAGAAGGCAGTAAGGACTATGCTCTGTTGTCTCCGCTGAAGGGACCCAGTGGTGATCAGTTAATCGGACGCGCTAATGGCGGAGGTCCGGGACGCGGAGCTTTTGTGATTACGAAAGCAAACAAGAATCCGGAAATCACCATGCGTTGGATCGATCAACAGTATGAACCCTACATGGCTGCTCAAATCCATTGGGGGCCGCTGAATGTCGTGTTCGAGAAGGATGAAAATGGGAAATTGGTGAACCTGCCGCTTCCGGAGGGCACCTCTGCAGGTGAATTCCGTCAAAAGGTTGCTCCAGGTTCGGGCGGACCCGGCGTGATCACATTTGAAGACTTCGGCAAAGTGGTCGATATGGAACCACGTGCCCAACAGCGTGCCAAGGATCTGGAACAGTATTACAACCCTTATATGGAGAAGGAAAACTATCCAAGCATCTTCTTTGAACCTGAGGAATTGGACAAAATTAACAAGATTGAGCCGGAGTTAATCAAATATGTAAATACGCAAAGAGGGAAATTCATCGTGGATGGCGGCGTGGATGGGCAGTGGGACAGCTACGTTAAAACACTGGAAAAAATGGGCCTCAATGAATTAATGGAGCTCTACCAAACCGGGCTGGATCGTTATTATGCAAACCTAAATAAATAGACGATAGGTGGGGAGAAACCGTGCTAGATGTCATCGCAATCGGGGAAGTATTAATTGATTTTACGCCGGCTGGCCGTTCAACTGGAGGAAACGAGCAGTTTGAATGTAATCCGGGAGGAGCTCCGGCTAACGTGGCGGCTGCGCTATCCCGGTTAGGATCCAAATCGGCCTTGATTAGCAAGGTGGGGGAGGATCAGTTTGGTTCCCTGCTGCATCAGACTTTGCAAAACGCCGGTGTGGATGTTACCGAAGTTTCGTATACGAAGGAAGCGAGCACCACGCTGGCCTTTGTCCATTTGGACGATCACGGGGACCGATCCTTCAGCTTTATTCGGAAGCCAGGGGCGGACACCTTCTTGCAGTCCATGGATCTTCCGCACGAGAAAATCGTGAACAGCCGAATCTTGCATTACGGGACGGTATCCATGACCCATGAACCGGCTCGTACCGCAACTAGAACGGCGGTTCTTCAGGCGAAGGAAGCAGGCGTTCTGCTCTCCTTTGATCCGAATATCCGGTTCCCGTTATGGGAGAGCCCAGAAAAGGCCAAGCAGAACATCCTTTGGGGAATGAAATACGCCGATATTCTGAAAATCTCCGAAGAAGAGCTTTCCTTTATTACGGGGACTCACGATATCGAAGAAGGATCCCTGAAGCTGGCGCAACAATTTGAGATTGCGGTGATCGTCGTCACTTTGGCGGAAAAAGGCTGCTACTACCGGATCGGAAGTAAAGACGGCTATGTTTCGGGGTTTCAAGTCAAGGTCGTTGACACGACGGGCGCCGGAGATGCTTTTCTCGGATGCTTGTTATTTAAAATCCTGGAGGCCGGAAGCCCTCTGAAAGATCTGACTCCCTCGCAGATCACGAACATGCTGACTTATGCAAATGCCGGCGGAGCGCTGGTCACAACACGGAAAGGGGCTCTGAGAGCAATGCCAACAACCGAAGAGATTCATCAGATGCTAGAGTCCAATCAGCAACCTATCGAAGAAGAACGTTTTAGACCGGGGTTTCACTTCTCGCCCCCAACCCATTGGTTAAACGATCCGAACGGATTGGTTTATTACGAAGGAAGCTATCATTTATTTTATCAACACCATCCTTACGGGAATCAATGGGGGCCGATGCATTGGGGCCATGCAGTTAGTAAAGACCTTGTTCATTGGGAGCATCTGCCGATCGCCTTGTACCCGGATGAACATGGCGCGATTTTCTCCGGATGTTGTGTGGTGGATTGGAAGAATAGCAGCGGATTATTCGAAGATTCCCATGGTTTGGTGGCCGTCTTCACCCATGCGGACACCCATCCGGAAACCGGGCAGCCCCGCCAACGACAAAGCTTAGCTTACAGCAGCGACAAGGGGTTAACCTGGCACAAATACGAAGGAAATCCCGTCCTCGCCGAGGAGGAGCTGGTTGATTTCCGCGATCCGAAGGTGTTCTGGCATTCCGAAAGCGAACGTTGGATCATGGTGCTTGTGGCGGGAGATCATGTTCGGTTCTATCAATCTGAGAATCTATTGAAATGGTCCCTGTCCGGTGTATTCGGTAAAGAAGAAGGGTCCCATGACGGCGTTTGGGAATGCCCGGATCTATTTGAATTGCCGATAGGCGATACCGGGCGTTCGAAATGGGTGCTTATCATCAGCATCGGCGATTATCCGAATGGTCCGGAAGGATCCCGTACGCAATATTTCATCGGGGAGTTCGACGGGAACACGTTCATCAATGAGAATTCGCCTGATCACATCCTGTGGCTGGATTATGGGAGAGACAATTATGCCGGGGTCACCTGGTCGGATCTCCCGGAAGAAGACGGACGGCGAGTGATCATCGGATGGATGAGTAATTGGAAATACGCCAACGAGACGCCTACGGGGGCCTGGCGAGGCGCGATGACTTTACCCCGCGTCTTGTCATTAACGGAACAGGATGGGAGTGTCGTATTATCCCAAATGCCTGTCCGGGAAATCGAGCAACTGCGTAAAGCATCATTGCGTTGGGAGGAGGTCTCGGTTACGCCAGAAGCTCCTTTTTGGCAGAACGTGAAAGAGGATTTGCTTGAAATGGAAGTGAATCTCGATATCCGGTCTGGCGAGGAAGTGCTGATCAGGTTGAAATCCTCAGAGAAGGACGAGGTAATTGTCGGCTATGATCCCGGGAATCAATGGCTGTTCATCGATCGTACCTATTCCGGGGTTAGCGATTTCCATCCGTCATTCGCTAGCAAGCATGGGGCTAAAATGGCGGCGATAGACGGGAAGATCCAACTGCATCTTTGGCTGGATCGCAATGCGGTTGAAGTGTACGGGAATCAAGGTCTCGTTGTATTGACGGATCAAATTTTTCCGAAAGCTCCGTTGGATCAGGTTGAAGTCATCACGAGATCCGGGGAGGTTGTACTGGATTCCGTTCAGATCCATACCCTGAAATCCGTTGAAATCCCCTACGCCTTTCCAAAGCAAGTGGTGTGTCAGGAGGGATAATCGATGAGTCAGCTCACGGGTGAGCAAGGATTAATGATGCATTGGGCTTTTGATGAAGGAGCCGGAAGAAGTGCTCTGGAGCAGGTATCCCAATTGCGGGATGAGATTCAGTATGTATTGAATCAAGCCGAATTCACTGAACCCGTTGATCCGCAGTGGAGACAAGGCGTAGTAGGAAGCGGGCTCCTGTTCGATGGATATTCAACTTCGATCGCCCGGCCTGCTAGTGAATTAGACAGGAATCGGAGGGCGGAGCCGTTGTCTGCCCTAAGCATAGGGGTGTGGGTGGCGCCACGCTCCTATGATTGGGGGTATGAAGGGAAACTGGCTGCTATTGTGAACCGTCACAACAGGGAATGCGAGCAGGGATATCTGCTTGGCATGTTCCGACACGGCCGCTGGTCCTTTCAGATGGGGCTTGATCAAGGGGGCTGGAAGGAAGTTTGGTCACCGGACGGCGATGAGCTGCCTAAGCATGAATGGTCCTACGTAAACGCTGTTTTTAATGGGGAGCAAGGCGTAATCAAGCTGTACTTAAATGGCCGGGAAATTGCTTCGTCAGAGGTTCCTGTTGGTTCCCGAATGGTCGAGGCTGTAGGCACAGATTTGCTAATCGGCAAAAATAATCACAGCAGCCGATGGGCGGGAGTATTTCATCTCCAGATGTTTAGCGGGATCCTGGATGAGCTGAAGATCTATCAACGGGCATTAAGTGGAGAGGAAATCGCCGCATCGTATCGGCAAGTGCTGGATTCCCTGTATGGCGGCATCAAACCTCAGGTGCCCTATGATGAGATTAAGCTGGATCGGACTCCGCTGTTGCTGGATCGGCATAGGCCGCAGTATCATGCCAGCCCTCCTGCTCATTGGATGAATGAACCACACGCGCCGATTTATTTTGAAGGGCAATATCATTTGTTTTATCAGCATAATCCGTTAGGGCCGTTCTTCTATCAGATCCATTGGGGACATTGGGTGAGTGAGGATCTTGTCCATTGGCGTGACCTTCCCGTAGCCCTGGCCCCTGAGAGGGATCGACTTGCCCCGGACGGAATTTGGTCAGGCAGTGCCACGTATGATGCGGAGGGTTTGCCTGTATTGTTCTTTACAGCAGGCAATGACAGTGCTTCGCCTAATCAAAGCGTGGCTCTTGCTCGGAGCACGTATCCAGCCGATGGCAACCCGGATTTGGTTCTTTGGGTCAAGCATCGGGAGCCGCTTATCGTACAGCAAAAAGGGATAGGGGCGTTTGGAGATTTCCGCGATCCGTTCGTTTGGAAGGACGATGACGGTTGGTATGCTTTGGTCGGATCGGGGATCGAAGGCGAAGGCGGGGCCGCGTTGGCCTTTGTTTCGAAGGATATGTTGAACTGGACGTACAAAGGACCGTTTTTCCAAGCGGATCTTCAGAGGTTTCCTTATCTTGGACCGATCTGGGAGCTTCCGGTTCTGCTTCCTCTTGGCACGGATAAGCAGGGGGAGAACAAGCACTTATTGTTGGTCAGTCCCGTGGGAGATGGCGCGGATGTTGAGGTGTTTTACTGGATTGGGCGGCTGGATAAGGAGGAGCTTTCGTTTATTCCAGATCAGGAGGAACCCGAGCTGATTGATGTTGGTGATTTCCATTTCACCGGCCCGAGCGGCATGGTGGACCCGAAGACCGGCAGAAAAATCATCTTTACGATAGCCCAAGGGGACCGGACGTCCGAACTGGAATATCAATCGGGCTGGGCCCATAACGCCGGGTTACCATTAAGCGTGTATTTACGGGATGACGGACGGCTGGGAATCGAGCCGATCCAAGAATTGCAATCGCTGCGCGGAGAGAAGCGGCTGTCGCTTCGGGACAATTCGCTCGCCGAGGCGAATGAACGGCTCCAAGAGATTCAAGGCGACATGCTCGAGATTCAATTGGAAATCGAACCGGACAGCGCCCAACAATTCGGAATCAAGCTCCGGCGGACTCCGGACGGGGAAGAAGAAACGCTGCTCTATTATGATTCGAAGCAATCGATGCTCCTGGTCGACCGAACGAAAACGACGCTGCATCCGGGAGAACGATGCGGAGGGATCCAGGGCGGCAAGCTGGAGCTCGCGAGCGAGAATTTGAGGCTGCACCTTTATCTGGACCGTTCCATGGTCGAAGCTTATGCCAACAGCCTAAAAAGCTTGACCACCCGGGTCTATCCAAGCCGCAGAGATGCGCTGGGGCTGGAGATTTGGGGAGATGGAGAGCTTGCTGTGAGGTCGATGGAAGTGTGGGAAATGAAGTCGATCTGGTAGAGAAGGGCAGAAATGATTTCCCATATAAAGTAACCCCTAAGTCGTTCGAATTGAGCGCTAGGGGTTACTTTTTTGTTCTTAACCACCGTTACTTATCAGGGCCACCGGTCAAAAGATAATAATAGGATTTCTGAGGACCTATGCATAAGTCACTAGCAGGTCTCTTTGTGTTGCTTACCCTAACCGGAATAAACGCACTCCATGCGATGGTACCGTGGTAGGAAGTTCACCTGATACCGTGAGCTCGGCCGTCGCTCCGCTCCACAGCTCAAAGCCCGCAGTAACTCCCGATAGACCGATCCGCTCCATAGGGAGTTCCAGCGTCAGCGGACTTTCACCGAGATTAAAAACAGCGGCATAGCCGAATCCCTCAGGATGTTCAGCCGTCCAAACGATAAGATCGCCTTCACGGATTGCTTCCCTGGCTCCGCGACTCTCCCGGTGCATGCGCAGCACCTCCCGATTGGTGATCAGCGAAAGAGTCCATTCGTCGTTATCCCTTAATTCACCGCCAAAGATGAGCGGCGAGCGGAAGATGCTCCAAAGCGACATCATCGTCAACTGCTCGTCTCGGGTGAACCGGGTCCAGCGATCCGCCCCGCCGCCATCCACCGAGCGTATGCCGATATGACCGAGCGGCAGCATGTCGCAGTCCGGCCATGAGCCGGCTTGCGGCACGCCCTGCCAGGCCCGGCACCGGTCGAACATATCTCGCAGAAGCGGCCACTGGTCCCAGAAATCGTCCGTCATCCGCCACATGTTGGCATGCTCGGCGAAGAAGGCCGAGGATTCCACCGGAGCCGGCCCGGGGGACAGGCTTAGCACCATAGGCCGGCCGCAGCGTTTAATCGCTTCGGAAATCATCGCGATTTCCGGTTGGTGGGTGCCGTATAACCTGGAGGCCGCAATATCGTCCACCTTTACCAGGTCAACACCCCAGGAGGCGTACAATTCAAAGAGCGAATCGTAATAAGCCTGCGCTCCTTCCTTTGAGGCATCCACGCCGTACATATCCGTATTCCAGGGACAGATGGAGTTCGTATGCGCAATGTCGCGCGCGGTCGCGGTATTGCCCAGAATTGGTGTGGCGCCATGAACGGCTTGGCGCGGGATTCCGCGCATGATATGTATGCCGAACCTCAAGCCCAGGTGATGAACATAATCGGCCAAAGGCTTGAAGCCTAGGCCGCCGACCGCGGAGGGAAAACGGTTCTCAGCGGGCATGAGCCGGGAATAGCTGTCCATCGCGAGCGGTACAAATGGGCGATATTGCGAGGAATGCGCCCCCGGTTCATACCATTGAATATCGACCGTGATATAACTCCAGCCAAAGGCTTTGAGGTGTTTCGCCATGTATTCCGCATTGCCTCGAATCTCTTCTTCCGTTACGGCCGCGCCATAACCGTCCCAGCTGTTCCAGCCAAGCGGCGGAGTAGGTGCAATAAACGAATGGTCCATTTTACTGGCTCCTTTACAGATGATTATTGCTCTATTTAGGTTCATCTTAATCAAGAAGTAGTGCAATATCTATAGTAACTTTGGAACGATGAGGGGAAAATATTGCGGTTAATCGAGTATATAAGGGAATCTGCGAAAACCATCGGTGTTATGGCTGCCGGAAGCTGCGGATGGACTTGCTGAGCTGCGGCGAATAAATGCAAGAACAAAGCCGGCGATTGCTGCTGCAATCGCCGGCTTTTCATTAATATCGATCGGACTTGTGTCCCATCCCTTGGGCTTTATCCAGCGCTTCATCCGCACTGGCAGTGCTGGTATGCTTGCCCGCCGCATCCATCTCCCGCTTCACCGCCTCAAGTCCTTCCTTAACCCTTCTTCCATACTCTGGGTCCGCTTGCGTGAAGTGGCTGATCCAAGTCTCCTGAATTACGGAACTGCACAACTTCAGATTGTTTACGAGATTCGGTCGAAATGGGAGATTTTCTCGAGGAGATGATAGTTCTCCAGTGTGGTCGGCCCCCGGCTTCCGACGGTTCGGACGTTTTGATTGTCTGTGATCGGGTGCCCTTGGCGGTCCGTTAGGGTTTGTTCCTCCTCGTTCGCTTCTTTGTTCGTGCCTGCATGTGGATCCACTAGATTGACCTCCAAATTTCAATTTGAGGATAGTGTCTTACGTGATTCTCGGAAGTATGCATTATTTGGTAAAAGTGGTTGATCGCAAAAATTCCCTTAAGAGATCTCTTGTCTAAAAGGAAAATTGTCCCTTGTTCGAGAAAATGGTTGCCTCAATCCGCTGGATGATCACCCCAAATGAGGGGGAGATGTACGTCGAACGAAGAGATGTACCTAGGCGAAAGCTTCGGCAATTTTCTATACTCATCGCGAAGGAAACGTGACCCAAATGTGGAAAGCTTAGGGGTATTTTCACGCAGGGGGACGGTCAGGTAACCTGAAATAATTCAACCTGCCGTTTTGAAAGCGTTACCAAAAAAGGGACGCTTGGCGCAGATAGGGGGGGGCACCGAATTTCACGGGTCTCTGAACAGGGACACCTATTCTACCAAAGGAGATGAAATGATGATCCGTTTGTTGCAAAAGACGTTGATTTGCTTGTTAGCAGCAGCGATTGTGCTAGTACCGTGTGCTTATTTTGAGCCAAGTCACAAGGTGGCACACGCGGCCGATAATGGGCTGGCAATGAAGCCTTATATGGGCTGGAGCAGCTACAGCTTACAGGTTTACGACGGCCCGGAGGGGAACTGGACCTCCGAAGAGAAACTGAAAAAGATCTCCGATGCGATGCATGAAAAACTGCAGTCTCACGGATACGAATACATCAATATCGATGCCGGATGGAACGGCAGCATGGACGAATACGGCCGGCCGATTCCGAGCGAAACGTTATATCCAAACGGTTTCGTGAATTTAGTGGATTATATTCATAACAATGGGCAGAAGGTCGGGATCTACCTGATACCTGGCTTGTCCAAGGAAGCTTACCGGCTTAACCTGCCAATCTACGGAACGGAATACCATATGCAAGATATCGCCGCCCAGCCGCTCCGACAAGCGGACTATTGGGATATCGATTACAAAATCGATTTCTCCAAGCCGGGGGCGCAGGAATACATTAACTCGATCGCTGATCTAATCGCCTCCTGGGGCGTCGACTTCGTGAAGTTCGACAGCGTGACCCCGGGGTCCGGCCATAACGACCTAACGATCGACGCACGCGATGACGTGAAGGCCTGGTCTACTGCGCTGTCCAAGCACGGCATTTGGTTCGAACTGTCTTGGGCGCTGGATCACAACTACGTGGATTTTTGGAAAAAGTACGCCAACGGATGGCGCGTCAATTGGGACGTAGAGGCCTATGACCCTAACGTCGGGATGACGCAGTGGGCGAACATCGCCCGGTTGTTCCCGGATGCCGCTTTATGGTGGCGTGACGCCGGTCCCGGCGGCTGGAATGACTTCGATTCCCTGAACGTCGGCAATGGTCAAACCTCCGGTTTGACCCGGGACGAGCGGCAGACGGCGACGACGTTATGGGCGATCGCCAGCGCGCAATTCTACACCGGCGATGATTTAACCAACCTAGACAGTTACGGGCTGGAGCTGTTGACCAATGATGAGGTCATCGCCGTCAACCAAGCCGGCCGTCCGGCACATCCGGTGTCGATGGCTACCAACCAGCAGGTGTGGGTTGCCAATAATGGGGATGGGACCTATACGGTGGCCTTGTTCAATCTAGGCAACAAAGGCGCTTCGATGGACGTCAAATGGAGCGACATCGGATTGGACGGCGCGGCTTCCGTCCGCGATTTGTGGAGCCATGCGGAACTCGGCCAGTTTGCAACCGGCATGGATAATATTGCTTTGGAGCCGCATGCTTCGCGCTTGTTTAAGGTAACGGCGAAGAACGGGACATCCAAAGTCAATGATGACGATACCGGCGTGAAGTATACCGGAAACTGGACGCGTAACGGCGGTAATGAGCTGGTGCAGGATGTGCAGGATCTGAATGTGACAATCGTCGACTCGAGCGCGGCAGCATCGGGGAACGCGGTAGTGTATGACGCAGCCGCGGTCAATGAGGAGAGAGTAGCGGAACCCGCGGGGCAGGAAGCGCCCGGTTCGATCGCCGCAGAGGCGGGCGAGCATTGGGTGATCTATAACGATAACCACCCGTCGGTGACCTATGATACTTACGGAAGCAACGGCAGTTGGGGATACAGTTCGGGGAGGGATCCCGTCTGGAATGATTATCTAGGCGATGTTCATTACGGGGAAAAGGGCGAGGTGCGTTTCGAACATCAGTTTAAAGGTACGGGCGTAGATTTTCTGACTGAAACGGCCGAATCCGGAGGGGACATCGACATCGATCTGGACGGCGAATTCCAAGAGACGGTAAGCGCCAATGCCCCGAATCAACAGGGACAAATCCCAGTTTACAGCGTACGGAACCTGCCGTTCGGCGAGCATACGATCTCCGGCGTGATGAAGGGCGGGACCTACTTGCTCGTCGATGGGTTCAAGGTTTACGCGGACAGCTTGCTTGGGGCAACGACGGCCAGCTTTGATACGACAAATCCGCAGGACATTCCCGTTTCGCTGCCGCTGGGAGGAGATACATTTACCCACATTGCGAACGGTTCAGCAGAACTGGTGCGAAACACGGATTATGCGGTCTCCGGCGACAGCGTCACGATCAAGAAAGCGTATTTGGCCCAGCAACCGCCCGGCCCGCTTGCCTTGACGTTTGGTTTTGCCGGCGGCGACACGCAGACGTTCACGGTGGACATTACCGGACCGGTGATCGTGAACAGCACGATCGCTCCGAAGACAGCGGAGTTTGATCAAAAAGCATCCGCGCAAGCCGATGTCTCGACCACGATGACCTTAAACGGCAATACGCTGGTCCGCATCACCAACGGGGCGGAAGCCTTGAGCGAAGGGGCGGATTTTTCGTTCGAAGGGGATACGATCCGCATCCATTCCTCGTACTTGGCCGCGCAGCCAACCGGCATAACCGAGCTGACCTTCCAGTTCAGTGCCGGGCTGCCGCAAACGCTCATGATTGATATCGTAAATACGTCCGGCCGTTTCCTCATGATCAACAACAACGATCCCGGCATTCGTTACACCGGGTCCTGGAACCGCAGCACAGGGCGCAACTTCGGCGATTATCAGGATGACGTGCATTTTGCCGAGACGAACGGCGATTTCCTGGAATACACCTTCAAGGGGACCGGGATCCAATATATCACGGAAATTGACCCTTCTCAGGGGGAAGTAGACGTTTATCTGGACGGCGCATTCGCGGGCACCGTGGATACCCATGCCGATGCCAGACAACCGATGCAAGCGGTCTACAGCATATCCGGGTTGACCGACAGCCTGCACACCATCAAGCTGGTGAAGAAATCGGGCCGCTTCATGCTGTTGGATGCCCTCAAAGTGCAAATTCCCGACTTGATTAACCACACCGAAGCGACCTTCGATAAGAATCCGTCCGCCCAGGACGACATCGAAGTCGAAGTGCTCGGCGGCATCGGGAACCTCGGTAGCATTCGGAACGGCCAAGTGCCGTTGGTTGCGGGCGCGGATTACACCGTAACGGGGAACATTGTCACGATCAAGAAGGAATACCTCGCTGTCCAGCCATTGGGAAGCTTGAAGCTGACGTTCCACATCAAAGGCGATTATTACGATGACGTGCATGCGACAGAGGTGAATGGGGATTCCTTCGAGTATACGTTTAAAGGAACGGGCATTGATTTGCATATGCCAAAAGGTCCAGCCCAAGGAGAAATGGAGGTTTACATCGACGGACAGTTAAAATCGACCGTTGATGCCTATAACGAGTCCCGCAGCGCCCAGCAGCCGTTGTTCGGCATTGCTAACCTGCCAGCTGGCCAACATACGGTCAAAGTAGTGAAAAAATCCGGCGAGCTGATGCTGGCGGATCTATTGATTTACCGCGTCGCCCCCGGTTCTACGACGCCAACAACGCCAACGAATCCGTCCAACCCGCCGTCGTCCCCAACCGGACCGTCCGGTCCTTCGGCGCCGCCTAGCGCGGCGGGAACGGAAATCGTTCGAAATCCGGCCAATCAGATCCCGGTGGATATCATTCGGACGACGTTAGCCGACGGAACGAAACGAGATGAAGTCAAACTGACGGCCGATGCTCCGCTTCGGGCTGCGATTGACAAACTAGAGGACGAAGGCGTCACATCGCTAACCCTTACGATTCCGGATGCCAAGGATGAAGTGGCCTCCGTCCAGTTGTCGCTCGCCCGCGATTTTATTCAGTTGATTACGGGACGCGGTTTGGAATTAAAACTCCAATCGACGAGCGGAGAGATCCTGTTCCCGGCAGCCTCTTTGCAGGGTTCGACCGGCGATCTGACCGTGACAATCCATCCCGTGAAAGCAGCTAACCAAAGCAAGGAAATCGAAGGACGCGCCAACAAAGCCGAGGTGGTACTTGCGTCCACAGGGGGGCAAGGGGTAACTGTCATCGGTCGTCCGGTTCAAATCGAAACGAACCTGCAGAACCGGGAGGTCGAGCTCATTCTGCCGCTGGCCGGCTCGGCGCTGAACGATGCGGACCCGGCCAAACTAGGGGTGTATATCGAACACTCCGACGGGACGACGGAGTTCCTGACGGGAGAGGTTGTTCCGTTCGGGAACGGCAAAGGGTTGAAATTCAGCGTAGACCATTTCAGCACCTTCGTCCTGGTGAAGACGGCCGAGGCCATGTTGCCAACGCATAAAGCTTATATCAGCGGCTATCCGGGGGGGCTATTCAAACCGGAGAACCGAATTACCCGCGCGGAGATGGCTGCCATGCTATCCAAGGCCGTGGGCTTGAAGGAGACGGCGGAAGCGTTAGGCTTCAACGATGTTCCGGCAGGTTATTGGGCTGCCGAAGCGATCGCCCAAGCGTCCCGCATGGGCTTGATGCAAGGTTTTGCCGATGGCAGCTTTAAACCGGAACAACCGGTGACGCGGGCGGAAATCACGGCCGTCGCCGCGAAATTCATGAAGTCGGTCGCGGGGCAGGGCACCGGCTTCTCCGACACCGCCGGCCATTGGGCGGAGGAGGCGATCCGGTCCGCCCAAGCGGCAGGGATCGTTAGCGGCTATGCCGACGGCAAGTTCCGCCCGGCGGCATTCGTCACGCGGGCCGAAGCAGTGACCGTGATCAACCGGGCATTGGGCCGAGGGCCGCTATTTGGCAACATCGACGTGCTTCCGGTTTGGCGTGACGTACCGCAAGCACACTGGGCTTTCCACGAAATCGCAGAGGCATCGACGGAGCATGTTGCGACACCGAGAGCGGGAGGCGGAGAGGAACCAAGTAAATAAAAAAAAGGGGAGCACCTCCGGCTTGATTCAGCCGGCCGGTGCTCCCCTGCTTTGCTTATTTGTACGGATCGATCGTTTGGATCGTGCCGTCCGGGTTGTAATGCAGTTCGGTGTATTTGACGCTGCGCTTGTGGTTCACGCCGCCGGACAACGAGCTGTCATGATAGAACAGGTACCATTTGTCCTGGAATTGCACAATGGAATGGTGCGTGGTCCAACCGATGACCGGCGTCAGGATTTTGCCTTTAAAGACATAAGGCCCTTGCGGGTTCTTGCTGATCGCGTACACGAGGGTATGGGTGGATCCGGTTGAATAGGACAGGTAATAATTACCGTTGTATTTATGCACCCACGGTCCTTCGAAATACCGCCGGTCTTCGTCCCCGGCCAACAGCGGATTTCCGTCTTCGTCAACGATGGAAATTTCTTGCGGTGCGGATTTGAAGCTGAGCATGTCATCGCTTAATTCAGCGAATTGTGGCCCCAACGCCGGCGCATCCGGTGCCGGTCCTTCGGCGTCCGGTTTGAAGGTGCCGGTTTGCCATTTCTCTAGTTGGCCGCCCCAAAGTCCGCCAAAATACATATAGGCGCGGTTGTCGTCATCGACGAGTATGGCCGGATCGATACTGAAGCTGCCAGGAATATAGCTTTCTTGCGGCGTGAACGGGCCTGCAGGCGAGGAACTCGTAGCTACGCCGATGCGGAAAATGCCTTCTTTGTCCCGGGCAGGGAAAAAGAGATAATAGGTATTGTTCTTGTAAGCCGCGTCCGGAGCCCACAGCTGTTGGCTCGCCCAAGGAATATCCCGCAGATGCAAGGCTTCGCCGTGATCGACGCACGGTGAGTTGAAATCGTCCAGCGAGAGAACGTGGTAATCTTCCATCGCGTATTGGTCGCCGTTATCATTGTCGGGACCGTTGTGATCGAGGTCATGGGATGGGTAAATATAAATTTTGCCGTCATACACATGGGCGGATGGGTCAGCCGTAAAAATATGCGTAACGAGCGGTTCATTCGGACGTACAGGTTTTTCCACGAGGATTCCCCTTTACCTAGTTAGTTTGTTGACTAAACTTACTAACTTTAATTATACAGAAGCTTGGACAACTATCAAGCTCTTGAAGTTATTTTCTCCGAAATCATCTGATTTTATTGGGAAATGAACCGTTTCGCCAGAACATATTTCTGCTAGGGAGGGAATAGGATCACTGTATGATTAGAATGTGGAAAAAATTAACATTGGCACGTCCAGAATAAGGAGTGATTGTCGATGACGGATCGAATGGATCCATCCGCTTCAAGGCATCCGGAAAATCACGCTGCGGGGGCATCCCCCGTGCCCGAGCCGATACGCGATGACGGCAGCGGCGCGACCGATACAGGACCACGGGATGTCATGCGGGATCGCGAAAATCCCGATATGCTGGTTCCTCCGGTGACCGATAACGGATTGGTTCCGAATCTGAAATTTTCTTTTTCGGACACGCACATGCAGTTGAACCAAGGGGGCTGGTCGCGGGAAATTACGATTCGGGAACTGCCTATCGCTACGACGCTGGCAGGGGTGAACATGCGCCTAACGCCGGGAGGCGTGCGGGAGCTGCATTGGCATCAGCAGGCGGAATGGTCGTTCATGATCTCGGGGAAAGCCCGGATCACCGCCGTGGACCAGGATGGAAGGAACTTCATCGCCGATGTAGGCATCGGCGATTTATGGTATTTTCCGCCGGGGATTCCTCATTCGATTCAAGGGCTGGAGGAGGGCTGCGAGTTTCTCCTTGTGTTCGATGACGGACATTTCTCCGACTTAAACACCCTGTCGATTTCAGATTGGTTCGCCCACACGCCCAAGGAGGTGCTGTCGGCGAACTTTGGCGTGCCGCGCAAAGCGTTTGACCATATCCCTGGTAAGCAGGTGTACATCTACCAAGACCGAGTCCCGGGGCCGATCGCCAGTCAAAAGATCACTTCGCCTTACGGAGAGATTCCCGTCAGTTTCAAGCATAGCCTGCTGGCCCAGAAGCCGATCCGAACGCCGGGCGGAACCGTGCGCATCGCGGATTCCACCAACTTTCCCATCGCCAAAACGATTGCGGCTGCTCTCGTGGAGATCAAGCCCGGCGCCATGCGGGAAATGCATTGGCATCCGAACAACGACGAATGGCAATATTATTTGTCCGGGAAAGGACGCATGACCGTGTTCGCCGGAGGCGGCGTCGCTCGCACATTCAACGTCAGGGCGGGGGATGTGGGGTACGTCCCATTTGCCTTTGGCCACTATATTCAAAATACCGGGGATCGCAGCATCTGGTTCTTGGAGATGTTCCGCAGCGACCGGTTCGCCGATGTGTCGCTGAATCAATGGATGGCGCTGACGCCGCGCGAGCTGGTCCAGGACAATCTGCATGTCGGGCCTCTGTTAGTGGATGCGCTGCGGAAGCAAAAGTGGCCGGTGGTGGAATACGAACGTACGTCCAAACCTCACTCATAACCTAAGACTTCTTCGACATCATCCATCTGCACCACCAGGCGCTGAATCTCGTCCGTATCGCCGCTGCGGGCGGCGATTTGCGGGAGACGAATGCCGAGAACCCGTTGGGATGGAACGGAAAGCGCTAATCCCAGCTCCGAACCGCCGGAAAACTCCGGCGGTTCTTTGGGCCGTACGAGGTCTTCCAGCAGGACGGATACGCCCGGCAAATCGCCGAAATCTTCGGCCGTGAACGGCTCAAACGGACCGGAGACCGGGATGTAGAGCGTCTTCGACCAATCCAGTTCTCCCGGCCGCGCATCGACAATCAACTGCAGCGGTCGGTTGGAATCCGCGTAAAAATCGCAATACGCCGCGATCCGCATCGTCACCGCCCTCCCTGGCCGCCGATTTGCCGTTCCAGTTGGGACAACATGCGCCGAGTCTCCGGCGACCAGCCCCGTTCTGCTTCGCGCTGGCGGCGGGTTGCTTCCTGGGCTGCAGCGATCAAGCTGCCGTGCAGCACCCGCCGCTGGATTTGGTCCAGCCGCTGCTCCGCCAGCTCTGGCGGGACATGGAATTGCTCGGCGATATAAGCCACCGCCTCGCTGCGATGATCCGGCACTGGCAGTTTGGCAAACATATAAAAGGGGATGGCGGCGTAAAGCACGAACTGCTCGGCTTCAGTCTCCTGGGCATGCAGGAACAGATCCGTCATCCGGCGCTGATCCCCGGCATGGCGCAGCACATGGCATAACTCGTGAAAGAAGACGACCCGGGTCTGAACCGCCTCCAACCACTTGTTCAGGAAAATCACGTTCTCCTCATTATCCGAAAAGGAGGGGTGATTCCCGTAAATTAGCCCGATGCCGAAGGCTTCGGCGATTCGCTCGATGTCGAGATCGGCGGGGGCCGATATCCCGTGATTCAATAATTTGGCGTTAATCCATTGTTCCAGATGGGTCTCATGATAATAAGCGTACAGCATCCAAGTCACCCCGAATCAGAATGTATGTTCGGTTCATCGCCCGAAATAAGGGCCCTCCAGAATCAGGGCCGTCATTGCTGGTCATATATAGGTTGGTTCACTTCAACTTACTTCGCTTCGTCCCCGTTCAGCAGCTTCTTCTTCTGCTCCCGATACGCTTTCAAAGCGGCCTCCATCATGGCGATTTCATCCGCCGTATACGCTTCGGGACCGCCGAAAAAAGACAAGCTCATCCCTTTCTCCGCAGCAGGAGACGGGTCGGGTGTTCGGCCCAGCAAGTAATCGGCGCTGGTATCCAGAGCGTCGACGATATTGCGTAGCACCTCCGGATCCGGCTTGCGGTCGTTTGTCTCGTACCGAGACAACTGCACGACCGAAATGTCCGCTTGGGAGGCGAGGTCTTTTTGCGTGAGCTGACGTTGTTCACGAAGATATTTGATCCGATCGCCTAGCGTTTGCATGGTTACTCCTCTTCCTTGCCGTTTCATTTAGTCTAGCATAAGTTGCCAAATTGGTAAAGTGTGGGCACACCATATGGAAATATTTTATATTGTCAAAACGGTAATAATGCAACTTGACATTACCGAAATGGCAATCTATAATCAGGATGCGGTTACCAAATTGGTAAAAAAGAGGAGGTTGAAGGAAGCGGAATCGAAGTTGCAGACGGATATACGCGTGGACAAGCAAGTTGATTTGCCGGAAGAAAATTACATTGATTGCCAATGTGGCAATATACTATAGGAGGGAATTAAGATGGGGAGAAGACGCATTCATGTGTACCATGCTTTATTCGATTCTATGCCGGTGGACGAAGCAGCAACCCGGGCTGCGGTGGAGAAGCGGTTGGAGGAAGTCAGGCGGTACCGGCAGGTCGGTTGGATTCGCAAGGAAGCGTTCATCACCGCAGGCTATGAGCCACGATACCATGGAGCTACCCATGCAGTAAGCCAACCGACGGAACGACTTGCGATCGGGAACGTGGATAAGGAAGCGGAGCTGGTTCGCAAATCGGAGCTGCTGGACCTCGCCATGGAGAGGTTGTCGGAAGAGCAGCGAGAAGTCATTCGGCGGAGTTATTTGGATCAGAAAGCCGAATACGATTTCATCAGTTGCGGCGAGATGGGCATCAGCGATCGGACGTATCGCCGCATCAAAGCCAGCGCGATTCGCCTTCTGGCGGCGGCGATGAGGCTGGAGGTTTACCAGGAAGAAGAATTGCATATGGCAAAGCATGGGGTCGGCTGATAGCCGGCTTTTTTTGCGCGTCTATAAGGAAATGGAGCTGTCCGATAGCTGTCCGGCGGGTGTCCGTCACTTGGCCGTTCGTTTGGTTTTGCCCATGTTACATTGGTAGCGTGGAAGAGAAAGGGATGGAGAAACCGAATCGACCGATGAAAACCGCTGACGTTCCGGCGGTTTTTTGCTTTGGAAAGGAGGGGGGACGATGCGAAGCAAAAAGATTTCGCCACCATATTCATTTGAACCCGAATGGGTGCAGCCGGCGCGTTGCCAGGGGTGCATCTGGGGGCGGTTGGAGGGAACAAAACAGTTTTGCAGTTTGCCGCGCTGTATGCATGGCGATTCCATGCTGGAAAGGAGGTGATTGCCATTGCAGAAGACGAAATGACTTTGATTCCGGAATCGGCGCCGATCAGAAGCGATCCTTGGATGACGGAATTAGCCCATTGGTCGTTGTCGGCGCTAGGACCCGAGTGGAAAGCTTACTGCGGGACGTGGCCGCCGGACGTAGCCGCTCCGGCCGTGATGTGGCGGATGATCGGCATGGACGTGCGGCCGTTGGGCCCGACGTCTTATGAGGTTCAAAAGCGGATGACGGCTTTTCTTCTAGCGGAAGACGCGGAGCAAGAGCATTCTGCGGTGCTGCGGCTGCTGGAAGCGCTGGGAACGGCGGTGAAAATCCCATTGGACCCTACGGCCAAACGGTATTTGCGAATTGCCGATCCGAAGATGAGTGTGCAGCCGGAGGGAACGGCGGAGAGTACGTCGGCACAGGGGCCGCTTACCGTCACGTTGATCCGGCGCATGTCAAAATCGATAGCGGAAGCGCCGTTGATGCAATCCGTTTTTTATCAATCGACAATGAGGTGATCAGACGTGGCAGGAAAGAAATCCAAGGGGAGTGAAGCTGCATCGGCTTTAGTTGCGGCGATCAGTTCCGCGGGTTACCGAATGGAGGAACTGTTGGTCTTCTCGGAGGCGGTGTTGGGAGTCAAACCGGAAATTCTGGCCGGGGCGATGTTGGGAAGGGAACGTAAGTTACTTCAAATTGACGAAGCCAAACGGCTCGTCGATCAATTTCTAAGGAAGAAGGTGCTGTAAGTTATGGCAGGAGGAACATGGAATGTAACGGATCAACCGGTGTTGCCCGGGCTTTACATGAATTTCGTCAGCGCGGCAGGGAACGCGATCCAGGCGGGGGCGCGCGGTATCGTTGTCGCTCCGGTGAAGGCCCATTGGGGACCGGTCGGACAATTCGTGGAAGTCGGAAATGAGGCGGCGATCCGGGAGTTGTTCGGGGCGGAAGAATCGGATGGAGCGACGGCGTATAGTACGCTGTACCTCGCTTTGTTGGGGGGGACCAAGAAACTGCTGGCTTACCGGCTGGCCGGGAGTTCCGCAACGGAGGCGTCGTTAACGCTTCAGGATACGTCGAACGCCGCGGCGCTGCGGGTGAAGGCGAAATATCCCGGCAAGCGAGGAAACGGCTTCATGATGTCGGTCGGGCCCAGCTTGACGCTTCCCGGCAGCAAGGAATTGAAGCTGTATGAGGGTACGGCGCTGCTGCGCACATTCCCGCTGGGAGACGGTTCTGCCGTGCAGGCGGCCGCAGCTATCAACGGCGATCCGGCCAATGTCTGGATCGTTGCCGAAGCGCTGGAGGGCGGCGCGTTGGCTGACGTAACCGGAGCGGCCCTGACCGGCGGGGACAGCGGCATCGCGGGCATCACGAACGCCGAATACGCTACGGCTTTGTCCGCGTTCGAGACGCAGGACTTCCATGTGCTCACGCTTGACGGCGTGTCGGACGCGGCTTTGCGGACCAGCGTCGCCGCTTGGG
This sequence comes from Paenibacillus rhizolycopersici, assembly GCF_014947195.2. NCBI lineage: Bacteria > Bacillati > Bacillota > Bacilli > Caryophanales > Paenibacillaceae > Paenibacillus > Paenibacillus rhizolycopersici. The sequence continues at coordinate 316,137 of NZ_JADCNN020000003.1, read as the reverse complement.
TGAAGCGCGTCCGCGGGGAAGGCAAAGGCGTCATCGCCGTGCTGGGCGGATCCGCTGCCGACGATACTGCTGCCGACGCCGTCGGTAAAGCGGTGGCGCGCAGCGCCGCCATCGATCACGAAGGCGTCGTCAACGTCGGCACCGGCGCGGCGCTGAACGGCCGGGCGTATTCGTCCGCGCAGGTGGCCGCCTGGGTCGCGGGCCTGATCGCCGGCCAGCCGCTGAAGGCGTCGGCGACCTACGCGGCCGCGCCGTTCGACGACGTCACGCGGCGCTGGACCCGCTCCGAGCAGGAGCAGGCGGTGCAGGGCGGAGTGTTCCTGCTCGTGCACGACGGCCGCCGGGTGAAGGTGCTGCGCGGCGTGAACAGCCTCGTTTCGCCTCGCGAGGGGCAGAACGTGGGCTGGAAGAAGATCCGCAAGATTCGCGTCATGGACCAAATCAATGCGGATCTGCAGCGGACCGCCGAGGATGCCTATATCGGCAAGGTGAACAACACCGAGGAAGGCCGCTTAGCGCTGATCGGCGCCGGGAAGCAATACTTGCAGACGTTGGCCGCCGAGAACGTGATCGAGGCAAGCGGGTTCGATGTGACGCTGGATCCTCGTTTTTATGGCAGTGCACCGCAATTTACGCCTGAGGACGATCAGGTCTTCTTGGCTTGGACGGCGGACGATACGGATGTAATGGAGCAAATTTTCGGCACGTTTTACGTGCAATAAACTATTTCATGTTTGAGGAGGAGCTAACCGATGGCACAATTTCTTGATCCCGGCCGCGTGATGATGGGGACGTTTGGCCAGATTTTTATCGAAGGGGTATGGCAGTCGAACCTGAACCACCTGGAGGCGAGCGTTGAGGCGGAGAAGAAGGAGTTAAACCTCGTGGGCACCGATTATACGGTGTACAAGCTGGGGCGCAAAAAAGGCACCGGCACGATGAGCGGCTACAAGATCACGTCCGATATGATCGCGCGTGGCTTTCAGAAATTTTCGATCATTCATAAACTTGACGATCCGGAAGCATACGGTTTCGAACGAATCCAGTTGAACAACTGCATGGTCGACAAAATCGTGCTGGCCAACTGGACCGCCGGCGAAGAGGTGACGGAGGAAACGCCGTTTACGTTCGAATCGTACGAGCTGCTGGATCCAATTGTGGCCTCATGAGTGAAAGTGGCCCTACGGCGGGGGCAGCGTAGCTACGTTTAGGGTGACGTCCCGCTCCTGACCGGGTCTACTTTCATTTAGCGGACATATTGGGCGTTATTTCCGTTTATTTGCGCTTAGTGAATGAAATAGCGGACATTTTTGGCTCTATTTTTCTTTTATAGCTGTGGTAGAACGCCTGATTTGAGACGGAATAACGCCCTTTTGTACCGCTATTGCTCGAACAAAATCGTTATAAGGAGGAGGTAACTAGTATGAGTGAATATACATCCATAGATCCGGCTCGTGAACAGGAAATTTTGGACGGGCTTTTCGAAACGGTGGCAAATTTGCCGGAGGAAGCCGTATTTATCGGACGCTTGGGACTGCGAGTGACGCTGCGCGGGTTGACGTCCAGCAAAGTGGACGCGATCCGCGAACGCTGCACCGTGCGCAAGACGACCAAAGGTCAGGTGAGCGAGAAAATCGACAGCGAGCTGTTTAATGCGGCGTTGATCAAGGAAGCTACTTCGATGCTGGAAGTGGTGAAAAAAGCCGAAGGCGGTGATCACGGCGCGGAGACGCAAAGCGTGAAACTAAGCGGCTGGGGCGACGAGCGGTTGACCAGCCGGTTGAAGCTGTCCGGCGGTGAAGAGGCCGTCCGCCGTCTGCTGCTGGCCGGGGAGCTCGACGCCGTTGGTGATAAAGTGCTGGAGATTTCCGGGTTCGGCGTCGACATCGAAGACGTAAAAAACTAATCAGCTCCGGCGGCATGACGACGCTGTTGTTCCATATGTGGACGCGGCATCATCTTCGCCCCGGGGAATACTGGTCGCTCCCGAAGGGAGAACGCCTGTTGCTGCGGGCTTTTTCGGAACGGGAGTTGGAGATGTTGTGAGGTGTTCCACCCGTTTGGCGGGTTGAGAGATTAACTGTAAAAAGTACCGTTATTCTGCCGTCATGATAGGCGTAGGGGCGATGACCTGGACGGTAGGAAATCCTGTTTTTTTTCGGGATAGGATTATAGCTCGCTCGAAACAGAGAGAAAGGAGGTACGACGACTATGGCTAGAGATGACAATGACATCCTTGATATCGAGACCGACGACCGTGACGTTGATCGAACAGCGAAAAAGCTTCGCAGTCTGGACAAGCTGCTGCAACAAACTCAACGCCGTGTGGCGCTGCTGGGGAAAACCCGCATCAAGCCTATCCTCGCCCTGGACGACCGCTTGACGACCGGCGCCCGAAAGGCGGAGGAAGCGCTAACTCGTCTGCAACGAACGACAGCGAAGCCTGTGGTGCAACTGAGCGATCGTGTCTCGGCTACTGCACTGAAGCTTCAAGATTCCCTCGCTGCGCTTGCCGCGGCCCCATGGCAACTTACTGCTGCGGGTGTAGATTGGGAGGCTGTGGTCGGCGACTCTTTTGCCGGATGGGTCAGCTCCGAGGGGAAAAGCACGCTCAAGCGAATATCCTCGGCGATTGGAGAAGCGCTGGGTTTTACGGGGAAGGTAGCTAGTTCTCTACTCGCACCTGAAAGTAAAGGATTGGCTAAGACCGATAATCCCTTGTCCACGCAGCCTAAGAAAAAAGGACCTTTGGAGAAAACGGCCGAGTCCTTTTTCGGATTCACGAAAAACGTCCGAAAGGATGTGTCAAAGGATTACGCTAAAGAAGGTACTAAGGAACTGGTTGATAAATTATTCTCGATTGAAAAGGACAAGAAAGTCGAGTGTAAATGCGAAGTTACCTGCAATTGTAACTGTGGTTCAGGCGGCGGATATATTGGTGGAACCGGATCCGGGAGGAAAGGAAAGGGGCGTGCTGCTAGGGGATCTAGACCCAATAGACGCGGTACACTCAATTTACCCAAGAATACAGCGCTCCCTCGTGTTGATTTGCCTAAACCAAGTTCTGGCCGCGCCATCAAAGGTTCATTAAAAAAAATCGGTGTGGGATTGCTCCTGAATACAGGAATAGATATGCTAGGCGGCGGTGGTGTACCGGAGTTGATCACCAAGGGGGCAGGCACGGTTGATAAGCTCGGAGCGAATTTATTAGGCAAAGCCGGTGGACTGATCGGGAAGATTGGCAAGGGCATTAAGCTTCCGGGACCGTTAGGATTACTGTCGGACGCAACTGCGATTGCATCGGCTAAAAATAATAAGGATCGCGTGAAAGCGACCACCTCCGCGGTGGCTTCTTCGATCGGCGGTTTTGTTGGTGGAGCCGTCGGTTCGATCATTCCCGGAGCGGGTACAGCGATCGGAGCAACGTTAGGCGCGATGGGCGGTGACTTTATTGGAGATAAATTGGGTGGATTTATGTATAACCTTTTTTCTAAGAAAAAAGAGAAAGCCGACAAGAAAGTAACTCCGAAGTCGTCACCTTTGCCAATGGGGAACACTCTGGGCTTATCTTCGGTTCCGCAGTTGGCTCCGAGCTTGGCTGGAATAAATCCATACGCGGGGAATGTAAACCGTCCGAAGGACGATGCGCAGAATAAATCTTCAGTTTCTCCTCAGGTCAACGTTTCCTTATCCCAAGGTGCGCTAAGCCTTACCGTGAACAAGGACGAGATTAATTACGATGAACTTGCTAAGGCCGCCGGCTGGAAAATCGCCAACGAAGTACGATTCGCCATGCAAAATCTGAAATAGCGGAGGGGAGGAGGACTCTATGGAGATTCACTTGATCGACGGTGCGGGTCAAAATTTCGTGTTTCCCGTCAATCCGGAGGAGATCACGATCTCCCGCGGCAAAGGCTTGGAGACGGTGAATATCGTATCGCTGGGGGAATATGACTTTCCGGCTGGAGAGAAGGTGAAGGAAATCGCCTTCTCTTCTTTTTTTCCGGCGGTATATGATCCGGGTTATTGCAACTATCAAGCGCTCCCCGATCCGCAGGAGGCGATGAACCGGCTTACGACCATGATGAACAGCAAGTCGCCGGTGCGATTGATCATTACCGATACGGCCGTAAACGTGCTTGTCACGATTGCAACACACAACAGCACGTTTCGAGGCGGGGAACCGGGGGACGTGTACTTCGACCTGACTGCCCGGACTTGGCGGGAGATGAAGGTGCACACCAATGCGGCTACCGGTGGGGGAGCTTCAACTGCCAAATCCGCCCGGCCGGACACGAAGAAACCGGCGAAAACCTACGTCGTCAAATCCGGCGACACATTGTCCAAAATCGCGAAGCTGGAGCTTGGCGACAGCTCGAAATGGCAGCAGATCTACAGCACCAACCAAAAAACGATCGGTAAAGACCCGAACCGAATCAAGCCTGGTCAAAAGCTGGTGATGCCGCAGTGAGTTACGAAGTGGTGCTGCAAAACAAATACTACTTGCGGGAATTGGTTGAGAGTATTTCGTTAAAGGATTCTCTCGATCAAATTTCTTATCAAGGCGTGATCGGACTGAAGCTTCCGGATTCTTTTCCGGGGATTGAACCGGGACAGGAGATCCGGATCAGCGGCGTGCCGTATGACGGTATGGGCAGCGGCATTGCCGCTGGGGGTAAGATGATTCCGTTGCTGCATCCCGGCGTGGTGTGGGATTGCTCCAGTACGCTGAAGCAGACGAAGCACATGACAGTGACGGTGTATGACCGGACGATTTATTTGGCGAAATCGGAGGATGAGTATCTGTTTCCGGCAGGGGGAACAGCTGCCCAGCGGCTAAGGAAATACGCGGCGGACTGGGGTATTCCGCTTGATAAGGTACCGGATACGAAAACCAAGCTGAAAAAAGCTGTCTATCGACCGCAAACGCTCTACAACATGATGATGTCCGATCTCAAGGAGACGGTGAAAGCCGGTGGGGACATGTACGTCCCACGGATGACGCCTGCTGGACTCACCTTGTTCAAAATCGGCAGCAATAACGTGGTCTGGAAGCTGGAGCAGTTGGAAGAAGCAACGCAAAACCGTACGCTGGAGGGTACAGTGACGCGAGTTAAGGTCATCGGGACCGAGGACAAGGGGGATAGCGCTCCTTCCAAAGTGCTGGCCGTGGCGAGCGGGGAGACCGCCAAGTATGGCGTGCTTCAACGGATCTTGCAGGACGAAAACGTCAAAACCGCCGGTGCTGCCAAGAAATTCGCGGAATCGATGCTGACAGGCCAAGGCCAGAGTTACACCGTGACTTGCGTGGATCTGAACACGATTCGAGCGGGGGATAAGGTCCATTTTAACGGGCTGAACCTGATCGTGACTTCCGTATCGCATGAGTTGGGAGATCTCGGACATATGACGCTGGAGCTCGCGACGTTGGACGACGTAAAGAGGAGGTATTATCTTGACCATTGATCCTTATTCGGCGTTGGCCGTTTCGCTTCGGGAAAATGCTGCAAAAAAAGCGGCCGAAGCGTTAACCGGTGCGACGGCAGAGCTCGGGACCGTGACGGGCTCGGGATTGAAGCTGGACAGTTTCAAGCATGAAATCCAAGAGTACTTGGTTGCGGAGTTTCCGGGGATGCTGAAGCTGCCGGAGTTGAAGCTGGTCGGCAGCGTTCGCGGGCTGAGGGACAGCGGCGGAGGCAACGTGGAGGGCCAAGGGGAGTTTACGTTTGAGCCTTCGGAGACCAAAGAAACGGTGTTAACCCTAAAATATCAGCCCGGAGATCGCGTGCTGGCGTTGCCGCTGAACGGCGGGAATGACGCGATCGTGTTGTGCAGGGTGGTGAGCGGGAATGGCTAATCTTTTTCCGGAAGCGGTAGGGGATTCTTGGCTGGCTGCGGGACTGGACGGGCAGGAATCGGTGGGGGATACGGTCGCGTTTGGCCGGAGCTGGCGGTTTGATTTTGATGCCGGGGAGTTCGTGATGACGCCGACGGGAAAAATCGCCCTTGCCGATGAAATCGCTGCCTGGAAAATGTGGTGTGAAAAAGCGATCCGCACGCCAAGGTATCGGCACTTGATCTACTCCCGTGCGTACGGCCAGGAGTTCGAGGAGTTGATCGGCCAAGGCTATAGCCGGGCCGTTCAGGAAAGCGAGATCCGGCGGATCGCGACGGAAACGCTAATGGTGGACACGCGAACGTTGAGCGTGGACGGGTTTGTATTTGATTGGCGGGAGGACGGGTGTCGATTTGCGTGCAGGGTCAAAAACATCAGGGAGGATGAGTTACTGGTGGAAGGGAGCGTGACGTGATGGCGGAGTTGCCGCTTTATTTGCAGGATCAGACGGAAGCGCGGATTATGCAGCGAATGCTGGACCGGGTACCTTCGGATATCGATAAATCCGAGGGTTCTTTTATTTGGGACGCGGAGGCGCCGGCGGCCTTCATGCTGTCGGAGGCGGCGGCTTGGGCGCAGCAGCTGTTGGCGCGCGGGTTCGCGAGCACGACGTACGGGGAGTATCTCGATCTCCGGGCGGCGGAGCATGGAGTAACGCGGCGGCCGGCCGTGGCGGCGACCGGCGAGGTTCGGTTTACCGGGGAGCCGGGAAGGACGGTGCCTGCGGGGACCGTGGTGGCGACGCCGGCGGATGAGTATTCGGCGGAGGCGTCGATGGAATACAAAACGACGTCGGCCGTGACGTTGGATGAGCGCGGCGAGGGGACGGCCCCGATCCGGGCGCTGGTTCCAGGCCGGGCGGGGGTTGTGCCGGCAGGCGTGATTCAGGTGATGGCTACGCCGGTCAGCGGCGTGACTGCCGTTACGAACCCGGAGGCCACGCGGGGCGGTGCCGATATCGAGTCGGATGAGCTGCTGTTGGAGCGTTTTTTCTCGCAGGTGCGCAATCAGGGGACGAGCGGGAACAAGGCGCAATATTTGAAGTGGGCCGGAGAGGTGCCGGGCGTGGGCGGAGCCCAGGTGGAGCCGTTGTGGCATGGTCCGGGGACGGTTGGCATCTATTTATTGGATGCCGACAAGCGGGCGGCCAACGGGGAGATTGTTGCAGCGGCGCAGGCCTATATCGATCCGACTCGGGACGGACAAGGCGAAGGCGCGGCACCGGCGGGGCCGGTCGTCACGGTGATGGCTGCCGAGGAAGTGCCGATCGAGATTCGCGTGAAGCTGACGCTCGCCAGCGGCGTAACCATGACCGAGGTGAAAAAGAAAATTGAGGATGGTGTGCGCGCGTATTTGAAGCAGCTTGCTTTTGCCGACCCGCTAGTACGGTTTACGCGGATTGCCGCGATCCTGCTGGACATTCCGCCTATTATCGACTACTCCGAGTTGACGGTGAACGGCAACGCGGATACCAATCTGGAGATCTATACGGGGCAGGTTGCCGTGTTAGGGACGGTGGATGTACATGAGTGAACCGATGCTGAGGCGGACGAGTGAAACTTTGCTTGCCAATGGGGGGGATCCTTTACTGGCAAGCTCTAACGTTTCTTTACTGACCAGCCCTAGAGGGCGCGAAATGTTCTCCTACCTCCCCGGGTACTACGAAACTTCCCGGATCATGCAGGCGGATATGAACGCAAAAGGGACGGAGATGGACCTGCTCTTCGCGGCGTTGGATGAGACGCTGCAGCAGTTCTTTGTGCGCACGGCCACTTGGGGCCTTGATCGCTGGGAGAGCGAGCTGGGCATCGCGACCGACTCAAGGAAGCCGCTGGATCAGCGCCGTGCCGTCGTCGAATCTAAGCTGCGCGGCAGCGGGAAGTTTTCGGGGCGGTTGGTAAAGAGTGTGGCGGAGGCGTATGACCGGGGGAGGGTGGAGGTTTCTTTTCAGCCGGGGGAGTGGAGTTTTACGGTGAAGTTCGTGGATACCGTGGGTATTCCGCCGAACCTGGATGATTTGAAGGCGGCCATCGAGGAGTTGAAGCCGGCGCATTTGAAAGTAGAGTTTGAGTTTAATTACATGTTGATTCGTGATGTTCACGGAGTTTTGACGCTCCATGAACTGGAACAAATCCCATTAAACCAATTTGCAGGAGGTGATCCGGTTGGCAACTAACACACCGAATCTCAATTTGCTCAAGAAAGACCCTGTGACCGACGGGAACGAAACCTTTAATGTTCAAACGATGCTCAACGATAACTGGGATAAGATCGATGCGGCCGTGGGGAGTATTCGCCAACAGGTGGAGCAAATCGAGATAGACATTCCGGTAGCGACCCTGGAGCAGCCAGGGATTACGCAGCTCTCCAACGCTATAAACAGCGATGCAGAAGATCGCGCAGCTACACCAAAGGCGGTAAAAGCAGCTGCAGACGACGCTCGCGGCAGTATCTTCAAGTTAAGCCGCGACGTCGCAAACCTGAACATGCAGCTGGAGGCATCTAAGCGGGTAACAGACGGCTTTACGTTCGGTTCCAACTTTGCAGATAGCTTTGGCATGGAGATTGATACAACTAAGCTTATAAGCCCTACAGCCCTGGAAGTGGGCCAAACCGAAATTACCGTTGATACTATCGGAACGCTTGCGGCTGGCATGGAGGTTACGGTATACGATGATGTGAACATGGAGCGTACGACCGTAAACGAGGTCGCTACAACGCAGAACTTTGTTACAAAAACAACGGAGAATGCGGTGGTGAAATCCGGAATTAGCGGTTTGTCCACAGACGGAGGCAGGAAGCTTATTCGCTTAAATAATGGGGTGCTAATTTCCACAGGTAAATACGCAACTGGATGTTATATCGTAAAATCCGCAGACGATGGCAATACGTGGGCTTCGTTGTGGGCTACGGCAACAGTTCAAGACGTCACACTTGTATCGCTAGGAGAAAGATTCGTTATATTCTACGCGGCAAATGGAACCACTTTAAGAGTTATCATAATGGACGAAAACGGTTCTATGGCGCAGGGTGGTGAAATCCAGTTTACCGGGGACGCTACATCTCTAGGGACGACTGTTAGCGCCGATTTTAATCCGGCTGATAGCACGCTACACTTAGCTTGGCACGGAAAAACGGCGTCGGCATCAAACAGCGATAACATCAAGTACATGAAATGCCCTGTAAACGTAAGCGCCGGGACGCTTACAGCGGGAACCGTGGAGACGGTAACGACAAGTAATGCGACAAACGTCGATAATATAGCACCGTGCATTGCGTTAAATGCAAATGGAAGCCCGGTGATAGTTTATTCCGGTTCCGGGAGTTCGGCAGTAAAGGGCATTTTTGCCTTCATAAAAAGCGGGGGAGGTTGGACCGGTAAAAGCGCGCCTTATAATACGGGGTCAACTACCTATATGCAATATGCTCCGTCCGTTGTTTTTGTTCCTAGTAGCGTAAACGGTCTTTCAAACGGCCGGATATGGTGTACTTGGTGGGGGACAACTGCAACGATAACAACTGGATCCATATTCGTTTCCTACTCCGACGACGGAGGAAATACATGGTCAACGCCGGAAAGAATATCCCCGGTCAGCTCTAAACCAAAAACATACCCGAGCATTACTGCAGACAAGAACGGCGTTATTTATGTTCTCTCCCGGAGCATCGGAGAGGCAGGTTCGGACAATTCATATGACATTTGCATGGTAAAAAACGCAGGGGGGTCATGGGGAGCGGAGACTACAGTTGTTGAAAGCTACTATGTGCCAGTAACTGGCACCGCACAGCACTATTATCCACAAACTTTAAACGATATTTCAATGGAGTTTGTTGTTCCCCCGTTCATTTATCGCACAATTGGGCTTGCTGACGGGGACGCGGTTTCGTTCTATGGTTCTTGGAAAGAAATAGGGGCGGCGACGAAATTGACTTTTAATCCACTCACCAAGCACTACAAAACTGGGGCCGTTATCGCCCGTACTACAGCCGTTGTGGATGCTGTTAATAAGGCGTTGAAGTTTGGAAGCTTTAGGGTTGTTGGAGAACATAGTTTTGAAAACAATGATACAGTTGTAGCGGATAGGTTAAACTACCTAGAAACTGGAAATAAGTCCCTTGTTCGTCTCCCGAATGGCTGGCTTGTATTGACGACAAGATACGGCAGTAACGGACTTAGATTCTACAAGTCAACAGACGAAGGGAAAACATGGAGCATGGAAAACAGTTATAGTTTCCCTTCTGTCAGCTCATACTCCGTCGTCGCAAAAGGGAACTATCTATTTGGGATTGTTTCGTATAATACAAGCCAGCTTTCGTGGTTCCGTTTCAATGTAGTTGATGGAGGCTTCACACAGGCCGCACTTGATTCGTCTTTAGTCCAAGCCGGATATGTAAGTTTAGCTATAAATAGCGCGGGTACAGAACTACATGCGGCCTACGATTTCGTTAGTACAAGTGGTGGACAGGCGAATATTAGGTATGTAAAGGGCACCATTGACACAAGCAATAACATTTCGTGGAGTGCCGTGGAGAACGCAACAACAATGGTTGGGGCTTACTTATCGGCGAGGTATCCCTCGGTTGTACTTAGACAAGACGGTACCGCTGTTATTCTGGCAACGGCTACGACAAGTTCAACTCAATATTTCGTTATCGCAATAAGCAAGGCGTTTTCAGGTACTTCCCAATCAGGTGTGGCCATGAATAGCGGATGGGGAAACATGACGGTATATAGCCCCACACCGGGCGCAGGACAGGACCAAGCATATACATGCGCCGTATTCATCCCCCAGAGCATAAACGGGCTAGCTAACGGACAAATAACCGTAGCATGGCAAGGGAGAAATACAAGCGAACTATCGGCGTGGAATATTTGGATTGCCACGTCCACTAATGGCGGAGCGTCATGGACTACAGCGCAAATGACAACCGGGAACACATATTCCAGAATGAACCCATCTCTATCCATGGATAAAACCGGAAAGACGTATCTATTTTATTCTGGAAATGATGTAAACGACGCGTCAACAGACATTAGAATGAGGGCACACACGCCCGGAGTCGGCTGGAACAGTGAGCAGATAATTTCTCAAGCAACTACCGCGTCGAAGTCAGTGCCTGTTACCCAAGTAGACTTTACAATGACATGGGAGTTACCTCCATTAGCTTATTACGATACTAACGGAGTGTATTTTTCCGGGGCGTGGACGAAAACGACGGAATACGAAACTCCCCTAACGGAAAGCGACGTCCGATTTAAGCTGAAAGACACCGACGAGGTAGTTCTGTGGGTACAGCGTGACGAAGGCGTAAGCCTTGCCGCCCGCATTAATGGGGAGACGATGGACAAGACTTCGACAGCCGGAGAAGATCAATATACAATCGCGCTGGATGAATCAGGCCCGGCGGAATGTAAATTAGTCATGACAAGGGCAGACACGGCCACAGACTTAAAAATTACCCGGATTCTAGGAGGGGTTGCGTAATGCGGTTTAAGGACGAGGTTACGGGCAAAGTAGTGACGATCAAACCGACGGAGAAGACGCCGGAGGAAAAGATCGCCGCGCTTGTAGAAGAAAATCAGCTGCTTAAAGCTCAGAACAAGGCGCTCTCCGATCGGGCGGACTTTATCGAGGACGTTATAGCAGAAATCGCAACTCAAGTGTATCAATAGATTCACCTTTATCCCACATGAAGGGAGGTGAGGTCGTGGTAGCTATGTTTTTCGCGCAACGGGTCATTTTGGGTAAAACCAAGTACAACGAAGTCCCAGTGACGCTGCAACCAGAAGTAATAAAAATTCTGACAGATAGTGGGCTCGGGTTTTTGATTGATGAATAAGCCTGCCACAAAGCGCCGCAAGGCGTATTTTTTATGCCCTCGGTCCCCCGAGGGCTCTTCATTTTCCCCGAAAGAAGGTGTAATTATGGACATTACGATAATCACTGCGGTGACCTCCGTGCTGGCGGCGGTGAGCGGGGTTGCGTTGGGGTGGGCGGGGCGCGCGAAGGCGGCGAAACGGGAGGCAGAGGAGTCGGCCGAGGCGGAGGCCGTGCAGCGGGCGGATGTAGAATACATCAAGCGGGGCGTTGATGACATGAAAATCGAACAAAAGCTGCAAGGCCAGCGATTTGAAGCGTTCTCCGAGCGACTGACGCGCGTCGAGGAATCGGCTAAACAAGCCCATAAGCGGATCGATCGGCTGGAGGAATAAACGCCCTGTGAATGATTGAGGTATATGGCAGAGTATGCTAAGATAACAATAGAAACAAGGAGGCTGCGCCACAGCCTCCCCGGTACAACACTTGGGTGGGAAACCTCCAAGATAAGACTGTAGAGAATAACCCGCACCTTGGCGCTAACCTGGGCGGGTTATTTTCGTTTATTCAGGTAAGTAAACAAATTATACCAGGAGTCTGCTATCTATCGCAGGCTCTTTTCTTTTATTCTCCTGTCTCCTGGAATCGGACAAACAAGCGCACAGGCGAACCGGCACCCGTACGGAATAGTATGAATGGAAGGGGTGAAAACGCTTATGGATACACAAAAATACCGAATTGAAAGGCGGTACGTCGCGATCCGGCCGAACGTAAGGCCTGGGACGAGGTTATCGACCGGAACGCCGGAGTTTTTTGTGGCCCATGACTCGGGAAATCCGGGAGCAACGGCGGACAATCACTATGCCTATTTTAACTCGCAAACGAATCGCTCCGCCTCGGCCCATGTATTTATCGACGATACGAAGATTCTTGAAATCATACCGACCGGCACCGGTCCCGAACCGGCGGAAAAAGCCTGGCACGTGCTGTACGACGTCACGACCGACAATGATTTGTTTGGCTATGATGCCAACGATGCGGCGATCGGGGTGGAATTTTGCTACGGCGGGCGCATAAACTTTACGGAAGCGTACAAGCGGTATGTTTGGTATATGGCCTATTGCTGCAGCATATGGAACAAAAATCCTTATGTCTTTATCCCGTCCCACCGGCAATTGGATCCGGCGCGCAGACAGGATCCTGATGAGGCTCTGGCCACGGGCAGGAAAACGCTGAACCAGTTACTGGACGATATCTCGACCGAACTCAACGTGATGCGAACGCCTAGGCCAACTCCAAATTCGAGTACGTCATTTGCGCCGCTGCCCGCAACCATCGCGCAGTCCTTGATCGACAACTATGTCTCTCCGGCTTGGTTCGCCTCGCAAGCCAAGGGCGACCAGGTCGGAATGACGCATTTTCACAATCTGGCAAACAATCTTCGGGTGGCTTCGGGGATTCCGCTGGCCTCCTCATCCTCACCCGGTCCGCTGATCCCGCTGCCGAAAAGCAATGCCCAGGAGATCATTTTCCGATGGCTGTCGCCGGCTTGGTTTAAGGCGCGGGACGAAGGGAATTCGGCACGGGCGAAGCATTTTAACAACCTGGCGAATTATCTGCGCCGGGCCGCGGGCATCCCGGAACAATAACAAGGAGGGAAGTCATGCAAAACGAGATTTTAACCAATGTGTTGGCCTTTGCCTCGGTTTTGTCCGTATTCGTCTTAGCTTTGGTCCAACTCGTCAAAACGACCATCAACCTGCCGAAAAACCTGATCCCTTTCATCGGGGTCGTCATCGGCGTATTGGTCGGAGCCGCGGCTTACCCTTTTACGGAAATGGAATTAGTGTTGCGGCTGTGGGCGGGCGGTTTAGCCGGTTTGTCAGCCACCGGACTGTTCGAGCTTGGGAACAATCGTCAAGGGAAGACGAAGGAGAAGTGAGGTAACGTCTGTTGCCTTAATACAATACCCGCCTGTTTCATTTTCCAGTTGAATAAAGAACATATGTTTGCATATAATACAAACAAACGTTCTTATTTGGAGATGATTCGGGTGGAAAAATACATCGGCCGGACGGTAGAAATCATCTACGTCGACCGCGAGGGCAAGATCACCCAGCGGCGGATCGAGGTGCACGATGTGCGTGAGGGTATAGTTCGGGCAACCTGCCTGGCTTCTAACGCGCCTCGGGCTTTTCGAATGGAGAATATTTTGGCTTGTATTCCTGTGGCAAAAGGACGGCATCATGCCTCCTGAGCCTTCCCTTGTTTTGGGCCGTTTCGCCTTGGCGAACGGCCCTTTTTGCATTTTTCGGATATTATCGTAAATCCGTGGGATATTTCCCGGACTCCCGGAAAGCTAAGATTACATTAGGCGTACGATGAGCTATACGCTGTTTTTCGATGGGAATCAGGCTAACGGGAAGGAGTGGCAATATGGCTAAAGTGGTTTATGTGCCGCTGGACGAAAGGCCGTGCAACGAGGGGTTTCCCAGGCAGCTGGCGCGGATGACGGACGTAACGCTCGTTGTTCCGGACCGTTCGATGCTCGGGGACAAGAAACGCCCGGCAGATACGAATGCGATTCGGGAATGGATGATCGAGGCCGCGGAAGGAGCGGATTATGTGCTCGTATCGATCGATCTGCTCGTTTACGGGGGGATCGTGCCATCCCGGCTGCATCATTTATCTCTGGAGGAGTGCTTGCGGCGGTTGGCGGTATTAGGGGAGGTCAAACGGCATTACCCCGGCATCAAGATTCACGCCTTTAACTTAATTATGCGCGTGCCAAACAATAACAAAGACGAAGAAGAGCCGGATTATTACAAATTTCACGGCGGGCAAATTTTCAAATACAGTTACCTGACGGACAAAGCGGAGCAGGAGGTATTGACCCCGGCGGAACAACGAGAACTGGAAGAGGTCACGCGGTTCATCCCGAAGGCCGATTTAGGCGATTTTTTGGAGCGGCGTGCCGTCAACCAACAAGTAAACCAGCACGCATTGACCCTGGTCCGCGAAGGCGTGATCGACCATCTGGTTGTCCCGTTGGACGACAATTCCCAATACGGCTTCTCCCGGGCGGAACAGCAAATGATGGTTTGCCGCGTGGAAGCGTTGAACGTGCTGGATAAGGTCTTGATCTACCCCGGGGCAGACGAGGTAGGCTGCACAATGTTTGCCCGCATTTTTGGGGAATTGAAACAGTACAAGCCGGAGATTTTTGTGCGTTATTCTTCAACCCAGGGTCCGCGGATCAAACCGAAATACGAAGATCGCAGCCTAAACGAAAGCGTCAAATCGCATATTACGGCGTCGGGAGCGGTCCTAGCCGACCATTCCGCAGAGACGGATTTAGTGCTCCTCGTCCACTCGCCGGCGGTCGACCAGGCGGGGATGGCCGAGCAAATCCCGTTCCAGGAACGGCATCGCACCTACTTTTCGGAAATCCATTACCGGGAGTTTGCCGAAGCAATGGGGGCCTACTTGCGTAAAGGGAAGATGGTTGCACTGGGGGACGTGGCGACCTGCAACGGCGGCGATCCGGTGCTGATGAACCTGCTGCAGCAGCAAGGGCTGTTGGATCAATTAACGGCCTACGCCGGCTGGAATACCTCCGGGAACACGCTGGGGACGGTGGTTGCCCACCTGGTGATCGCTTCGTACTACGCCAATCGATGGGCGCAAGGCGAATTGGCAAAGGCATATGAGGCGAGCCGCGTCTTTTATTACCACCGTCTGGCGGAAGACTTCCTGTATCAATCGCTGGTGCGGCAAGACATGCTGGCGAACGATCTTCCCCGGCTGAACGCGAGCTACTATGTGCTGGCGCATTGCTTGGAGCAGGCTGAGGCGATTCTAGCGGACAAAATGAACCAGGCGGCGGCGCACTATTTTGCGGGAATTAAGGAGAAGGAAGGCCTGATTCGGCTAAGCGGGCTGCATTTTCCGTGGAGACGCATGTTTGAGGTGGGTTTCGAGCTGACGATCGAAGGATTCGACGCGCTTCGCAAACAAACATTATAACGTTATATTCTCAAGAGGAATTTTCCGTGTTATGCTAAACCCAATCGTAAGCATGACAACGATCTATAAAAAGAGGCGAGCAAAGTGAAGGAAAAAGTGGTTCTCCATCATCTGAAGCGAGTGAACGGGGAAGAGATCGACATCGTGATCGAGGACGGAAAAATCGCCGAGATGACCGGAGCCGGCCAGGCTCGCGGCGATCAAGAATGGGATGCATCCTCCCTTTACGTATCCAGCGGCTGGATCGATATGCATGTCCACGCTTTTCCGGAATTCGACCCGTACGGCGACGAAATCGATGAGATCGGCGTGAAGCAGGGTGTCACGACGATCGTGGACGCCGGCAGCTGCGGCGCGGACCGGATCGGCGATCTGGTGGCGAACGGCAAAGCGTCAGCAACCAACCTGCTGGCGTTCTTGAACATCTCGCGGATCGGGTTGAAACGCGTCGACGAACTGTCCGAATTGGCCTGGATCGACCGCGATCGGGTCAAAGAAGCGATCTCGGATTACAGCGACTCCATCGTCGGCCTGAAAGCGAGGATCAGTCAAAGCGTGGTCCGGGAGAACGGCGTGGAGCCGCTGCGCATCGCGCGCGAGCTGTCGCTCGAGACGGGACTGCCGCTGATGGTGCATATCGGTTCGGCGCCGCCCGATATCCGGGAGGTGATTCCGCTGCTGCAGCGAAAAGATATCATTACCCATTATCTCAACGGCAAAGCGAACAATCTGTTCGATGCATCGGGCGAACCGCTCCCGATTTTGATTGAAGCTATCGGCCGGGGCGTGCATCTCGACGTGGGCCACGGCACGGCGAGCTTCTCCTTCCGGGTCGCCGAGGCGGCAAAACGGAACGGCATCAATCCGGATACGATCAGTACCGACATCTACCGGGGCAACCGGCTGAACGGTCCGGTGTACAGCATGGCGAACGTGCTAAGCAAATTCCTTTATCTCGGTTATTCGCTTGAAGAAGTCATCTCGGCGGTGACCTCTCGCGCCGCGCAGTGGCTGGGAAGGCCGGAGCTCGGCCGCATTCAGGTCGGGGACCCGGCCAATTTAACCTTGTTTGCCGTCAAGGAAACACCTGCGGCGCTGATCGATTCGGAAGGAGAACGGCGTGTCTCGAACCGCCATATTGAAGCAAAAGGAGTGATCATCCATGGAAAGTTCATTGAATGCGAAGTACGGGCTTAAGCGCGTCATCAACGCCAGCGGGCGGATGAGCATCCTCGGCGTATCCGCGCCGAGCGATACCGTGATGGAGGCGATGAAGCGGGGTGGCCAGAGCTACGTCGAAATCGCCGATCTGGTCGATAAGGCGGGGGACTATGTCGCCAAGCACGTCGGTTCGGAGGCGGCAGTGATCGTGAACTCGGCGTCAAGCGGCATCGCCTTGTCGGTAGCGGCGATCGTGACACAAGGCGACCGGCGCAAGAGCTTGCGTTTGCATCAGGACGAGATTGCCCGTAACGAAATCCTTATCCTGAAGGGCCACAACGTGCAATACGGCGCTCCGGTGGAAACGATGGTTTACCTCGGAGGCGGCAAATTGGTGGAAGTGGGCTATGCCAACGAAGGACGGGCGGAACATTTCGAAGACGCGATCGGCGAGAAAACGGCGGCGATCCTCTACGTGAAATCGCATCATGCGGTGCAGAAGAACATGATCTCCGTCGAAGAAGCGTGGGAGGTGGCGAAACGGAACCACGTGCCGATGATCGTGGACGCGGCCGCGGAAGAGGATCTGCAAAAGTACGTGAAGTTCTCCGATTTGGCGATTTATAGCGGATCCAAGGCGATCGAAGGCCCGACCTCCGGAATCGTCGCCGGGAAACGTACCTATATCGAATGGGTGAAGGTGCAGTTGCACGGCATTGGACGGAGCATGAAGGTCGGCAAGGAAACATCCTTCGGCCTGCTGCAGGCCCTGGATGAGTACGCCGTCAAGCCTGACCACAGCGAGCGGGAAAAGGCGGCTTTGCAGACGCTAATGCCGCTTAGCGATCTCCCGGGAATCCGGGTTTCGATCGTGCAGGACGAAGCCGGACGGGCGATTTACCGGGCACGGGTGCAGGTTGATCCGCAGCAGGCCGGCATTAACGCGAAGGAAATGGTTCATGCGCTGCAAACCGGAGATATTGCGATTTATACCCGGGATTACGGCGTCAGACAAGGGTTTTTCGATATCGATCCGCGCCCGCTGATGGGGGACGATATCCAGATGATTGCCGAAAAAATACGCGAATTGGCAGGAGGACGTTAAGATGTCGCAGATTGCAAAACGATTTTATAAAAAACGGGTAGCTCTCAATGTATTGGCCAAAGACATTCCGAACGCCAAGGAAGTGTTTGAAGCCGCAGAGGGCTACGTTCTCGTCGGGGTATTATCTAAAGACTACTCCACTGTCCAGGAAGCCGTCACGGCGATGAAAGCGTACGGCCGGGAGATCGACGATGCAGTGTCGATCGGCCTGGGCGCCGGCGATAACCGCCAGGCGGCGGTCGTTGCGGAAATCGCCAAGCATTATCCCGGCAGCCACATCAACCAGGTGTTCCCGGCCGTTGGGGCGACCCGGGCAAACCTCGGCACGCAAGACAGCTGGATTAATAGCTTAGTTTCACCGACGGGGCAAACGGGTTACGTGAACATTTCCACTGGCCCAATCAGCGCCGCCCAGGAGAACCAGGCGATCGTTCCGGTCGAAGCGGCGATCGCCCTGGTGCGCGATATGGGCGGCAATGCGCTCAAATACTTCCCGATGCAGGGGCTCAGTCGTGAAGAGGAGCTTCGCGCCGTGGCGGCCGCCTGTGCCAAGGCGGATTTTGCACTGGAACCGACAGGCGGCATTGACCTGGACAATTTCGAAGCAATCCTGCGCATTGCCTTGGAAGCCGGCGTTCCGCAGGTAATTCCGCATGTGTATACGTCCATCATCGACAAAGCGACCGGCAACACCCGCACCGAAGATGTGCTGCTGCTGACCAAAGTCATGAAAAAGCTGGCGGATGCTTATGCCTAAACGCATAGCAGCCTTCGGCGAAGTCATGATGCGCCTGCAGGTGCCGGGTTACGAAACGTTGGCGCAGGGCGATACGTTGAAATATTCCTTTTCGGGCACCGGCGTCAACGTCGCATCGGCCTTGTCCCGTTACGGGCAAGCCGGTTCGCTGGTTACGCGGTTGCCGGACAATCCGCTTGGAGGCGCCGCTTCCGCCTACCTGCGCAAACTGGGTATCGATACCTCGCGCGTCCTGCGAGGAGGCAAGTACGTTGGCATGTACTTCTTGGAGAACGGCTTTGGCGTGCGGCCTAGTCGCGTGACATACTCGAACCGGTTGGACAGCAGCTTTAACACCGCGCCTGAAGGAACCTACGATTTCGCGGAAATCGCCGCCGGGATCGATGCGGTCCATTTCTGCGGGATTACGCTGGCGATGAACGACGGCGTGCGGGCGCACATGAAATCGTTCGCCGAAGCGGTCAAGCGGCAGGGGGGCAAGGTGATTTTCGACTGCAATTACCGCCCGTCCCTTTGGGGGGAAGGCGGGTATGCCAAAGCTAAACCGCATTACGAAACGATGCTGCGGCTAGCAGACGTCGTGATGATGAACGAACAGGACGCGATGCTTACCCTGGGGATGATCACGGCCCTGCAGGAACGGGAGGATCAACTGGCAGAGCTGATTCCGGTCGTGGCGGAAAGCTACGGCATTTCCGCGATTGCCGGAACGCATCGCCAGATCCACGGCGATAATTCCCATTCGCTGCGCGGATTTCTCTACAAGGGGGAGCGGCTCGTTTACTCTGATCGGCTGACCTTTTCCGTCTATGATAGAATAGGGGCGGGAGACGCTTTTGCGAGCGGGATTATCCACGGCGAGCTAGAGGGCTTCGCCCCGGAGCGAACCGTCCGGTTCGCGGCGGCGGCGGGCATGCTGGCGCATACCGTGCCGGGCGATACCCCGATGGCGACGGAGGCGGAGATCCTCCGGGCGATGGAGCAATCCGCCGCCGGTGATGTGGAAAGGTAGGAAGAGGGCCATGAATTTGTCCCGTAAAGATCGACCGTTATATTTGCAAATCAAAAATATCCTGAAGGATCGCATCTTATATGGCGTTTACCCGCTCGGATCGAATATCCCTTCCGAGCCTCAACTGGAGCAGGAATTCGCCGTCAGTAAAATTACCGTCCGCGGCGCGATTCAGGAGCTCGTCCAGGAAGGTTACCTGGAGAAGGGCAGCGGCAAAGGCACCAAAGTGATCCGCAATAAGGCGGCCTCCAAGTGGTCCAAGTGGAAGCACTTCACGGAGATTCTGGTGGAGGAGAACCATCAAATCCGCAAGGAGTGGCTCCGTGTTGAAACGGTGCGGAACGACGCGGGCTCTGAGCTCCACGGGATGTTCGGGGAGCGTTGCTTGAAGCTGGAACGCGCGTATTATCTCGATGGCCAGCCTTATATTTTTTACGAGCATTACGTGAAGACTCCTCGGAAAGAACCGGATCTCGACGATTTCCGCGATCATTCGCTTTACGAAGTTCTGGAGGAGTGGGGCGTGTCGCTGGACAAGCTCCGGGACGAATTTGCGGTGACCCTTCCGCCGGGCGAGGCGAAGCGGTTCCTGCGGTTAACCGACGGGGTGCCCGTATTGAAGCGGTCGCGCTATTCGCGGGATGTTCAGGGAAGCTTGGCCGAATACAGCGTCGGCTACTACAATACGGAGCAGCAGGCTTACATCGTCGATTATGACGCGTAACGCGGCTGGTCGAATGAACTCTAGGCCCCAGATCGTTGCCCTGATTGCGCAATGATCTGGGGTTTTTATGCGAAAAACCGAGTATAATTCGCCGTGCCCGGTGATTTTCGCGGAATATATGTGAAATTTCATACAGATTGAAGTCCCGGTGAGTGAAAAGTCGCGATTATAGATGATATTTCGAATAGAATCCGAACTTTGTGGCGTTAGCGACTAAATATATGCGAAATACCGAGTACAAAGGAAGCTTCGATCGGTTCAGCAGGGTGTCTTTTTCCTTAATTCGGCCCTGGGTCCTATCGGATCCGGTTCGCACCAAACGATCCGAATTATTCAGATGTTTTCGAAAGTTTATGGGATATTTCCGCCGGATAGCCAAAGCTATAATAGCATTAAAGCACTTACAAAGGGTTTCATGAGGAGGAGCACAGATGAAGATAACGAGGCATCCGGAAAATCCGATCGTGGTACCGGGAGGTTTCGAATGGAGAAAAGTAACCGTATTCAATCCGGCGGTGATCATGGATAACGGTAAGTTCTATATGATTGAACGGACGGCAGGATCGCTGACGCCGTGCAAAAACTACCTGGGCCTTCTGGAAAGCGAAGACGGCGTGCATTTCACCCATGTGAAGGACGAGCCGATCGTTACGCCGGACATGCTCGGCTTCCCGTATGGCAGCGTGCAAGATCCACGGATCGTGAAAATTGACGATACGTTTTACCTGAATTATGCGCTTCGTCCGTGTGCGATGAGCTATTACCCGACAGGCCGAGGGGTCCCGGAGCGTTCGATCCCCGAGTACCCGGACGGTTGGGGCGAACAGGAAGGCCATTGGCTGACGCGTTCGTCGATCCTCGCCTCTAAGAACCTGATCGATTGGGAGTTCGTGGCCGACACGACCCCGCTGGAGATCAACGATCGGGATAACATCCTGTTTCCGGAGAAAATTAACGGCAAGTTCGTGTTGTTACGCCGGCCGGAGGAATATGTGGGCGAAGCGTACGGGACGGAAAAAGCAGCGATGTGGATCACCTATTCGGAGGATCTGATCCACTGGGAGGAGCCGAAGCTGCTGGCGAAAGCGGAAAACATGGCGTGGGAGTCGCGTAAAATCGGCGGTTCGACACCACCGGTACGGACGGATCGCGGGTGGCTCGTGTTGTATCACGGTGTGGACGACGAGGTGGTCTACCGCGTCGGCGCCATGCTGCTGGATCTGGAGAACCCGGAGAAGGTCATCGCCCGCACCCAAAACTTCATCATGGAACCGGAAACGTATTACGAAAAATTCGGGTATCAGATTCCAAACGTGGTTTTCCCGACAGGGAACGTCGTTAAAGACGGACTGCTTTACATTTACTACGGGGTGACCGATACGGCGATCGCGCTGGCGACTGTGCCGGTCGAGGAACTCGTCGATTATATCCTGAATGATCCACAGGCCTAACTGCTAATGCTTCCATTGGAATGACCGCATCAAGCGGTTATTCCAAGAGCGATTTTTGCAACCGCTTACTGAAAGAGGTTGAAAAGGGAAAAAGCACCGGTTAGTGAAAAGAATTTATAAATGTTATGTTATATAACATTGTTTTCTGAAAGCGGCATAAAAAACATCAAAACCAGCTAGATATTTCGGATATAATCGAAGATTTATAGGATATAGTCGAATCGATGCAGCTTTTATAATAGGTAATATAACAGGAAAGGAAACGAAAGTGATCATTTCCTGTTATGTTTAAGGACTGGATCCAAAAAACAAGAGAAGAGGGTTGACTATGGGCAAAAAACACAGAGGCAAAAAAGCGGTACTGCTCGGTTTGGTTGCGGTGCTGGCACTGTTCACGGCGGCATGCGGTAACGAAAACGCGTCGGGCGGCAACAACAACTCCGGCGGCGCAGGCGAAGCGGAGACGATTACCTTAAACATGATGCATCCTTGGACTTCCCCGAACGTGGACAACGAAGTCTACAAAGCGCGGATCGCCGAGTTCGAAAAGCAGCACCCGAACATCGTAATTAAGCAAGACGGCGTACCATCCGCCCAATACAAAACCAAGCTGCGCACGTTAGCGGCCGCCAACAACCTGTCCGATATCAACGTCGTATGGCCAGGGGCGGATTTGTCGCCGCTTGTTGCCGGTAATTTGCTTCAGCCGATCAACGATCTGATGGACAACTGGGGCTCCATTCTGCCGGAAGCCGCGTTAGCCGGATTTAACGTGGACGGACAGCAATATGCGGTACCGACCAAGCAAAACTTCGTAGACATCATTTATTACAACAAAGAGATGTTCGCTCAAGTGGGTTACGATCAATTCCCCGACACCTACGATAAATTCATCGATGCAGTGAAGAAGCTGAAAGCGGCGGGGATTACCCCGATTTCGCTCGGCAATAAAGAGCAATGGCCGCTGCAATCGTCTTACATTTCCATCATCGGCGACCGGTTCACCGGAAGCGATTTCCTTCCGGCCGTACTTGAAGGCAAAGCGAAGTTCACCGACCCCGAGTTCGTCAAGGCGCTTTCGGTCATCGATGAACTGACGAAGCTGGGTGCCTTCAATACGGACGCCAACAACATGGACTCCGTTCAAGGCCAGGACTACTTCATCCAAGGGAAGGCGGCCATGCATATTTCCTCCGCAACCGTCGATGGACGAGTACGGATTAACAACGAAGAGGGAGATAAATTCGGCATCGCTCTGTTCCCAAGCGTAGAAGGCGGCAAAGGCGATCCGAAGAAGAGCGCCGGGATCGTGCAATACGGCATCGCTATCAAGAACGGGCTCGACGAGAAGAAAAAAGCGGCTGCCGAGGAGTTCTTGAAGTTTTTCGTGAGCGAAGATCTGTATAAAGAGTTGATCCGCAACGGGGTAGTCGTGCCCGCTAAGGTAGAAATTCCCGAAGACGCCAGCCCATATCTGAAAGAAATGCTATCGCTGACAGGTGGCGGTACAGCCCCGGTATTCGATAGCGTTATTCCTACGCAAGTGGTGGATGTCCTGCAAAACGGATTGCAAGCCTTGACCGTGGGCCGCGGCACCCCAGAAGAGCTGGCTAAGGAAGTTCAGGAAGCCATGGAGAACTATAGCAGCAATTAACGAAGAGTAGGCATTCTAAATTCGCGATCAAACTTGCGCTTACGTCTTTCAAAATCGATGCGTGAAAGAAAACCCGAATCCCGGGTTTTCTTCATTCATCGGGCTTGAACCTAGATTCGACATAAAGGAAAAGGAGGGAACCTCTGGTGCAAACGTTACGAGGCACGAAACTGGCGATTTTTATCGGGTTGTTTCCGGCGTTAATCATCTATCTGGGCATTGCCATCGTTCCGATCGGAATGTCTCTGTACTATTCGGTGATGAATTGGAACGGCATCGGTTCGATGAAGTTCGTCGGCCTTGATAATTTCGTGAAGATCCTGGGCGATGACACCTTCTGGCTATCCGTCAAAAATAACGTCATCATCATGGTGACCGGCTTGATCGGCCAAATTCCGCTTGGTCTATTGCTTGCGCTTCTGCTCAACCGCGGGCTCAAAGGCTCCGGATTTTTCCGGACGGTTGGCTTCATGCCGGTCGTGATATCATCCGTCATGGTGTCCCTGATCTGGGGCATGGTTTATAACACGGAGTACGGGATGCTGAACAATCTGCTGAGCATCATCGGCCTAGACGGCTGGAAGCAAAATTGGCTCGGCGACGACCGGTGGTCGATGCTGTCGATCAGCATTGCGTACATCTGGCAGAACTGCGGACTGTACATGGTGATTTTCCTGGCCGCGCTGCAGAACATCCCCGACGAGGTGAACGAAGCAGCCGAACTGGATGGAGCCACCGGGCTCAAACGCACCTTTCGCATTACGATTCCGATGATTCGCAGCACGCTTATGGTTGGGGTCGTCTACAGTATCAGTAACTCCTTCCGCGTCTTCGACCTGATTCAGATCCTGACGGGCGGCGGTCCGGCGCATCAAACCGAGGTCATGACGATTCACATGTACAACAGCGCCTTCATGAACATGCGTTACGGATACGGCAGTGCCGTGTCGATCCTGATTCTGCTGTTCAGCTTGATCGTCATCTCCCTGGTGAATCGACTGGGCCGAGAAAAAGAAGCTTAAGGAAGGAGGATATACCCATGAATAAGAAGTCTGTCGGCTTCCGAATATTTGCATACACTTTTCTAAGCCTATTCGCTATGATGAATATAGTCCCGCTGTTCTGGATGGTCGTCAACTCTTTCAAAAACGAACAGGAATACGCGGCCAGTCCGTTTTCGTTCCCGGAGGCATTGCATTTTTCCAACTACGCCGAGGCGTGGAAGGTCGCGAATATGAATGTATACTTTCTGAACAGCCTTTTCGTCACGTTTGCTTCCTTGATCGTGACCGTATTTTTCGGGGCCTTGGCGTCCTATTTCCTATCGCGGTTTCAATTCAAGCTTCGCGGATTCACCTACGGCGTATTTCTGCTCGGCATGCTGGTGCCGATTCATGCGACTTTAATTCCGATCTTTCTGATCATGCAAAAATTGCATCTGCTGGATACGCATTTATCGTTAATCTTGCCGTATACGGCGTTCCATCTATCCTTAACGATCATTATTCTGGAGGGCTTCATGCGGGGATTCCCCAAGGATTTGGAGGAATCGGGCGTGATGGACGGCGCGGGCATTTTCCGGATCTTCTGGTCGATCATTCTCCCGATCACGAGACCCGCGATGGCCACCGTCGTCATCCTCAACTTCATATACAATTGGAATGAGTACTTGTTCGCCTTGGTGTTGATCAGTTCTTCCGCACTCAAAACGCTGCCGCTTGGCTTGGCCAACTTCGTCGGCATCGAGACAGCGAGCCTTACCCTGCAAATGGCGGCGCTAACGATGGCGCTCATTCCGATCGTTATCTTTTATCTCCTGTTGCAGAAACAATTGGTTACCGGAATGACAGCAGGAGCGGTTAAGGGCTAAGACATCACGAATGGCGGAGGTGAAGGCGATGACAGGCTATAGAAGGTTGCTCGGCAGCTTTGGTTTAAAGCGGAAGGCGCTTGTCATCTTCTTGATCTTCGTCATCCTCCCGACGTTTGGCGTCGGCGTGGTCGTGCAAATCCAATTTAACGAGGTCCTGCGGGAGCAGTTCATCAATTCGACCAAGCGAAATCTCGATAACGTCGCCGGCCAACTCAGCGAGCAGACCAAGATGGTCGAGGATATCGCCAATTACTTGATATTGAGTCCGGATATGCGGAACTTTCTGCGCACGTCGCCTCCGCTCAGCAGCGAACAGCAAGCTTCCTATAAGCGAAATATCGAGGATTTTTTAACATTCCAACTGATGTCAAAGGGGTACATTCGATCCATCGAAGTTTACGGTTTCAATGGCAGCTTTATCGAAATGGGCGAGCCTTTCAGCGGCGACGAGACAAAATGGGAACAGGCCGCCAAGGTGCGCAAAGGCGGGATTACCTGGACTGAAGGATATGCGCTCCATAGCGATTGGAACGGCGAAGTTCGCGTCCTGTCGATGTTCCGCGTCCTCAACTCCTACAGCCAGATTACCAAACCGCTCGGAAGGCTGATCATTCGTTTGGACGAAGCGAGTATCGTCGGTTTACTGGAGAAAGGGATTTTTAAGGACGGGGCCGGGAGCGTGTTTATCGTCGGCTCGGAAGGCCAGGTGATCCTGGGATCGAAGAATCCGTTGCCGGACGTGCTCCAACCGGGAGCGCCGCTTCTGGACAAGCTCTCGTCCGGACGGGGAGACTTAACGTACGAGGTGAACGGCCAGCGTTATTTGACCCTATATAAGGGGATGGAAAACACCGACTGGAAAGTGGTCGCCATGATTCCCGAAGCGAAGGTATCCGAGGAGTTCCGAGGGATCAAGATGACGATGCTGGTCATCCTGACGGCGATTATGCTGCTGGGGTTAACCGCATTGATCGGGTTCCACTATACGATCATCCGACCGATTTTGCGACTCAAAAAAGAAACCAGCAAAGTCACCTACGGCGATTTCAACGCTCGGGTTCCGGTCAATTCCAACGACGAAATTTCCGAATTGAACCGCAAATTCAATGAGATGGTCGCGACGATTCAGCAGCTCATCGAGCATAAATATAAGCTGGAGCTAAGGGAACGGGAATCCGAGCTAAAGCTCATGCAAAACCAGATGGATCCGCATTTTCTGTACAATACGCTCGATATGATCCGTTGGACGGCACGATTGGAGCAGGCGACGAAATCGAGCCAGCTGATCGAAATGCTGTCGAAGTTCTTCCGGTCCAGCATGAATAACGGAAGTTATCAGACCACGCTGCGCAAGGAACTGGAATTCGCCCAATCCTACTTGTACCTGCAGCAGCGTCGGCTCGGGGAGAAAAAGTTGAGGTATTCCCTCCATACCGAGGCGGGCATCGAGGAGGCCGTAACGTTGAAAGCCACGATCCAGCCGTTGGTGGAGAACTTCATCAAGCATGGCCTGGATCGCGGCAAACCGTTCGGGGAAGTGAGCGTGCGCTGTTACGCCCGCGAAGGCGAAATTCGAGTGGACGTCATCGACAACGGCAAAGGAATGGATCCCGGCAAGGCGGAAGCCATCCGGAACGCCCTGGAGCGAACAGGAACCAGCGGAACCAGGGAGGGAGCCATGCATAACATTCACGAAAGACTATCGATCTTTTTCGGACAGAACTACGGTTTGGAGATCGTAGAGACTTCGGCCGAAGGCACGTGGGTACGGCTTCGTTTCCCTTTTGCCGAGGCTTGTTATCCCGGAGGTGAACCCCATGAATCTTGATTATGGAACGAATATAGATCCTGCCGGCGTTGGTAAACGGGTGAAGATGCTGATCGTGGACGACGAAGCGGTCATCTGCGAGGGGCTGCGTTATACGATCGACTGGACGAAGCTGGGCGTGGAAGTCGTAGGCGAGGCGTATGACGGGAAAGAGGCGCTGCGGCTGGTCGAGGAACATGGCGTCCAGCTGGTGCTTTCGGACATCCGCATGGACGGCATGGACGGGCTGGAGCTGGCCAAGCATTTGCGGCAACGGCATCCCGCGGTGCAGGTGGTCATGATCAGCGGCTATGAGGATTTCGAATATGCGCGCCAGGCCATCCGGCTTGGCGTGGAAGACTACCTGCTGAAGCCGGTCGACATCGAGGAATTGAGCTCAGTCGTGAAAAAAATCGTTGCCGGCATCCGGACCGGCGATAAGGAAGAGAAAGACCGGGAAATCGAGCTATGGCTTTCCGGCATGGCCCGGCACGGCTCGGCGTACGGCAAAGAGCCGCCGCCTTCGCTGGACGGCGTCCAATTTCGCATCGTAGCGACCCAATTGGCCGATTTCCACGAACGATTTGCCGATATGGAAGCGGAGCGGTTCGAAGAGATCCAAGAGGCTTGGTTGCTCGGGTTGCATCGCAATCTGGAGGCTGGCCCGTTTCGAGCGCTGTCCGTTTTCGACCATGAAAACTTACTTATCACCTTCTTGGCTTCGGAGCAAAGGGCCGAACTGGAGGCTTGGGACGAAAGGCTGTCCTCGGCTATGGGTTCGCTTGACCCTGGAGCGGGGGGACGTATTTATGGCGGTGCTTCCTCCGTATACGAGGATCTGGAAGAAACCGCGGATCGCTGCGCCGAAGCCGTGCGTCTGCTGGCGCTTCATGTGCTGGACGGGCGCCGGGTCCTGACGGCCGACTACGGCGATGCGGCGATGTTCGGCCGGACGCTGCCGGCGTTCGATATCACGGAGACGGTGCAAGGACTCGTATCCGCGTTCTTCAAGCAGGACCGGGAGGAAGTTCGCCGGGCGGTGGAGGGCATGGTTCGGTTTTGCCGGGAATCGGGTTATTTGCTGCCGGAATTCTGGAACCTGTACGAGGAATTGTTTGCACTGCTCCGCCAGCGCTTGCGCAAAAGCGGCATGACCGGGTTGGATTACGCCCGCCGGGGACAGCCGGACCCGAATATATATAACTCCTATGCCGGACTTGAAACGGTGGTCTTGGAGGATATGGAGGAACTGCAGCGGTTAATTGACCAGAACGGAATCGACAAGTCTTACTGGATCGTCGAAAAAGCGAAAAAGTTCATCGTCGACCGTTACCGCACGGACCTCAAGGCTTCCGAGGTCGCCGCTTGGCTGAAAATCACTCCGAGCTATTTCAGTTATATTTTTAAGCAGAGCACGGGAAAAGGGTTTACGGAGTATATGAATGAGATGCGGATTGATCAGGCCAAAAACCTGCTGGCCACGACGCAAGATAAGGTATTCGAGATTGCGGACAAGGTCGGTTATAAGGAATACAAGTATTTCGTGTCCGTGTTCAAAACGTACACGGGCATGACGCCGAAGGAGTACCGCGGTCTGCGCGTCTGCAAGGAGGCGTCCGCGGGCGGCGGGAATACGGCGGCCGGCATGGAATCGGCCAATGACTAGGAGACGGTCGGACGGCGTTTGGGCCTCCGGCCGATAAGCGGGAGGAAGACGGATGGAAACTTACAAGCTGCCGTCCGCTCCGTTAGAAGAGCGGGTAGCGGATTTGCTGTCCCGGATGACGCTCCGGGAAAAGGTGGGCCAACTCAATCAGCGGATGTACGGCTGGGACGCTTATGTGCGGAAGGGAGAAACGTTCGAGCTGACCGATGCGTTCAGGGACGAAGTAGCCAAAGGCGGCGGAATGGGCGCGCTGTACGGTTTGTTTCGCAGCGACCCTTGGTCGGGGGTGAATTACGAAAACGGCATAGCCGCGGCGGATAGCGCGAGGGTGGCGAACATGGTGCAGCAGTACGTGCTGGAGCATACCCGGCTGGGCATTCCCGTCCTGTTGACGGAGGAATGTCCGCATGGCCACCAGGCGCTGGACGGGACGCTGCTGCCGGTCAATCTCGGCGCCGGGGCAACCTGGAATCCCGAGCTGATGGAGCGGGCGTACGCCCATGTGGCGGCGGAAATCCGCAGCCGCGGCGCGCACGTGGGGCTGGTCTCGGCGCTCGATATTTTGCAGGAACCGCGCTGGGGGCGTTCGGAGGAATGTTACGGCGAGGATCCTTATTTGGCCGCCCGCTTCACGGAAGCGGCGGTGCGCGGAATGCAGGGCGACGAGCCTCGGAAGCTGGATGCGCCGGACCGCGTCGCGGTCGTCCTGAAGCATTTATGCGCGCAGGGGGCGGCTCAAGGCGGGCGCAACGCCGGTCCGGCGGCCATCGGGCCGCGGGAGCTCCGGGAGATCCACCTCCCGGCTGCCCGGGCGGGGGCTCTTGCCGGAGCTGCAGGTTTCATGGCAGCCTATAACGAAATTGATGGCGTGCCGTGCCATGCCAACCGTGATTTGCTGACCGGCATCCTACGGGAGGAATGGGGCTTCGAAGGACTGGTGATGGCAGACGGCTGCGCGGTAGACCGGCTGTTGGCGCTAACCGGCACCTATGAGTCCGCGGCTGCTCTCGCCTTGGCGTCGGGCGTCGACCTCAGCTTATGGGATACCGCTTTTTCCACGCTGGAAGAGGCGGTACGCCTAGGACGGGTGCAGGAAGCGGAGATTGACCGTGCAACCGCGCGCGTGCTGCGGCTAAAATTCCGGCTGGGGCTGTTCGATCGGCCTTACGTGCCGGAGCTCCGGGCCATTTCCGTTGTCGGCAGCCCGGAATTCCGGGACGTGAACCTGCAGGTCGCCCGCGAATCGGCCGTGCTGCTCAAGAACGAAGGCGACTTGCTGCCGATCGTCGGCCGAACGCGGAGGATCGCGGTGATCGGCCCGAACGCCGACCGCTTGTACAACCAGTTGGGCGACTATACGAGCGTCCAGCGCGAAGGGACGGGCACGACGGTGCTGCAGGGCATCCGTTCGTGCGCCCCGGAAGAGACCGAGGTCGTGTACGCCCTGGGATGCGGCATCCGCGACCGGTCCAAGGCGGGCTTCGCCGAGGCGGTTGCAGTTGCCCAGGGCGCGGACGTCGCGGTACTCGTGCTCGGCGGAAGCAGCGCCCGAGAGTTCGGAGGCGACTTCGAAGACAACGGCGCGGCGATCGTCAAAGAGGGCAGCCCGTCCGAGATGGACTGCGGCGAAGGCGTCGACCTGGCTGACCTTTCGCTCGGCGGAGTCCAGCGGGAACTGCTCGAGGCCGTTGCCGCCACCGGCACGCCGGTCATCGCCGTCATCGTGCAAGGCCGCCCGCATGCGCTCCTCGACGTCGTCGATTTATGCGGTGCGGTCCTCTGCGCGTGGTATCCCGGCACGGAAGGCGGCCGGGCGATCGGGGAGCTCCTGTTCGGCATCGCGAATCCGAGCGGCAAGCTGCCCGTGACGCTGCCGCGATCCTCAGCCCAACTTCCCGTGTATTACAACCAAAAGGATCCCGGACGAACCCGAAATTACGTCGATATGCCCTCCGCGCCGTTGTACCCGTTTGGCTACGGGTTGAGCTATACGCAGTTTGCTTATGCCCATTTATCCTTGTCCCGGGAAGTCGTCTCGACGGCGGAGCTGGAGAACGGGGAGCGGGTGAAGGTTCGCGTCGAGGTAGAAAATACGGGGGCCAGGAGCGGGGCGGAAACGGTCCAACTGTACATCCGAGCCCGGGAATCGGGCATCACCCGGCGGATTGCCGAGCTGAAGGGGTTCCACAAAATCGAGATGAACCCGGGAGAAAGTCGTGTCGTCGAGTTCATGTTGGGCCTGGAGGAGCTGGGGATCTGGAACCGCGAGTTGCGTTTTGCGGCGGTTCCTTGCATAGTCTCCGTTCAAGTCGGGGGCGACAGCCGCGACACTCTTTCCGCTGATCTGACCGTCACAGCTTTGCAGCATTATCCCGTTTGATCAGAAGTTAAGACAGTTAAGACTACAACAAGAAACAGGCCAACTCGGATGAGCAAACTTATGCCCACTGAACAAAAGGGATAATGGTGAAAAACGCCCGCACAGAGCACAAAGCGCCCGGTTTATTTCGTTTCCCGGAAAGCGCTGGGCGATTGGCCGGTTACTTTTTTGAACAACATGGAGAAATATTTGTCGTTCCCGTAACCGACCCGTGCGGCGACTTCATGAATCGGTGCGTTGGTTTCGCGGAGCAGTCGCTTGGCCTCCTCGATCCGGCGGGTGATGAGATAGTTGACGGGCGAGTCGCCAAGTTCTTTTTTGAACAGATGGGATAAATAATGTTGACTGACGTAGAGGGTATCGGCAATTTCCTTGAGCGTAATGCTGCGGGTGTAATTCTTATCGATGAACTGCTTGGTGCGGACGGTAATTTCGTTCTTGTCCTTCAAAGGATCAAAAGGATGCTTCACGTCAACGATCCGGTATAGGAGCGTGATCAGTGACATGAGCAGGTTGTTGCTGAGCGTCTCGTAGCCGAGCACTTGGGAATCGCATTCCTGCAGCATTTCCGACAGGTAGCTCTCGACTTTGTAGGCGTATTTTTCGCACGGGATCACCGGGTCGACGGAGGCGGGCAGCAGCTGCCCCGGCGGTACGCCGTCGATATGCACGTTGCCAACACCGCAGTAGATTAACTTAAACGGCTCTGGACTCACCGAACGTTCCTCATGCGGAACGCCTGCGTTATAGACAGCGACATCGCCGGGATGCACTTCGTAGGTCGTGCCCCCGATCCGGAATTCCCCTCGGCCTTCGACGATATAGATGATCTCGCAATAGTCGTGGATTTGCGGCGGCGCGTAGAAACGGCGTTCGTCCACGACTTGGCCGGCGTACAGCAGCTCGGGCGTTTTTTTGAAGCGGAAGCGGTCGCTTTTGCGATGAGGAATTTCGATTTTCGGCACGATGGGCTCCTCCCGAACGTTGGATACTCCCATTATAGCGGAAGCGAAGGCGAATGGGAGGAAATTGCAGGAAAATTACGCAGCGGAGAGGCGGTTCACTATTTTGCGGTGTTGCGGCGGCAAGAGGGCAATATAGTAGGTTCCCGAACGTACCGAGCCAACTTTAGAATGGGACTATAATTCATTGTCCAAGGAGGCAGGTTGGGTATGGTTGAAAACGGTTACAGATGGCGGGATGGATTTCCGAAAATCGGCATTCGTCCAACGATCGACGGCAGAAGACGGGGCGTACGCGAATCGCTGGAGGAGCAGACGATGAACCTGGCCAAGGCGGTGGCCCGGCTGCTAGAGGCGGAGCTCCGTTACCCGAACGGGCAGCCGGTGGAATGCGTAATCGCCGATACGTGCATCGGCGGCGTAGCGGAAGCGGCGGCCGCGGCGAAGAAATTCAAGGCGGCCGAGGTCGGCGTATCGATCACCGTAACGCCGTGCTGGTGTTACGGTACGGAAACGATGGATACCGATCCGCAGATCCCGAAGGCGGTATGGGGCTTTAACGGCACCGGCCGTCCGGGTGCGGTGTATTTGGCCGCCGTGTTGTCCGCGCATGCGCAAAAAGGGCTGCCGGCGTTTGGCATCTACGGCGAGGACGTACAGGACGAAGGCGACGACCGGATCCCGGCCGACGTGCAGGAGAAGCTGCTGCGGTTTGCCCGCAGCGGGCTGGCGGCGGCGCTGATGCGCGACCGGGCCTATCTATCGATGGGCTCGGTGTCGATGGGGATCGCCGGGTCGATGGTGAACGACGCCTTTTTCCAGGAGTATCTGGGAATGCGCAACGAGTATATCGACATGACCGAGTTCACGCGGCGGATGGAGGAAGGGATTTATGATCCCGAGGAATACGATGCAGCATTGGCCTGGGTCAAGGAAAATTGCCAGGAAGGTCCGGATAATAACCCGGCCCAGCTACAGACGACGCGGGAGCGCAAGGACCAAGAATGGGAGACGGTCGTTAAAATGACGCTGATCACGCGCGACCTGATGATCGGCAACCCGCGCCTTGCCGAATTGGGGTACGAGGAAGAAGCGCAAGGCCATCACGCGATTGCTTCCGGCTTCCAGGGGCAGCGCCAGTGGACGGATCACTTCCCGAACGGCGATTTCATGGAGACGATGCTCAATTCGTCGTTCGACTGGAACGGCACGCGCGCGCCTTACCTTTTGGCAACGGAAAACGACAGTCTGAACGGCGTCGGCATGCTGTTTGGGTATTTGTTGACGAATACGGCGCAGATTTTTGCCGATGTGCGTACGTACTGGAGCCCGGCCTCCGTGGAGCGGGTGACCGGCCATAAGCTGGAAGGACGCGCTGCGGGCGGTCTCCTGCACTTGATTAACTCCGGTTCGGCGGCGCTCGACGGAACCGGCGAGCAAATGAAGGACGGCGCTCCCATCATCAAGCCGTTCTGGGAGATCAGCGACGAGGAGGTCGATCGCATGTTGCAAGCGACGCAATTCCGACCGGCTTCGCTGGAGTATTTCCGCGGCGGCGGATTCTCCACCGACTATTTGACCCGTGGCGGCATGCCGATGACGATGACCCGGCTCAACCTGGTCAAAGGGCTCGGGCCAGTGCTGCAAATCGCCGAGGGGTACTCGGTGGATCTGCCGGAGCAAGTGCACGACACGCTGGATAAACGAACGGACCCAACGTGGCCGTCGACCTGGTTTGCGCCAAACCTAACCGGCAGCGGCGCGTTCGCTAGCGTCTACGACGTGATGGATCACTGGGGCGCGAACCACGGCGTGATTAGCTACGGCCATATCGGCGCCGATCTCATCACGCTGGCGTCAATCCTGCGCATCCCGGTCAGCATGCACAACGTGCCGAAGGAGAAGGTGTTCCGTCCGCGGGCCTGGGGCCTGTTCGGTACCGAGGATGCGGAGAGCGCAGACTTCCGGGCGTGCACCGCGTTTGGACCGCTGTACAAGTAAACCGTTACTCAAGCCTATAAAGGAGCTAAACGAGATGCAAAACATGGAAACACGCCAGGAGCTTTGCAAATATGCCCGTAAGATTGTGGAGAGCGGGTTGGTCGTGGGGCCGGGCGGCAACATCAGCGCCCGGGCTGGCGATAAGATGTATCTGTCGCCGAGCGGCTTCGCGCTCGAGGAGATCGAGCCGGAGAAGTGGATCGAGGTGGATATCCCGACGGGGGAAGTGACCGAGATCGGCCTGCGTCCGTCGTCCGAGGTGCTGATGCATCTATATGGCTACCGCCAAAAGCCCGAAATGGGAGCCATGGTGCATACACACCCGTCCCATTGCATCGCTTTTACGCTGATCGAACGGGACCTGCCGATCATGTTCCCGGATCAGGCCGCTTTGGTCGGTCGGACGGCGTTTATCCCGTATTTGATCCCAACGACGGATCTGCTGGCGAATGCGGTCGCCGAAAAGGTGAACGAGGCGAGCTCGATTTTGCTTGGGAACCATGGGCTGGTGACGACGGGCCGCAATTTGCGGGAGGCTTACTACCGGACCCAGGTCGTGGAGGAAAGCGCGAAAATTTACTTAAACGCGAAGGCGGCGGGTACGCCTGTCCCTTTAACGGACCAGGAGGTCGCGGACATCGCGGCGCTCGAAAGTGAAGACTACCGGATCACGCTGCTGCAAAAAATGAAGTGATTGGACGGTGAAGGTCATGTCATCGGAACAACAACATTTCCCTTGCGTCCTCGCGTTTGATTTAGGCGCTAGCAGCGGTCGGGCGTTCGTCGGCGAGATCATCTCCGAGCGCCTTGGTGACCCCTCCGGTGCCGGTGCCGACAACGGCTCTTCCAGCGTTCGGAAGCTGAATATCATCGAGGTTCACCGTTTCCCAAACGTTCCGGTCCAAATCGGCGGGCACCTGTATTGGGATACGCCGATGCTCCTGCGAGAGATCAAAACCGGCATTCGCAAAGCGTTCCAGGCCGGGTACCGGCCGGAGAGCTGCGCCATCGATACCTGGGGCGTCGATTTTGGCCTGTTGGATCGAAACGGAGAGCTGCTCGGCATTCCGTACCATTATCGGGATCGTCAAACCGAAGGAATGGTCGAGGAGGTATCCGCCCTGGTCGGCCCGGAGCGATTGTTCCGCGAAAGCGGACTGCAGTTTATGCCCTTTAACACGTTGTATCAGCTGTATGCCATGAGAAAAGCCGGTTCTCCCAAACTGGATCTGGCCGAAACGCTGTTGTTGACGCCGGATTTGCTGAACTATTTTCTAACCGGCCGGCGCGTTTGCGAATTTACGATGGCGACGACGACGGGGCTGTTCGATCCGGGAAGGGGCGCGTGGAATGTCGCATTGATGGAGCAACTCGGTATCCCGAGCGCGATACTTCCCGATCCTGTACCCCCGGGCACCGAAATCGGCGAATTGACGGCGGAGGTCTGTGCGGAGCTTGGCGTGCCGCCGATCAAGATCATCGCCGCAGCCTCGCACGACACGGAATCCGCGGCTGCGGCCGTGCCGGCGGATTCGCCGGCGTTCGGCTACCTCGTGAGCGGCACCTGGTCGCTGCTGGGGACTCAGATGGCGAAGCCGCTGCTGACGTCGGAGGTGCTGGAGCGCCAATTCTCTAACGAGGGCGGCGTGGACGGCACCTACCATTTGCTCAAAAACATCATGGGCCTGTGGATCCTCCAAGAGTGTAAACGCAAATGGGAGCAGGACGGCGAAGTCTACTCTTTCGCCGAACTCGTACTGCTAGCTGAGCAGGCCGCGCCGCTGCGCACCTTGATCGACCCGGATGACTTGCGGTTTATGAATCCGGTCGACATGCCGGAGGAGATCCGGGCTTACTGCCGAGAAACGGGCCAGCCGGTACCGGAATCGCCCGGTGCCTTCGCCCGCTGCATCCTCGAAAGCCTGGCACTCCGCTACCGCCAGGTGTTGGAGCAGGCCGAGGAACTGACCGGCTTACGGTTTGCCGGGCTGCATATGGTCGGCGGCGGCATTCAGAACGAGCTACTCTGCCGGTTTACGGCAGAAGCGATCGGTCGCCGGGTCTGGGCAGGACCGGTGGAAGCCAGCGCGATCGGCAATCTGCTTGTCCAGCTGCGAACCGGCGGCTGGCTTAAGGATTTGCAGGAAGGCCTCGCACTGGTCAAGGCATCCTTCCCGCTCCGGATTTACGAGCCGGAGTCTGAGGAAAGCCAGTCGGCTTGGGCCGCCGCCTATGAGCGATTCGAACGACTTGGGAGGTCGATGAAATGTTAAAAGGGATATCCAGCCTCCTTTCACCGGAGCTGTTGAAGACTCTGATGGAAATGGGGCATTCGGACGAGATCGTGCTTGCCGACGGCAATTTTCCGGCAGCCAGCCACGCCCAGCGCTTAATCCGCTGTGACGGTCACGGCATCCCCGCGTTGCTGGATGCCATCCTGCCGCTGTTTCCGCTCGACGTCTACGTGGACCACCCGGTCGCGTTGATGGCGGTCATGCCCGGCGATCCGGTAGAAACGCCGATTTGGGATGAGTACCGTCAGATCGTGAGCCGCCACCACTCGGCGGATCAGCCGTTCGAGGAAGTCGAGCGGTTTGCCTTTTACGAACGGGCCAAACAGGCGTATGCGATCGTCTCCACCGGGGAAAAAGCGTTGTACGCTAACGTGATTCTAAAAAAAGGCGTAGTAAAATCATAAGAAAAGTTATCGAATGCAAAGGGGGCTGCCGGAAGGCATGCCCCCTTTTAACGCCGAGAAAAAGCGTTTACAATAAAAGAGACCGCGGCCTCGGACAGAATGAGCAGATAGGGCTTCGGAGAAGGGGAGTGGACGGCAATGAGTTATACGGCATTGGTGACCGGCGCCGATCACGGCATCGGACTTGAACTGGTGCGCAAGCTGCTGGAGGAAGGCCACCGGGTGTTTGCCGGGAGGTTCAATTCGGCGGATCCAGGGCTGCCGGAGTTGGTATCGTCGTACGGCAACCGGTTGATTCTTGTGGACCTGGACGTGGGCAGCGATGCCAGCGTGCAGGCGGCAGCCGACAAGGTGCGGGAGCATACGGATTCGTTGGACCTCCTGATCAATAATGCGGCGATTCTGGGCGATATCGAAACGACGGTCCTCGGCGAGTTAAACTTCGAAGAAATGCTGCAGGTATTCAACGTCAACGCTTTGGGCAGTCTGCGGATGACGAATGCACTGATTAGGCTAATCCTAAACAGCGAGTCGCGGACGATCGCTAACATTTCCTCAGAAGCGGGAAGCATCGGTCAATGCTACAGGGACAGCTGGTTCGCTTATACGATGTCGAAGACGGCGGTGAACATGCATTCGAACGTCGTACATAACGGCGTGAAGGCGCAAGGCGGACAAGTGCTGATCCTTCATCCCGGCTGGGTGCAGACGTTTATGCGCGGGGAAAAAGATTCCGCCGCAACCCTCACACCGGAGCAATCGGCCGGCAAGTTATGGATCATTATCCGAGAGGCGATGGAGCAGCGGCGAAGCGAGCCTGCCGAGGCGCCGGTATTCCTTGATGTGGATGGCCATATCTTACCGTGGTAAACAAGTAGGATCCTTAATTGAAAATGGAGGTATCGACAAATGGAATACACGTACTTAGGACGTTCTGGAATAAAAGTGAGCAAGCTGTGCCTCGGCACGATGAACTTCGGAGTGAACACCGACGAGAAGGAAGCATTCCGGATCATGGACGCAGCGCTGGATGCGGGCGTGAACTTTTTTGATACGGCCAATATTTACGGATGGGGCGAAAACGCTGGGAAGACAGAAGAAATCATTGGCCGCTGGTTTGCCCAAGGCGGAAGTCGCCGCGAGAAAGTCGTGCTGGCCACCAAGGTTCATGGCGATATGAGCGATCCCCTCGACGGACCAAACAGCCCAGCCGGGTTATCATCCTATAAAATCCGTCGCCATCTGGAAGGCTCGCTGCGCCGGCTGCAAACCGACCACATCGAGTTGTACCAAATGCACCATATCGACCGCAACGTATCTTGGGATGAGCTGTGGGAAGCATTCCAAGTTTCCATCCTGCAAGGGAAAATCGGTTATGTTGGCTCCAGTAACTTCGCCGGTTGGGATCTGGTGAAGGCGCAGTATGAGGCGAAGAACCGCCATATGCTGGGCCTCGTATCGGAGCAGCATAAATATAATCTGCTCTGCCGTTTGCCGGAGCTGGAAGTGTTGCCAGCCGCCGAGCATCTCGGCATCGGCGTCGTAGCTTGGAGCCCGCTCGAAGGCGGATTGCTCGGCGGCAACGCGTCAAAGAAGCAAGCTGGCTCGCGCACGGCGAACGATAACCGCTACGAGCAGTTCCGCCCGCAGCTTGAGGCATTCTCAGCGTTGTGTCGGGAGTTGGGTGAAAGCGAAGCCAACGTGGCTTTGGCTTGGACTCTCGTGAATCCCGCGATGACCGCGCCGATCATCGGACCGCGTACGCTGGAGCAGTTCCAGGATACATTGCGGGTGGTCGATATCAAGCTGGATGAGGCCGCGTTGAAGAGATTAGATGAGATCTTCCCGGGTCCGGGAGGTTCGGCACCACAAGCTTACGCTTGGTAAAAGGGGATGACGGAGATGAGTAACACGCGGAAAAACGCATGGGTAATCGGCAATAACGCTGACGCGCCTTACCATCCGCTGAACGCGGTACAAGATGAGCTGGAGCGGATTCTGCAGGATGATTTCGAGCTTACGACCAGCCTGGATTACGGCATGCTGGCCGCTGGAACATTAGAGGAATACGATCTCTGCATCTCCTATACGGACCGTTGGGAGGACGCGGTTAGCGCGGAGCAGGCGGCGGGGCTGCTTACCTACGTGGCAAATGGCGGCGGGTTGCTTGTCGTGCATAACGGGATCTCCTTGCAGGTCCGACCGGAGTTGGCCCAATTAATCGGGGCCAAGTTTACGGAGCATCCGCCATATACGGAGCTTGAGTTCCAGGTAGTGGTCGGAGCTGGGCATCCGGTCGTGGAAGGGATCGAACCTTTTGTGCTGGCGGAAGAACCTTATCGCTTCGAATTCGATCCGTTTTGTGCCAAAGAGGTGCTGCTCAGGTACCACCATGAAGGCCAAGATTGGCCGGCGGCCTGGGCGCATGCTTATGGACTCGGCAAGGTCGTGTTCCTGATGCCGGGGCATCACCTCCCCACGTTTCAGCATCCCGAGGTAGCAAAACTACTGCGAGGCGGAGCGAAGTGGGCGGCAAAATAAATTTGTATGAACTGGACTGGTCCTTTCGAGGCGAAACTTCGCCTTGGGGACCAGTATTTTTTGTGATTCAAAGAGGTAAGGTCGACCCTCTTTCACCCCACCGACCCCCCTGCCACCCCTGTCACCCCCGACACCCTCCGTCAGCCCCACCGTCACCTATGTCTGCCCCCTTCCCTTAACGATTATCCCATTTGATCAGGTTACGGCCGGTCTTGAAATGAATCCGAATGAATCGGGACAACAAGAAGATCTTCCGAGATGAAAGTAGTTTAGGGAGAAGAAAACAGCCAAGAGGAAGAAAGTAACTTAATGAGAAGAAAGTAGCTTAATGCGAAAGAAAGTAGCTTAAAGAGAAAAAACAATTAAGTTTAAATCAGAATGTAGCAGTCCGAACGCAAGAAATGAAAGAAGCGAAAGAAACGAAAAAACGATGTAAGGCGACTAGAGCGGTAGTCGAGTCTATGATTAGGCCGCAGCTGCAAGGGGAGAATTCAGTTGACGGGCGATTAGTATGTGGTAAGAGATTGCTGTAACCGATACACACATGGAAAGCAACTTTAGCAGCCTCTGCTGTTGCGTTTCTTTCGTTCCAGCTAGATGCAGTTGCCGGCGTCCGGTGAATTCGTTCAGGTACGCTTGAAGATGCTTCGATCCTAAGGCAACATAGGTACTCTTCAGTGAATCCCACGCCTCTCTCACCAATTTTCGCAAGGGAGTATATAACCGAAAAGCCAGAGGGAACGACTGTACGGCAGAAGTACGAACATCCACATTTCGGGTGATAAACTCGTCGAGTTCAAGGCGGTTGGGCCTTCTTCCATCGCCTCTTTTGTGAGGCAACAGGCGTATTTTGACTTGCTCTGGTTCGCCTGATTCCGTTAGCGTGCATCCGGCTACGACCGCCGTGGCATGCGGGTGGGGGAACTGACACCGGGACGGGTTGCGACCGTACTGGTCGCTATTCACTTTCACATCACCACTCAGTAGTACCCGGGCATCGGACTCACCGAGGGTATGGCGTATTTTGTGCAGCATCAACCAGGCGGTCTTATAGGTGACCTGGATCACCTGACTTAGCCGCATCGCCGAGATGCCGTCGGGGAGCAGGAATAGCTCCAGAGCGCGAAACCACTTCATTAGAGAGAGATGTGTTCTTTCAAAAATGGTACCGACCAAAGGTGAAGTTTGATGCATGCATCGTCCACACTCAAACAAGGGGATACGTCGGGTGGTCAGGCGGGTACACCGAGGGTAAGCACAGCGTGGGCAGACGAAGCCAGTAGGCCACTTCATGGCAATTAACGCCTCTATGCAGGCCTCCTCATTCTGATAGAATCTGTTAATAATTTGAAGATCCGTATCCGAACTGTCTCCCATGATCGCTACCCCCATTTCAATGAAAATACGTACGTATGTTCGATATATGGTAATTTTACCAAACATACGCTCTCGAATCAAGCTTTTAACCTCACTTTAATAAACTTTTTTGCATTATTTTTTATTCACCATCTCCCTGGATAACTCGAATCCTGCAATCACTGCTTTCTGAGCTAAAGGGATAATCGTGGAGAGAGGTGTGAAGAGTACCCAATTACCAATTGCTTTAATCCGATAAAGCGATAAGTGCCCAAAGTCCAAAATTTTAATCGGTATTTTATGAAAGCGCTATACCCAAAACAAACCAAATCGTTTAAAATTGAAACAAACAAAAATAAAGGGAAAACCAAACAAACAAAAATGGAGGTAATTATGGTACAGAACTTATGGGACTCATCCAAAGCATCGGCTTTATCCACGGGATTGGAGCAACTCGTCTACCGTTCTAATTTACTTGGGGCAGACCGACGGGTGTGCAACTGGGGTGGCGGCAATACGTCGAGCAAAACCATGGAGAAAGACTTCCGTGGCCGGGATGTTGAAGTGATGTGGGTGAAGGGTAGCGGTTCGGATCTCGCAACGATGAAAGCCGGTAACTTCACCGGATTGCGCATGGACGACATTCGGCCCCTTTTTGAGCGGGAGGAGATGTCGGATGAAGAGATGGTGGCTTACCTGACGAACTGTATGATCGACGCCAAACATCCGCGAGCATCGATTGAAACGCTGCTTCATGCGTTTTTGCCCTTCAAGCATGTGGACCATACACATCCGGACGCGATCATCAGCTTGTGCTGTGCCGATAACGGCCAAGACATAGCCCGGGAAATCTACGGCAATCGGTTTGTGTGGGTTCCTTATATACGCCCAGGGTTTATGTTATCCAAAATGATCGCAGAGGGCGTACTGGCCAACCCGGATGCGGAGTTGGTGTTGATGGAAAAGCACGGGCTGGTGACTTGGGGAGAGACGCAAGAGGATTGTTACACCAAAACCATTGCCATTATCAATGAGGCAGAGGCGTATATTGAAGCGAAAAGCGGTACTCAAGCCGCGGAAGGCCGCGTGTTTGGCGGGCAGTTGGCTGAGCCGCTCGAAGCCGGACAGCGCCGAGCGATCGCGGCCGAGGTCATGCCGCTGGTCCGTGGGTTGGCGAGCGGGGAGAAGCCGGTCATCGTCACGTTCGATGACGAGGCGGACGTGCTCGAATTTGCCGGCAGCAAGGATGCGGGTGGGCTGTCGCAGATTGGAGCGGCTTGTCCCGATCACTTGGTGCACACCAAGGTGGTGCCGCTTTTCATCGACTGGAAGCCGGATGCCGCAGACGTCACCGGGCTGAAAGAGAAGCTGGCGGCAGGAATCGCCGATTACAAAGCGCGTTACCAAGCTTATTTTGAGCGCAATAAACAGGCGAATGACGCCATGTTTGACGCTGCACCGCGCGTCATTCTGATCCCTGGCGTGGGCATGCTGAACACCGGCAAAAGCTGGGTCAACTCCAAGCTGAGCGGGGCGTTATACCATCGGGCGATCGCAGTGATGAAAGGTGCAACGGCTCTCGGTCGGTTCGTATCGCTCAGTGAGAACGAGTCCTACAACGTCGAGTATTGGCCGCTTGAGCTGTACAAATTGTCATTGGCTCCGGCAGAAGCGGAATTCTCCCGCAAGGTTGCATTCATTACCGGAGGCGCTGGCGGGATTGGCAGTGAATCGGCTCGGCGACTGGCTGGAGAGGGAGCTCATGTCGTGTTGGCAGATCTCAATTTGGAGGGTGCGCGGAAGATAGCTGCCGAAATAAATGCCCAATACGGCGAGAACCGGGCACTGGCAGTGAAGATGGATGTAACGAGTGAAGAACAGGTCACGGCTGCTTACGCCGAAACAGCGTTGACCTACGGAGGCGTCGATATCATCGTGAATAACGCTGGGTTAGCGACGTCCAGCCCGTTCACGGAAACTTCGCTAAAGGAATGGAATTTGAATATGTCTGTGCTGGGGACGGGATATTTTCTCGTCGCGCGGGAAGCGTTCAAGCTGATGAAGGAGCAAAGCCTCGGCGGCAGCATGGTGTTTATCGGCTCGAAGAACTCGGTGTACGCCGGCAAAAACGTCACTGCTTACAGCTCCGCCAAGGCGCTCGAAGCTCATTTGGCCCGCTGCATCGCGGCCGAGGGCGGGGAGCTGGGCATTCGGGTGAATACGATTTTGCCCGATGCGATTTTGCAGGGCTCGGCCATTTGGAATTCTAACTGGCGGAATGAACGGGCCGCCGCTTACGGCATTGAGCCGGACCAA
Organism: Paenibacillus rhizolycopersici; assembly: GCF_014947195.2. Taxonomy (NCBI): domain Bacteria; kingdom Bacillati; phylum Bacillota; class Bacilli; order Caryophanales; family Paenibacillaceae; genus Paenibacillus; species Paenibacillus rhizolycopersici. The sequence continues at coordinate 272,932 of NZ_JADCNN020000003.1, read as the reverse complement.
CTGGAGGAATATTACCGCAAGCGCACGACGCTGCTGGTGAATATTTATCCGCGCGATATCGCCGAGGGCGTCGCCTTCTTCGCTTCGTCCAAGTCGGCGAAAACGACCGGCTGCATGCTGACGATCGACGGTGGTGTCCCGGCGGCGTTTGTAAGGTAGCATAAAAACCTAAGGGAGGTGCGAGGATGGAGCTGCTGGATAAAGCGGATACGGCAACGACCGAGACTGGCATCAAGGTTTCGATGTTTGTCACTTGTATCGGCGATGCGGTGTACCCGCGCATCGCGGAAGCGATGGCCCGATTGCTGGCTCGGGTCGGCGTCAAACTGGAATTTCCGCAGGTGCAAACCTGTTGCGGTCAGCCGGCGTTCAACAGCGGGTATTGGGATGAGGCGCGACGTTCGGCAGCCACGCTGCTTGAGGCTTTTTCAGATAGCGATTTCGTTGTTGGACCTTCAGGCTCATGCATCGGAATGATTCATCACTACCCGAAGCTGTTCGAACAGGATCCGATCCGGCTGGCGATGGCCGAGGAATTGAAAGCGAAGTCGTATGAATTTACCCAATTCCTCGTTCAGGTACTGGGCGTAACCGATCTTGGAGCGACGTTTCCGCATAAGGTTACGTACCACCCGTCCTGTCATGGCAGTCGGTTGCTCGGAATCAGGGAGGAGCCGATGGCACTACTCCAAAACGTAAGGGGCATGGAGCTTGTACCGCTCCCATTTGCGGAGGATTGCTGTGGATTCGGGGGCACGTTTGCCGTGAAGATGGCCGATATATCCGGGGCGATGGTGACGGAAAAAGCCGACCACGTCCTGGAGACGTCAGCCGAGGTACTGACCGGGTTGGACATGGCCTGCCTGATGAACATCGCCGGTCAACTTCGGCACCGCCGTCAGCCGGTACGCGTGATGCATCTGGCGGAGCTGCTGTATGAGGGGGTGAGCGGGGCATGAGCAGCGTAAAAGAGCGAGCAGACCTAGCACTAAACAATGATTTCTTGCGTAAGGCGGTGCGATTTACGACCGAACGTCTGCGCGACGGGAAGCGGAAAGCCGCCGATGACCATGGGAATTGGGAGGAATGGCGGGAGCGGGGGCGGCAAATTCGCCTGCATACGATCGCGCATCTCGATTACTACTTAAATCGGTTTGCCGAGCAAGCTCGGGCGAATGGGGCGCATGTTCACTTTGCTTCGACCGGTGAAGAGGCGGTGCGGATTGCTTTGGAGATTGCGGCACGCAAGCAAGCCCGTTCCGTCGTGAAGTCGAAATCGATGGTCAGCGAGGAACTGCACATCAACCGGGCGCTGGAAGAAGCGGGCGTGGAGGCGGTTGAAACCGATCTGGGCGAGTATATCATTCAGCTTGCCGGTGAAGCCCCTTCGCATATCATCATCCCGGCGATTCACAAAAACCGTTACCAGATCGCCGAGCTGCTGTCCCGCGAGGCGGGGGAAGAGCTGCCGCCGGAAACGAGCGTGCTGGCGGGCTTCGTGCGCCGGAAGCTGCGGGCGAAGTTTCTGGCGGCGGACATCGGCATGACCGGCTGCAACTTCGCGATCGCCGAGACCGGTTCGATCGTGCTGTTCGAGAACGAAGGCAACGCCCGCATGGTGTCGACCGTGCCGAAAACGCAAATCACGTTTATGGGCATGGAGCGCATCATCCCCTCCTGGAGTGACCTCGAGGTGATGGCGACGCTGCTGCCGCGCTCGGCGACCGGTCAGAAGTTGACGGTTTATATGTCCGGCATCACCGGACCGCGCCGTAAAGCGGATGGGGACGGCCCGGAGGAGATGCACATCATCATCCTCGATAACGGCCGGTCCGAGCAACTGGGTGATCCGGAGTTTCAGGAGCTGCTGAACTGCATCCGCTGCGGAGCCTGCCTCAACGCTTGTCCGGTATATCGCCATATCGGCGGCCATGCTTACGGCGGAACGTACAGCGGCCCGATCGGAGCGGTCCTGACGCCGGCGCTGAACAAGAATGTAGCGGAATGGGACGATATCGCTTCGGCCTCCAGCTTGTGCGGGGCCTGTTATGAAGCGTGTCCGGTCAAAATTCCGCTGCACGACATGCTTGTCTATTTGCGCCGGCGCAAGGTCGAGCAAGGCTATGGAAACAAGCTGGAGTCGGCAGGGATGAGGGGCTTTGCCGCCGTGACGTCAAGCTCCAAGCGGTTCCAACGCGCGCTGAAGGCGGGAAGGGTTTTGCAGCGAATTATCGTTCGCAACGGTGAAATTCCGGCGCGGATTGGCCCGCTGAAGGATTGGAACCGTTACCGCGTTGCGCCAAGCCTGGCAAACGAACCGTTCCGCGAACGCTGGAATGCGCTTCAGCATGAACTGCGCGCTTCCGTTCCGCAAACAGTGACCGGCACGGTCGTGCAGGAGCGGATGAAGGAGGCGCTACACAAGCGTGCGGCTAAGCCAATCGACCGGAAAGAAGGTCATACCTATGATGGATAACGAATATAACGATTGGTTGAAAGTGAAGGAAGCGGAAGCGCGGCAGAAGCAGGAGCAGTTTATGGACCGGATTGCCGGAAAACTCAAGCGGCCGCGGCTGCGGGAAGCACCGGATCATCCGTTCCGGGGAGCGCCGGCGTACTGGAGGGAGCTGGATTGGAGCCTGGAGGAGCGATTGGCTCGATTTGAGGACAATTTTACGGCAGCGGGGGGGCATGTCGCCCGGCTGGACGATCTTGAAGCGGCCAAGGCATACATTATGGCCAAGGCGCAAGCGCTTGGCGCCCGTTATATTCTACGCCAGGACAATCCGTTACTGGCGGAGCTTGGACTGGATGAGGCGCTTGCCGCAGACGGCGCCCGCGTGTCCGTGTGGAACGGGCATCGCTCCGAGGCCTGGATCGCCCGGGCGGCGGAGGCGGACTTCGGCGTCGTGGCGCCGGACTTTGCCGTCGCTTATACCGGTTCGCTGGTCGTTCAGTCGGCCGCGGAGGAAGGGCGCTCGGTTAGCCTGTTGCCGACGGCGCTGTTCGCGATCATCCCCGTAGAGCGGATGAAAACCCGTTTGGGCGAGGTGCTGGATACGTTCGATGCGGTCGGACGCGAAACCTTGCCTGCCGGCATCCATTTCATCTCCGGCCCAAGCCGTTCGGCGGACATCGAAAACGATCTGACGATCGGAGTTCATGGGCCGGGCATCGTGTTTGCGCTACTCGTCGGTTAATACAACACTTCGATGTTCTTGCCTTGCAGAAGCTGAAGCCAGGCATCGGAGGGGCGCTCGTCCGTGATTAGATAGTCGATTTGCTCCCAGTCCGCCAGCTTGACGAAAGCATTCTTGTCAAATTTCGTATGGTCGGCCAGCAAAATGACTTTGTCCGCGTGACGGAGCATATGCTTCTTCAGCTCGCATTCCGGCTCGTTGGAATCGGAGATGCCCTTGTCCGGCGACATGCCTTTGCAACTGATGATCGCGGTGTCGACGTTGTACTTCTGCACGGTTTCCTGGGCGGCGGGGCCGACCAGCGACAGGGAACGCGCGCGCAGCGAACCGCCGGTGGAAATGATGTTCAGGTTCGAGCCGGCGAATTCGTTCAGGACGCTGACGGAATTGGTGATGACAGTAACGTTGTTTTTGGAATGCAGCGTCTTCAAAAATTCAAAGCTTGTAGAGCTCGGGTCGATCATCAGCGTGTCGCCGTCGTTCACCAGGTCGATGGCCTTGAGCGCGATGTCCCGTTTGATCTCCACATTAAGCGTGTTCCGGGTCGTATACGGCAAATCTTCGTTCGTGTGCCGGTTGAGTATGGCGCCGCCGTAGGAGCGGGTTGCGATCCCCTCTTTCTCGAGCTTCTCCAGGTCGCGGCGGATCGTCTCCTCCGTTACTTCGAACATCCGGCTGAGCTCGGACACCAGGACACGCTTGTCCTGATGAAGCAGGTCGATGATTTTTTGTTTGCGTTCTGCCGCCAGCATGGCGATTCACCTCGGGATCCGTTCATATTGTCAAGACACCAGGGTCTTGGGTTCCCTCCCATCATAGCGAGAAAAAGGGGCGCTTGGCAACCGTATTTCGGGAATGAAGCGGGTGAGTAAGACAGAGTTGCTTCACGGAATAGACAAAAACAAAAATAAAACAACATAAATGATCTTTGTTTATGTTGACTATAAAACAAAACGGACATAGGATAGAAGTAAGAACAGGCAGCATTTCAGAGCGAGGAGCGCTGAACGATGAGAGATTACGTTGCGGTTGATATCGGCGCCTCCAGCGGGAGGCTGGTAAGGGGAGAACTGCAGGATGGACGGTTGTCGCTGCAGGAAATCCACCGGTTTGACAACGGGTTTTCCGAACGTGACGGGCATTGTTATTGGGATATCGATCATTTATATCGGGAAATCCTCCGTGGGCTACAGCAGGCCAAACAGCTTGGGATCGAGAACTGTACGCTAGGCATTGATACATGGGCGGTCGATTATGCGCTGCTGGACGGGAAAGGGGAACGGATCGGCGAGGTTTATGCTTACCGCGATTCCCGTACGCTTGAAGCAGTTCCTCAAGTTCACGAGATCCATCCATTTGCACGGATTTATGAGAAAACGGGCATTCAGCATCTGCCTTTCAATACGGTGTACCAGTTATTCGCGCATGACCGCGAGGAGTTGGCGACGGCAGAGCAGATCCTGCTCATTCCGGATTATCTCTATTATTTGTTATCCGGGCGGCGGATCAGCGAGATGACCAACGCTTCGACAACCGCGTTATTAAACCTGCAAACCCGCGATTACGACCCGGGATTGCTTGAGTTGCTGGGGTTGCCCCGATCGAAGTTTCCGGCGCTAACTGAGCCCGGGACGCGGCTTGGGAAGATCAAGCCGGAATTGGTTCGGGATTATGGGCTACCCGAATGCGAGCTGATCGTCGCGGCGACGCACGATACGGCCTCCGCTGTGTTAGGAGTTCCGGCCAGCGGCGATTCGTGGGCGTACCTCAGCAGCGGGACGTGGTCGTTGATCGGCGTGGAGCGGCAGACGCCGCTGGCGACGGCGGAAGCGATGGAGCGCAACTATACCAATGAATGGGGCGCGTACGGAAAGTACCGCTTTTTGAAAAACATCATGGGTATGTGGTTGATCCAAGAGGTTCGAAAGGATTACGACAAACAACACAGCTACGCCGAATTGGTGGAATTGGCGGAGGCGGTGTCGCCGTTTCGTTCCTTAATCGATTGTAACGACGACCGATTCTTGAACCCGGCGAATATGACCGAAGAGATTCGGCGGTTCTGTGCGGCGACGGGCCAACCGGTTCCGGATACGCCGGGTGAGGTGGCGCGGTGCATTTTTGACAGCTTGGCCTTGTCTTATGACGTTTACCTGAAAGAGCTTGAGCGGCTGACCGGACAAAAGCCGGAGACGTTGCATATCGTCGGCGGTGGTGCCAACAATGGGCTGCTGTGCCAATGGACGGCGGACGTGTCAGGCATCCAAGTGGAAGCCGGGCCGACGGAGTCGACGGCTTTGGGCAATTTGCTGGTGCAAATGATCAGCAGCGGCGCGATTCGCGATATCGGCGAGGGGCGTGAGCTGATTCGGCGGTCTTTTCCGATCCAGACGTATGTTCCTCGGGGGAGCAATGCCGACCCGATTACAGAGGCGCGGAAACGGTTCGTGAATTTGTTGGCACGATGACGGTTGGACGGAGCTATAGATAAATTATGCAAAAGGAGGAACAGAACATGGACAACGCGATTCAAACCAGCTATCACGAGGCGAAAAAGCTGTATGAGCACCATGGAATCGACGTCGACGCTGCACTGGCCCGACTGAGTCAAATCAAGATTTCGCTGCATTGCTGGCAGGGGGACGACGTCAAGGGATTCCTGGGCAAGGATCAAGAGCTGGGCGGCGGCCTGGCGGTTACCGGCAGTTATCCGGGCCGGGCGCGGACGCCGGACGAACTGCGGCAGGATCTAGACGAGGCGCTTCGCTTGATTCCCGGCCGGCACAAGGTCAATCTTCATGCAATTTATGCCGATACGGACGAACGGGTTGAGCTTGACGCCCTGGAGCCTAGACACTTTGCCGGTTGGGTAGATTGGGCGAAGGAGCGGGGGCTGGGGCTGGATTTTAACCCAACTTGCTTCTCGCACGAGAAAGCCAAGGACGGGTTCACGCTTAGTCACCCGGACCTGGATATCCGCAAGTTCTGGATCGACCACTGCAAAGCGTCGCGCAAGATTGCCGAGTCGTTTGGACGGGAGCTCGGCCAGCCGTGCGTGACTAACGTCTGGATCCCGGATGGCTTCAAGGATTCGCCGGTGGATCGACTCACGCCTCGGGCTCGTTTGATGGAGGCTCTTGATGAAGTTTTCGCCGAACCGATCGATGAGAAATACAATATCGATGCGGTGGAGAGCAAGCTGTTCGGGATCGGCTCGGAGAGCTATGTCGTCGGCTCGCATGAATTTTACATGGGGTATGCGTTGTCTCGCGGCAAAGCGGTCTGCTTCGACGCCGGCCATTTCCATCCGACGGAGACGATCTCTAACAAGTTGTCCTCCTGGCTGTTGTTTGGCCGCGAGCTTCTCCTTCATGTCAGCCGCCCGGTGCGATGGGACAGCGATCACGTCGTGACGATGGACGACGAGCTGTTGGAAATCGCCCGCGAGCTGGTACGCGGCGAGCTGCTGGACCGTACGCACATCGGTCTCGACTTCTTCGACGGCAGCATCAATCATATCGCGGCTTGGGTCATCGGGACGCGCAACACGCAAAAAGCGCTGTTGCGGGCGATGCTGGAGCCGCTCGACAAGCTGAAGCAATTGGAACTGGACGGCGATTACACATCGCGGCTGGCGTTGGTCGAAGAATTCAAATCGTATCCGTACGGTGCCATTTGGGATTACTTCTGCGCAACGCAAGGCGTGCCAGTGCGTGAAGCTTGGCTGGCAGACGTGAAAGAATACGAAACGAACGTGCTGGCGACTCGGTAATGCAACCTAGGTTATCCGTTTTTTTATATAAGCTTGACCAAAAGGAGAGGAACCTACTGTGAGTACGACATTAACGGAAGTGGAGCAAGGTCGGCGGGTCCCGGGGATGGAAGTGCCTTTCATCCGGGAGATGGCGGAAATCTCGTTCCATATGTGGCGGCTGGGCTGGGATGAACGCAACGGAGGGAATATCAGCTATCTGCTGGATGAAGCGGAGGTGGCGAAATATCTTGGAGCCGCTTCTGTAACGGAGCGCCGTAAGCTTCAACTCGCGTTTCCGGTGAAGGAGCTGGCGGGACGTTATTTTATCGTGACGGGCTCGGGCAAGTATTTCAAAAATGTGATCTCCGATCCGGAAGCGAATCTGGGCGTATTGCGGGTGGCTGAAGGCGGTGACCAGGTCGAGATCCTGTGGGGCCTTCGGGACGGGGCGGTACCGACCAGCGAACTGCCAGCGCACTTCATGAGCCATATCGAGCGTTTGAAGGTGGACCCGGCGCACCGGATCATCATGCACTGCCATGCGACCCATGCGCTGGCCATGACGTTCGTCCATGAGCTGGATGAGAAAAAACTGACGAAAACGCTATGGGAAATGTGCACGGAATGTCTCGTGGTGTTCCCCGACGGCATCGGCATCGTGCCGTGGATGGTGCCCGGCAGCCCGGACATCGGGCGGGCGACCGCCGCGAAGATGCGAGAGCATCGCGTCGTCGTATGGCCGCAGCACGGGATTTTTGGCACCGGTACGACGATGGACGAGGCGTTCGGCTTGATCGAAACGGTCGAAAAGGCGGCGCAAATCTACATGCTGCTCGGCGACCGTCCGGTGCTGCAAAAGATCACCGATGCCCAGTTGCGCGACTTGGCAGTAGCGTTTGGTGTGACACCGCAGCCGGGGATTTTGAGCTAGGGATTATAGCGGAGGAGCAGAGGCTAGGCGCACGGGCTAAAAGCTGTGAGTGGAGAGCAAGAGGGATAGCGATGGAGAGCTAGTATAGAGCATAGACGATAATAGAGAAGAGACGATCGTTGGGAATACAGATCAGGACTCCGGTGCAGGGGTCCTTTTTTGCATGCTGCCGGCGATCTCGAAAGGGAGGTTCGGCTAACGGACACAGGAGACGTTATTTAGCCCAAAAGCGAGGGTTCGCATTTCTAACGGACCCTAGTGCACTTATTTCGCCAAATTGATGATGGAAACGTCCGATGGGGAGCCGATAAGGGCTCCTGGGTCCGTTAGAACTCGGAAGAGGCGCAAATGGACGGAATAAGGGCGCTACGGTCCGTTAGAAGTAGGATGGGACAAAATTGATCTCAAATTCGCAAACAAATCCTATTGTCATTTTGAGCGGCGGGCAGTACAATGGGGGTAAATCGACTTGTACGTACAATTAGAGAAGAATTGTCGAAAATACCGATATGGTATGTACAAGTTAGCTAGCAGTTATTTATGATTAGGAGGCGCTTTGGCATATGAAATTGAAACCGCATTCTTTTTGGTTCGTGACCGGCAGCCAGCACTTATACGGCCCTGAAACGCTGGAGGAGGTGGCCGCCCATTCCCGCATCATCGCAGAACAACTGGACCAAGACCCGGCGATCGGATTCCCGGTCGTGTTCAAACCGATCGTAACGACGCCAGACGAAATCTACAAGTTGATCCTGGCCGCGAACGGCGATGAGACCTGCGCGGGGATCATCACCTGGATGCACACGTTCTCGCCGGCCAAAATGTGGATCGCCGGCTTGTCGCAGCTGCAAAAACCGCTGTTGCATTTCCATACGCAGTTTAACCGCGATATTCCTTGGGAAACCATCGATATGGACTTCATGAACCTGAACCAGTCGGCCCACGGCGACCGTGAGTATGGCCATATCGGCGCCCGGCTGGGCATCGCTCGCAAAATCGTGGTCGGCCATTGGGAAGACGGCGAAGTGCGCGGCTCGATCGCCGGCTGGATGCGGACGGCGGCCGCTTATGCTGAGAGCCGTCAGCTTAAGGTGGCCCGCTTCGGCGACAACATGCGCGAGGTGGCGGTGACGGAAGGCGACAAGGTCGAAGCGCAAATCAAGTTCGGTTGGTCAGTGAACGGATATGGCGTCGGTGATCTGGTGCAGGTGTTAAACGAAGTCAGCGATGCGGAAGCCGAAGCGCTGCTGAAAGATTACGCCGAGCAGTACGCGATTACGCAAGCGGGCCTAAGCAACGGACCAGTTCGCGAATCTATCGCCTATCAGGCGAAGCTTGAAATCGCCATGAAGCGGTTTTTGGAGCAAGGCGGCTTTGGCGCGTTTACGACAACGTTCGAAGACCTGCATGGGCTCAAGCAGCTTCCGGGTCTGGCCGTGCAGCGGCTGATGGAAGCCGGATACGGCTTCGGCGGCGAAGGCGACTGGAAAACCGCGGCTTTGACGCGCGTATTGAAGGTGCTGGCGAACAACAAGAGCACCTCGTTTATGGAGGACTACACGTATCATTTTGAGCCGGGTAACCACATGATTCTTGGCGCGCACATGCTGGAGGTGTGCCCGACGATTGCCGCGACGAAGCCTACCATCGAGGTACATCCGCTGGGCATCGGCGGCAAAGCCGATCCGGCACGGATCGTATTCGACGGCCAGGCCGGTCCGGCGGTCAACGCTTCGCTCGTCGATCTGGGCCATCGTTTCCGGCTGCTGGTCAACGTGGTGGACGGCGTGAAGGTAGAGAAGCCGATGCCGAAGCTGCCGGTCGCTCGCGTGTTGTGGAAGCCGCAGCCTTCGCTGCGAGAATCGGCGGAGGCGTGGATTTTAGCCGGCGGGGCGCACCATACGGTGTTGTCTTACGCCATCACGGCGGAGAACCTGTCCGATTGGGCGGAAATGACCGGCATCGAAGCGGTGATCATCGACAAGGATACCTCGGTACCTCGATTTAAGAATGAGCTGCGCTGGAGCGATGCGGCTTACCGGCTGCGTTAATCACAGTCCCAATCGGCCGATGATTTCGGCCCGATACGTTCGCCCGGCCTATGTTACAATAACGGGTAGTCAATAGAACGGTGGCATTGGTGAAGGGTGGACGAAACATGAATGACCGGAAAATCCCGAAATATATGCAGCTCAAAAACGAATTGTTGTCTTGGCTCGAGCAAGGAAAGCTCCAGCCCGGGAAACAGGTTCCGTCGGAGAACGAGATCGCGGAGCAGTTCGGCTTAAGCCGGCAGACGGTTCGGCAAACGTTCGGCGAGCTGGAGAAGGACGGCTGGCTGGAGCGCATCCAGGGCAAGGGCACATTCGTCCGGCATCCCGGACGGCGAGACGGCGAAGCGGTCAAGACGATCGGGATCATGACGACGTATATTTCGGATTATATTTTTCCCCATATCGTTCGGGGGGCGGAAGCGGAGCTGCGCCAGCAGGGGTATCGATTGATGCTGTCGAGCACGGACAATACGAAGGAGAAGGAGATGGACAGTCTTCAGCTCATGACGAGCCAGCCGCTCAGCGGACTGATCATCGAGCCGACGAAAAGCGCGGAGGGCAACCCGAATTTGGGGTATTTTTTGGAGTTGCAGGAGAAGGGCATTCCGTATCTCATGATCAATGAGAAGTATCACGAGTTGGAATGCCCTTGCCTGAAGGTGGATGACGAGGCGGGAGGCCGGAAGGCGGCGCGTTACTTGCTGGAGAAGGGGCACCGGCAGATCGCCGGGTTCTTCAAAAGGGATGACCTGCAGGGCGTAAACCGGCTGAAGGGCTTCCTGTCCGCCCATCGGGACTTCGGGATTGCGGTGTCACCGCAGCATGTGGTGACGTTTACGACGGAGCAAAAAGGCGAGTACGCCTATCAAAAAGCGCTGGAGCTGCTTCAAAAAACGCCGGATCAGCGTCCAACCGCATTGGTGTGTTATAACGACGAGTTGGCGGTGATGCTGATGGACGCCGCGGCCGCATGCGGCTTACGGGTACCTGAGGATTTGTCCGTCATCGGTTTCGACGATTCCAGCCTGGCGGCAGCCTCGGGCACGAAGCTGACGACGCTGACCCACCCAAAAACAACGATGGGAGAGCTCGCCGCCCGCCAACTGATCGGGATGATTGAGCGGGGAGAAACGCCGGGCGATACGGTGTTCGAACCGGAGCTGATTGAACGGGATTCGGTGCTGGAACTGACGGGTCAGAAATAAACGGGAATGAGACAACTTGGCGGTTTCATCGTCCTGCTGAAGTTCGGCGGGGCGGTGCCGTTTCGGGTTGAAGCAGGTGCTCGGTAACTTGTACGTACCTTTTGTTATATGGGATGACATGGGATGAGGAAAGGGGTTGGATCAATCGATGTTGGAAGCCTTAAAGCAGCAGGTGTGGGAAGCTAATTTGGAGCTGCCGAAATATGGCCTGGTCACGTTTACGTGGGGAAACGTCAGCGGGATCGATCGGGAAAGCGGATTGTTCGTCATCAAACCAAGCGGCGTGCCGTATGAGGAATTAAAGCCGGAGCATATGGTCGTGGTCGATCTGGAAGGCAATGTAGTGGAGGGGAACCTGCGACCGTCCTCCGATACGCCAACGCATCGGGTGCTCTACCGTGAATTCCCCGAAATCGGCGGGGTCGTGCACACGCATTCCCCATGGGGAACCAGTTGGGCCCAGGCGGGGCGGGGATTACCGGCGTACGGAACGACGCATGCCGATTACTTCTACGGAGAGATCCCGGTAACGCGGCCGATGACGCGGGAAGAAATCGAGGGTGCTTACGAGTTGGAGACAGGCAATGTCATCGTGGAGCGGTTTGCCGAGCTTGGCCTCGATCCGAACCAGGTGCCTGGGGTGCTTGTGCATTCGCATGCCCCGTTCGTATGGGGCAAGGATGCGCATAATGCCGTTCATAACGCGGTCGTGCTGGAGGAAGTAGCGAAAATCGCCGCCCGCATGCTGCAGATCAACCCGGATACGCAGGCGATGGATCAGACACTGTTGGATCGGCATTTTTTGCGGAAGCACGGAGTAAATGCTTATTACGGGCAGAAATAACGGGGAGGGATAACCATGAGCAAAGGGAAAAAGTACACGATCGGCGTCGACTACGGCACCCAGTCCGGACGCGCAGTGCTGGTAGATTTGTCGGACGGCCGGGAGGTCGCTGACCATGTCACGCCATATCCGCATCATGTCATCGACGAGCGGCTGCCCGGTTCCGGGATCAAGCTCGAGCATGATTGGGCCTTGCAGCATCCCGGCGACTATCTGGAGGTGCTTCGGCGCTCCGTGCCCGCGGTGCTAAAGGAATCGGGGATCGATCCGGCGGACGTGATCGGGATCGGGATCGATTTTACCGCCTGCACGATGCTCCCGGTGGACGCCCAAGGTCAGCCGCTTAGCTTCGATCCGGAGCTGGCCGACAACCCGCATAGCTGGGTGAAGTTATGGAAGCACCATGCGGCCCAGCCGGAGGCCGACAAGATCAACGCGATTGCGGCTGAGCGGGGAGAGGCTTTTTTGCCGCGATATGGGGGGAAGATTTCCTCCGAATGGATGATGGCCAAGGTATGGCAAATTCTCGATGAAGCGCCGGAGATCTACGAGAAGACGGATCTGTTTCTGGAAGCAACCGATTGGGTTATTGCGCAAATGACCGGCAACATCGTCCGCAACAGTTGTACGGCGGGTTATAAAGCAATATGGCATAAGCAAGACGGATATCCGAGCAAGGCGTATTTTAAGGCGCTGGATCCTCGGATGGAGGATTTGACGGATACGAAGCTGCGCGGCGACGTGATTCCGCTGGGGACGAACGCGGGCGGACTTCTGCCGGAGATGGCCGAGATGATGGGCCTTACGCCAGGCATCGCCGTGGTGGTGGGCAACGTGGACGCGCATGCGGCCGTGCCGGCCGTCGGCGTCGTTACGCCGGGCAAGCTGGTCATGGCGATGGGAACCTCGATTTGCCACATGCTGCTGGGGACGGAAGAGAAACAGGTGGAAGGCATGTGCGGCGTGGTCGAGGATGGAATCATTCCGGGCTTGTACGGTTATGAGGCTGGGCAGTCGGCCGTGGGCGATATTTTTGAATGGTACGTCGAAGAAGCGTTGCCGGCTTACGTGAAGGAGGCCGCCGAGAAGGAAGGCCTGAATGTGCACCAATGGCTGGAGCGGGAAGCGGCCGCGTACCAACCGGGGCAAACCGGCCTGCTCGCGCTGGATTGGTGGAACGGCAACCGGTCCGTGCTGGTGGATACCGATTTGACCGGTCTGATTGTGGGGATGACGCTGCTGACCAAGCCGCAGGAGATTTACCGGGCGCTGTTGGAATCGACGGCTTTTGGCACGCGCAAAATCGTTGACGCGTTTGATCAAAACGGCGTACGGGTGGATGCGCTGTATGCCTGTGGGGGACTGCCGCAGAAAAACCGCCTGTTGATGCAAATTTATGCGGATGTGACGAACCGCGAGATTTTTGTGGCGGATTCCAAGCAGACGCCGGCTCTTGGTGCGGCGATGTTCGCGGCCGTTGCGGCGGGTGAGGTGGCTGGCGGGTACGATTCGATCCTGGATGCGGCCGGGAAGATGGCCCGCGTCAAGGAGGAAACGTTCAAGCCAGTTCCGGCGCACGTGGAAGTGTACGAGAAGTTGTACCAGGAGTACAGCCAGCTTCACGATTATTTTGGCCGCGGGGAAAACGACGTGATGAAGCGTCTGAAGCGAATTAAGCAGGCAGCGGAGTAAGAGTAGGGGACGGGCGGAGAGATGGGCTGGCGAGTAACGTACCGATGGCTCAAAGGCTTCGCCTGTCGCCTATTGCGGAAGCTGCGGGAGTATTAGGATGTTGCGGAAGGTTGCAGGAGTCGATGGATAGCCCAGGGAGGGGATACCATGCTGAAAGACAGGTTATTGGAGCAATTGAAAGTAATTGAACTAGAACGGGGTGCAATCCGGAAGGTCGTTCCTTACTTGCGGGAACAAGGTTATGATCATGTCCTGCTGGTGGCGGACGATCACACGTATGCGGCGGCGGGGGGACAACTGAGCGGTTTGCTGGCGGCCGAGGCCGTCGAGACGCGCGTTTGCCTGATTCAGCCTGACGCGCAGGGCGATGTCGTCGCTGACGAGATCGCGCTTGTCCAGCTGCTGCTGGAGATACGTCCCGAGGAGACAGACGCGCTCATCGCTGTGGGCTCCGGGACGATTCACGATATCGTCCGGTTTGCCGCGCACAAGACCGGCAAGCCGTTCGTATCGGTGCCAACGGCACCGTCCGTGGACGGCTTCACCTCCGCGGGCGCGCCGCTCATTATTCGCGGGGTCAAGAAGACAGTGCCGGCGGTGCCGCCGGTAGCGATATTCGCCGACCTCGACGTTCTGATGGCGGCCCCGCAGCGGCTGGTCGCCGCGGGTTTTGGCGATATGCTCGGCAAGTATACCAGCCTGTTCGACTGGAAGTTCTCCCGTCTGACCGCGGGGGAACCCTATGACGAACAGGCGGCGGCGATAACCGAGCGCGCGCTCTTGAACAGCGTGACGCACGCCGATGCGATTGGCGCGCGCACGGAAGAAGGGATCCGCGCCTTGATGACGGCGCTGATCGAATCGGGCATCGCCATGCTGCTGTTCGGGCAGTCGCACCCGGCCTCCGGCGCAGAACACCATCTCTCCCATTATTGGGAGATGGAATACCTGCGCTTGGGCCGGCGGGCGCTGCTGCACGGCGCCAAAGTCGGCGTTGCTTGCGCCGAAATCGCCCGCGCGTACCACGCCGCGGGCGAAGGGACCTTCCCGGGCGCCGAGCCGGCGGCGCTCCGGGAGCACGGGGAGCAGGTCCGCGCCTGGCTGCGGGACCTGCCCGGCGAAGCCGAGCTCCGCGGCCTGCTGCGCAAGGCCGGCGGGCCGGCAACCCTCGCCGAGCTGGGCGTCGGCGAGGAGCTGTTCGCGCGCAGCCTGCGCGAAGCCCACCTGGTGCGCGACCGCCGCACGCTGCTGCGGGCGCTGAACGAGGCGGGGCAGGCCTAGCGCGCGAACCGTCCCGCGGCCGGGCTGCCGGCTCGTTTGGCGCGAAATAGTGGTGATCCATCACCTTATTTCGCGTAAACTTCGATTTTTTGGCGAAATAGCGCCACAAAATCACCTTATCTCCCCGTATTCCGCCTTCCAAAGGGATTCCGGGGCCAAATAAGACCAAAAAATCACCTTATTCCGGTGAAAACGGGCGTTCCGTCGGAAATAAGGTGATTTTTTACCGCTATTTATGTCCGGCCACGGCCACGGCCAAAAGCCCCTTAAGCCACGCTCAACAAATCAATCAAAGCGCGGAGCGCGCTGGTTGGTTGGGCGTTTTTGCGGTAGATGAGCTCGGTCTGCATATGGCGCATCGCTTCGGGGACCTCATGAATCCGCACGGTACCGTCCTGCGCCTGTTTCTCGGCGACGATCCGCGGCACCAGCGAGATGCCGAGGCCGGCCGAAACGCCGCCGAGGATCGCTTCCAGCGTGCCGAACTCCATTGCTCCCACGTAAGTTCGGCCGCGAGACTGCTGCATTTCTTCCAGCATTTCGCGGTAGGTACAGCCTCGGCTGTAGACAAGGCTTGGCTTCGTCAGGGCTTCGTCCAGGTTATCAATGCCCGGGGGAGAAATGACGACAACCTCCTCGTCGAACACGGGAATACGGGTCAACTCGTCATGATTGTAGCGGAAGTTGCCGAAGGCTACGTCTAGATCGTAATGGATCACCTTCTCCGCCAGGCGGTCGGAGAGATCGGTGGTCAGCGTTAATTCGACCTTTGGATGCATTTCGTAATACTTGCTCAGCAGCTTGGGCAGCCGAACGGCTGCCGTTGTTTGGGTCGAGCCGATCAGCAACGGACCGGTAGGCTCGCCGGAGAAGGAAAGCGCTGCTGCCGCTTCGTCCAGAAGGCCGACGATTTTATCGGCGTAATCCAGCAGCATTTTGCCGCTGGAGGTCAAGGTCATGCCTCGGTTATGGCGGTAGAACAGCCCCGTCCCCAGCTCAGTCTCCAGTTGTCTAATGCGAGCGGTCACATTGGACTGTACATAACCCAGCCGGTCGGCGGCTTTCGTGATGGAGCCTTCTCGGGCAACGGCTTGAAAAATGCGTAATTCTGCGCTTTCCATCGGGGAAGTCCTCCTTTTATACTAATATCACCAAAAATGATATCAACTATCTCTACCAATCATTATACATAATTTCAAACCTCCCTTACAATACAAACAAGAATGACACCATGGGAGGAAGAGCTACATGAGGACTTATAAATATACAGGTTTGCTGCTGTTGACCACGTTCTTAATGGGGACGGCCTACCCCGTTGCTAAGCTGGGAATGGTGTATACGACCCCGCTTATGTTAATGGGACTCCGGTTCTTGTTTGCCGGGGGATTACTTGCCTTATTCAGCGCTAAAAAACCGCAACCCCAAGGAGTCAAGTCCTGGCGGCAGATCCTGCTGCTCGGTTTATTTCAATCGGTTGGGGTGATGGGATTCACCGCTTACAGCATGAGATGGATCACCTCCGGGGAGTCGGCGATTATCTCGAGTACCAGCCCGCTCATGCTGATCCTATGGGGTGCGTTGATGGGCACTGCTTATCGCGTGAGGCAATGGTTTGGCGTAGCGATCGGTTTTATCGGCGTGATGATCACCTTTGGGCTGCATATGAGCTTGGACCCCGGCATGGTGTTTGCTTTTGCCGGAGCGGTTTGCTTTACCGTCGCCACGTTGTTCATCAATCGATTTGGCCCTGCGTTCGATAAAAGCGTGCTGGCCGCCTACCAAATGCTCGCAGGCGGCGTTATGCTGCTGACCCTCAGCTTAATAGGGGAGAAACCCGTCTTTGATCTGAATGTTACGTCGGGGTTGGTGGTCGTTTGGATGGTTCTCTTCTGTTCCATCGTCCAATTTACGCTTTGGTTCTATTTGCTTAGCCATAGCGATCCGGGAAAAACGAGCTCGTTCCTGTTCCTCGTTCCGATCTTTAGCGTGCTTTGCAGCTGGCTGCTGCTTGGCGAGCACATCGATTGGTATGTATACGTTGGCGGAGCCTTGACCTGCGCGGGCGTATTCCTGGTGAACTGGCAGGCGAAACGCAGCCAGCAGATCCACGCGAAGGCAACGAGTCCATATTTGATGCAGGAGGAGATGTAAATATGGGTTACCTTAACAAGGTTGTGCTGGTTACCGGGGGCGGTACGGGAATCGGCAGAGCTACAGCCATGCTGCTGGCCGAACGCGGGGCGATCGTCGCCATCAACTACTCCCGTTCCGCGGTGGAGGCCGAGGAGACCGCGCAGGCCATTCGGCAATTCGGCGGCCGTGCGATGGCCATTCAGGCCGATGTGGCCCGAAATGCGGAGGTCGTCTCCATGATCGAGCAAATCGTCAAGTCCTTCGGCACGATCCATTACTTGGTCAATAACGCCAGCATCACCCGATATATCGCCATGGACGATCTGGAGGCGGTCACGGAGGAGGCATGGGACGATTTGTTTGCGGTGAATGTCAAAGGCATGTTCAACTGTGCACGGGCCGCCGCGCCGTATTTGAAGGCCGGGAAGGGAGCCATCGTCAACGTCGGCAGCATCGCAGGAATCACGGGGAAAGGCTCTTCGCTTCCGTATGCAGTATCGAAGGCCGCCGTCCATGGTTTGACGAAATCGCTGGCCCATGCCTTGGCGCCGGACATTCGCGTCACCGGCGTAGCCCCCGGAGCGGTAGACACGCGTTGGTGGGCAGGTAAGGAGGAGCAGATGCGTGCGCTCATTCGTCATCTGCCCTTGGACCGGATCTCCACACCGGAGGAAATTGCCGCACTCATCGCCGCTGTTCTGGAACAGCCCTCACTGACCGGGCAAATCGTTACCGTCGACAACGGGCAAACGATGTAGAATAGGTTGTTCATAAAAAAAAGCAGCTTTCAGGCCGAATGGGGAACCTGATCGCTGCTTCTTTTGTTATTCCTCTCGCACATCATACAGCACCCGGGCCAGGAGGTCCTGACTGTAGTTGCCGAAGTTCTTGCCGAAGATAGTCAACCCCCGCTTGTTGATCGGCTTGTCGGTGACGGCGATGCGAAACGTCAGCTCGCTTTTGTAATCAAGGTTGATCTGCTCCAGTGTGACGTCGGAGATGCGGCATCCGTCGATAAAGCTGCCCTCATTGTTGATCCGGATCAGCTTCAGCATGCCGTATTGGTTCAGATGCGGCGGCCACCAATCCGGGTTAAACGTGCCGCGTGCATCGCCGAAATCTCCCGGACTCGTCCAGAAGCCAATTTCAACGCCGTTCAAATAGAAATAGATGTCGGATGGGTAGTTGTCGCAATATCCTGGGGCCTCCGAACCAAGCTCCATCGAAAATTGAATTTCCCGAAAGGTCTGATTCGGCTTGAGGTAGTTCGGAATGCGATATTCGAGGAAACCCTCGGACAACCAAATGATCTCCGAATCGATTCGCTGCGGATCGGCAAAGTAGCGAGGTTCGTCAAAATCGCCGATGATGCTGTCCTTTGTCGCGAGTCCGCAGGTTGGAGCAACCTGATAATTACTGTAGTGACCCACTTGAATTTCCACTTCATATAAATTGTCGACATCCTTGCTCCGCAGGTCGACCATCAGCTTGTCTTTGTTCAAATAACAAATCTTCTGGATGCCATGTTTGCCTACCGAAGTATTGATTTCGATCAAACCGCTCTCTTCGAGCTTCTTAATATGCATGGTAATGGCCCCGTTGCTTAAGCCTAGTTTGGTGGCCAGGTCGTTCAGATTTAAGGCTTGGTTCTTCGCCAGCAGTTCGAGGATTTGAATCCTGATCTCGGAGCTTAATGCTTTAAAAATGTCGATCCCGCTCATCAAATCCTTAATATAGATCATCGGATATTCGAACCTTCTTCCAATAGGATAATGGATTCTTTTATTTTAGAATATTATAAACTAACTCGGTCGTTTAATAAAGTATCAAATCAAAATATGTAAATATAGTTCAAAAAATAGTTTAATTTTGTAATAAATACGCAATTAACTTCATGTTAATCTAAACTTAATTTCATTGTTTTATTGAAAATTCATGTGAATTACAGCGATTTTCAGGTGTTACAGGATGTTTTATCTCATTAATTTTATAAAAACATAAAACAGTTTAGATAAATATATTTACAACCTTAATTTCATATGTTATTTTATACCTGTAAACGTATTCATTCAAGGAAATTCGAAATGGTTTAGTATTTACTAAAACGGAAGGTGGTCAACATGTCATCAGCAGCACCGCGAGCAACGATGGTCGTAGACAAAGCCTTTAAGATTGCCGAAGTGGATCGGCGGATTTACGGCTCCTTCATTGAACATCTGGGCCGAGCGGTCTACGGAGGGATTTATGAGCCTTCGCATCCGGCGGCCGACCGATTGGGATTCCGTAACGACGTAAAGGAGCTGGTCAAACAGCTGAACGTTCCGATCATCCGGTATCCCGGCGGGAACTTCGTATCCGGGTACAACTGGGAGGATGGAGTCGGTCCGGTTGAAGCGAGACCTAAGCGCCTGGAGCTGGCTTGGAGAACGGTTGAGCCTAATTGGGTTGGGACAAACGAGTTTGCAAGCTGGGCTAAAGAGGTTGGCTCGGAAGTGATGATGGCGGTGAACCTGGGCACTCGCGGTGTTGACGCCGCCCGCAATTTACTGGAGTACTGCAACCATCCCGGCGGTAGCTATTGGAGCGAATTGCGCCGCAGCCATGGTTACGAGCAGCCGCACAAGATCAAAACCTGGTGCCTGGGCAACGAGATGGACGGCCCCTGGCAAATCGGTCAGAAGACGCCGCAGGAATACGGCCGCCTCGCCTACGAGACGGCGAAGGCGATGCGTTTGGTGGATCCCGATATCGAGCTTGTATCTTGCGGAAGCTCCAGTTCTTCGATGCCTTCGTTCCCTGAATGGGAAGCGGTGACGCTGGATCATACCTACGAGGTTGCTGACTACATATCTCTGCATCAATATTATGGCAACCGGGATAACGATAGCGCCGGATTCCTGGCTCGCTCGATGGATATGGACCATTTCATCAGGACGGTGATCGCCACCTGCGATTATGTCAAAGCGAAGAAACGCAGCTCCAAAACGATGTACCTCAGTTTCGACGAATGGAACGTCTGGTACCACTCCAACGATGCCGACGCCAAGCTTACGCCTTGGGGAATTGCTCCGCCTCAGCTGGAAGACGTCTACAATTTCGAGGACGCCTTGCTTGTAGGCAGCATGCTGATTACGTTCCTGCGTCATGCCGACAGAGTGAAAATGGCTTGCATGGCGCAACTGGTCAACGTCATCGCCCCGATCATGACAGAGAATGGCGGACGGTCCTGGAAGCAAACCATCTTTTACCCGTATATGCATGCCTCGGTTTTCGGACGGGGGGTCTCGCTTCAACCGGTTGTCAACTCGCCGGTATACGATGCCAAGGATTATACCGATGTCCCTTATCTGGACAGCGCTGTTGTATATAACGAAGCGGAAGAGACGCTTACGATTTTTGCAGTTAACCGCCATCTAGAGGAAGCCCTTGAGCTGGATTGCGACATCCGCGGGTTTGAAGGATACCGCCTGATCGAGCATCTCGTGCTGGAGCACGAGGATTTGAAGGCCGTAAATACGGCGGACCGGGAGGATGTTAAACCTCACGCCGCAGGGAGTGCGACATGCGATGACGGTTATGTCAAAGCGCGATTGGCCAAAGCCTCCTGGAACGTGATTCGTTTGGGTAAGCCAAGAAACTAGCTAGCGAATCGGTGCTCCTCCAAGAGAAGCCGGTTCATCTCCCAATTGAACGATGACAACATGAGCTATGCACAACAGGTGAGCGCTTCTTAGGGTCATTGATTGACCAACGGGTTGACTAGAAGTGAGAGAAACAGACTGTAGATGGAGTGTGTAGATTTTATTTTGTCAGGGAGGGTCAAGGATGAAGAAAAAAGGATTCATAGTGCTCTTGATATTAACGATGGCTACCTGGTTATGGGGCTGCGGCAAGGCGTCGACGACGGCCGGAGGGGAAACCTCCGTGCTGGACGGCGGTGCTGGTGAAAGTGCGACAGAACTCTCTTATTGGACATTCGTAGAACTGCATGGACAGCATTTTGAAAAGATGTTGGAGAAGTGGAACGTCGCGAATCCGGATCGGCAAATTAAGCTGAACGTCACCGTGATGCCTTACGATGATATGCATAACAAATTATCGATTGCCGTGCAGACGGGCGTCGGCGCTCCGGATATCGCCGATATCGAGCTGGGCAAGTTCCCGGATTTCTTGGCCGGGACGCCGCAGTTGGTCGAATTGAACGACGTCATCGACCCGTACCGAGACACGATCGTCAAATCCAGAATCGACCTTTACAGCAAGGACGGTAAGAATTACGGCATTCCGACCCACGTCGGCGCTTCGGTCGCTTTTTACAATACGGAAATTTTGGAAGCGGCCGGGGTGGATTACAAGACGATCGTCACATGGGATGATTATAAAAAAGCCGGGATCCAAGTTTATGAGAAAACCGGGAAATACATGGGGACCGCCGATACGAGCGCAACGTGGCAAACTTCCCAGCTGCTGGCGCAGCAAGGGACGGACTTTACGGACGACGCCGGGAACCCGGTCGTCAATTCGGAAGCGATGGTCAAGGCGCTCACGTTGCTGAAAGACCTACAGGACAACAATGTCATCGCCACGATCGCCGGCGGGCAGCCGGATACGGAAGAAGCGTACGGGGAGTTTAACGCAGGGAACTATGCGACCGCTTTCATGCCGCTGTGGCAAATGTCCAGATACACGAACTATATGAAGGATTTATCCGGAAAGATCGCGATCGCACCGATCCCGGTCATCGAGAAAGGGATGCCTCGGTCGGTCGGCGGCGGAGGAACCGGAACCGTTGTGACCAAGACGGCGAAAGATGTTCAACTGGCGAAGGATTTCTTGGCTTTCGCTAAACTGTCGGAGGATGCCAATATTGAGATCTGGAATACGTTGGGTTTCGACCCGGTCAACATGGATGTATGGGAAATGAAGGACGTTACCCATAACCCGGATAACCAGTTCGTTCAATATTTCGTGAACAATCCATTTGACGTGCTGGCCGATATCAAGGACGAAATTCGACTCATCAAATCGACTTCGGCGTCGCCAACGATCAACAACGTGCTCTGTACGGTCACGTTAAACGAAATATTTGAAGACGGCAAGGATATCAAGCAGGCTTTGGACGATGCGCAAGCGCAAATCGAGCAGGAACTGAAGTAATCCCAAATCTGCAAAAATAAACAGCGAGCTACTCCATCCGGAGTAGCTCTGTTTAAAAAAAGGGGTAGGGCGATGGTCAAAAAATTCCTATACTCACAAAAAGTAGCACCTTACGTATTTATTTTTCCGTTTGTGCTCGTGTTCCTCATCTTTTGGGTGTATCCTCTGGCCAGCTCCTTCGGGATGAGCTTTCAGAAAGTGACCCTGGGGCAGGAAGCGGCGTGGATCGGAATGGACAATTACGAGAAATTGATGGGGGACGGTATTTTCCTCAAAGCGGTTGGTAACAGCGCCATCTATATGGTCTTGACTTTAGTGATTCTGATTCCGTTTCCGATGCTGTTTGCCGTATTGATCAACAACAAGTTCATGTGGGCCAGGGAGTTTTTCAAGTCCTCATTTTTCTTCCCGGCATTGACCTCGGTCGTGGTGGCCGGGACCATTTTTCGACTGATGTTCGGGGAAATGGAAGGTTCCTTGATCAATAGCTTCCTCGGATTATTTGGCGTGGAGCCCATTAAGTTCCTGAAAGGGCAAACCACCGGCTTCATTGCTTTATTAGCCCTGGCGACCTGGCGATGGACCGGGGTGAACATGCTCTATTTCCTATCCGGACTTAAGAATATTCCTGACGAATATTACGAAGCTGCTTCGATCGATGGTGCCTCACCCATCCAGCGATTTATGAAGATCACGATGCCGCTGTTGAAGCCGACAACGATTTATGTTTTGACGATCAGTATTTATGCCGGCCTGGCGATGTTCATCGAAAGCATGATGCTCTGGAACGGCAACAATTCTCCGAAGAACATCGGGTTAACTATCGTTGGCTATTTATACCGCCAAGGGATCGAGAAGA
The DNA here is from genome assembly GCF_014947195.2 of Paenibacillus rhizolycopersici. NCBI lineage: Bacteria > Bacillati > Bacillota > Bacilli > Caryophanales > Paenibacillaceae > Paenibacillus > Paenibacillus rhizolycopersici. The sequence goes on along the minus strand of NZ_JADCNN020000003.1, from coordinate 249,822 downwards.
ACAACCTGGGGTATGCGGCTGCCGTCGGTATCGTACTTCTCGTCATTACGATGGTCATTAACCTCACGCAGCTGGCCTTTACCGGTATGTTTAAGAAGGAGGAGGAAGTATGACGAAATCAACCCGCGGCTTGCCGATCAAAATCGTCTTGTTCCTGTTTTTTGCCTTCCTGTGCGTACTGATCCTTCTGCCATTTTACGCCGTAACGCTAGCTTCGTTTAAGCCTGGCGAGGATTTGATCCGGTACGGGCTCAATTTGCGGTTTGATCTGCCTGCCATGAGCTTTGATAACTTTGTTTACTTGTTCACAGGGAATCATTCCTATTTTATGTGGTTCTTCAACTCGCTGTTGCTGACAGTCATACAGGTGGTATTGACGCTGTTGGTCAGCGCTACAGTGGCGTACGGGTTTTCGGCTTATGAATTTAAGGGGAAAAACGTCCTGTTCGTCTGCGTGCTGCTGATCATGATGGTTCCGTTCGAAATTCTGCTGCTGCCGCTGTATACGTTGACCTACGATATCGGGCTGATGAATTCCTACTCGGCCATCATACTGCCGGGGATCGCCAGCGCAGCGACCATCTTCTTCTTCAGACAATATCTGCGGGGAATTCCCCGGGAAATTATCGCGGCCGGCCGCGTTGACGGGGCAAGCGAGTACGGGATCTACGTGCGGCTGATCCTGCCGATCATGAAGCCTTCTTTTGCGGCGATGGCAATCCTGAACGGCATGAACAGCTGGAATAATTTCCTGTGGCCGTTTATGGTCCTGAGCGACGCGAACAAATATACGTTGCCGATCGGGTTAAAGACGCTGCTAACCCCTTACGGCAACAACTATGATTTGCTGATAGTAGGTTCGTTTTTCTCCATTATTCCGATTTTTATCTTGTTCGTCGCTTTCCAAAAATATTTTATCGATGGGATGACAGCGGGAGCGGTCAAAGGCTAGATCGGAAATAAAGCCGAGAAGCAGGCCGGCATGAAATCCAAATACTAGAAGGAGAAGGAGAAACCGAGATGAGTCACAAGCAGGAGTATCTGAATCCGATCGTGGAGCAGCGGGCGGATCCGTGGGTTTACAAGCATCAGGACGGTTATTATTACTTTACGGCTTCGGTACCCGAGTACGACCGGATCGAAATCCGGCGATCGACGACGCTGCAAGGATTGGGGGAGGCCGAGCCGGTCGTGGCCTGGCGTAAATATGAATCCGGTCCGTTGAGCGCCAACATCTGGGCGCCGGAACTCCATTTCATCGAAGGGAAATGGTATATCTATTTTGCCGCGGCGCGAACGACCGAGACGAACGAGGGGTTATTTGATCACCGGATGTACGTGCTGGAGAACCCTTCAGCCAATCCGCTCGAAGGCATATGGCAAGAGAAAGGACAGGTTCGCACGTCATGGGAGTCGTTTGCGCTGGATGCAACGATGTTCGAGCATCAGGGGGAACGTTATTACGTTTGGGCACAGAAGGACCCGAAGATTGAAGGCAACTCCAATCTCTACATCTCCCGAATGAGCAATCCTTGGACGCTGATTGGAGAACAAGTCATGATCTCTACGCCCGAATTCGACTGGGAAACCATCGGTTTTAAAGTAAACGAAGGACCGGCGGTACTAAAACGGAATGGGCGTATTTTCATCAGCTATTCGGCTAGTGCAACGAACCATCATTATTGCATAGGTTTGCTTTCCGCGGATGCATCTGCAAATCTGCTGGACTCCGACTCCTGGATGAAATCGCCGATCCCGGTGTTCGTCTCCAATGAGGCTGCCGGTCAGTTCGGACCGGGACACAACAGCTTTACCGTCTCGGAAGACGGGCGTGACGTGTTGGTCTATCATGCCCGCAATTACAGGGAGATCGTCGGCGATCCGCTGTATGACCCGAACCGGCATACGCGGGCTCAGTTTCTGGAATGGAACGAAGATGGTACGCCCAATTTCGGTGTGCCGGTGCCGGACTCTTCCCTTAAGGGGAATTAGGGCAAATCTGTTGAACCCAAGTCCTTGCGGCGGGTTTGATCAATTCAGGAAAAAGGCTGCTCTAGGCTCATCCAACGATGAGAAGGAGCAGCTTTTCGTTTCTATGCATCAAAATAGTGCAACAAGTCAACAGAATAATGTTTGTGGAAGAAGCAAAAATTGAAATATAATTAATTGTAAACGCTTTATTACTCTTACTAACTGGAAGAACGAAACTTTTTTTCCGGTCGGAGGAATGCCTAATGATTAAAGTGCTTATTGTTGACGACGAACCCAAGCTCAGAGAAGGCCTACGTACGTTCATCGATTGGGAAGCCTGTGGCTACGAAGTTGTGGATACAGCGGCGAACGGGAACGAAGCACTGGATAAATTTCAACGATATCAACCCGACCTGGTGGTGGCTGACATCCGTATGCCTGGTATGGACGGGTTGCAATTGATCGAAAAGCTCCGAATGCAGGATCCGCTCCTGCATATTTTGATACTTAGCGGGTACGCGGACTTTAGTTACGCTAAGAAGGCGATGACCCAGCGTGTGGACGGTTATTTGCTGAAGCCGGTGGATGAGGATGAACTGAAGGATTATCTCTGGAAGATCAAGCTGACGGTCGATGAGGAGAGGGCCTCCCAGCAGTGGAAGCACGTCACGACCGAATGGAACCGGGAAGCACTGATACAGTCCGTGCTGACCGGTGAAGAAGATGACGATCCTGCTCCGCTATGCGAGCGGGCCAGTGAAGTCGGCATCAGCGGTAAGGTGTATCAAGTCTTGTTGCTTAGCGCGCAAACGGAAGGGGACGTCGAGGCCCAAGGCAATGCACTGGTCCGCAAAGCGCTGGCTCGGCTGTTCGAGGAACCCGGCCGCGGTTGGGTGTTCGCCATTCACGCCAAGATTGGAGTCCTGATTAAAGAACCGCTTTTATCGGTTGAACTCGGGGGGATCTATCGCGAGCTCACGGCTGAATTGGCCGGCACGGGGATCCGTTTCTCTGTGGCACTTGGCGGGAAGGTCGGTTGCTTGACGGAAATTCGGGAATCCTATCGGACAGCGTGCGAACTGGTTCGGCATCATTTTTTTCTAGATCAGGGAACCGTTTTGACCCCGGAAGACAAGCGATCCGGAAGGGCTGCTGACGCAGGGGATTTGTCGACCGAAGAACTGGGGGAACAGCTCTTTTATGCGGTAGACATCGGCAATCAGGATGCCGTGAAATCTTTGCTGCGCCAACTGGGCGAAGCGTATATGACGGATGGCGCGATGGAGAATGAAATCAAGAACCGTTACGTTGAGCTGTTGACGACGATATACAGCAAGGCGCTGAAGCAGTCGCCGGAGCTGCAAAGCCGCGGCAAGGAGTTTTCGGACGGTTTTTCCAAGATCCAAAAGGCCTATTCCATTCTGGAATTAAACGGGCAGGCAGAGGTTCTACTGCAGCAGATCATGAATCAACTCGGTGAAGACGGGAAACACCGCGAAGTCAAAATTATGCTAGACCTCATTCACCGGAACTACAGCGATAATCTCAAACTGGAGACACTCTCCGGTATTTTTAACTATAACAGCGCTTATTTAGGCAAGTTGTTCAAGAATACGACGGGCGAATATTTCAACACGTATCTGGATAAAGTGCGGATTGAGAAAGCAAAGAGTTACCTGGAGGAAGGCTTGAAGGTATACCAGGTGGCTGAAAAGGTCGGATATACGAACGTCGATTATTTTCATAGCAAATTCCGCAAGTATGTCGGGACTTCCCCTTCTGCCTACCGAAAGCAGACCAACCATGCTTGAGGCTTCTCTGGGCCGTTCCTCTCTCGTTAGGGGGTCGGAGGATGTAGGTCATCCGCTTTCTTCTGACGATTATCCCGTTGCATCAGGGAGTGGAGAAAGAGGTACTGAAACGTACGAGTGAAAAAATGTAATAAAAGCGACCATTCTCGTTCGCTGATTAACCCGTAAGTTCAGCAGTCAATTAAGCCGCTGCTGCAATGGACGGGTTTTTTGGGTGTTCTATTAGCTGGCGGTACGGGATCGCCGGAATGGACACGCACATCTGAAGCAGTTTCTGGCGCATCGTCTCTTCAGAATCAGACATGCGCAGGCGGCGGCGTACAGTATACTCATTCAGATACGTCTGCAAATGCCCTATCCCCAAGGCAACATACGTATTTTTGAGAGAATCCCAAGCTGCTCTTATTTCTTTTCGCAAGGGCCAATACAGCCGATAAACCAACGGGAACGACTGGATGCTAGAGGTATGGACATCGACCTGCTTATTGATGAACGCGGCGAGATCGTGCCGGTTAGCCCGTTGTCCGCCACCCCTTTTATGCGATATCAGCTGAATCTTCACCCGCTCCAGCTCGCCGGACTCCGTTACCGTGCATCCGGCGACGACCGCGGTGGCATAAGGTTGAGAGGCTGGATGAAACCGCAACGGATCGTTCGCATACTGATCGCAGTTCACCTTCACCTCTCCGCAGAGCAGCTCCTGGGCATCGCATTCGCCGAGAGTATGGCGGATTTTGTGCAGCATGAGCCATGCGGTTTTGTAGGTAACCCGGATCACCTGACTCAACCGCAGCGCCGAGATGCCATCGGGAAGCAGGAATAATTCCATAGTTTGAAACCATTTCACCAAAGGCAGATGGGTTCTTTCAAATATGGTTCCCACCAAGGGCGAGGCTTGATAGCCGCATCTACCGCATTCAAACAAAGGAAGGCGGCGGGAGGATAGACGGGTGCACTCGGTATAGGCGCATCGCGGGCAGACGAAGCCATTGGGCCACTTCATAGCGATGATCGCAGCAATGCAGTCCGCTTCACTTTGAAAACGGGGGTTGATAGATTGAAGCTCCGTATTCGCATCTAATTCCAATGTACGATCCCTCCAACTCAAGATATGCGTACATACGTTCTCTTTTTCTTATTATACCAAACACACGTTCTGTTTTCAAGAAAAAAATCCCAGAAAATGATCTTGTTTTTAAACTCCTCCCCGATACCCCTAATTCTGAATGAAAGGGATAATCGTTGAGAGTAGGGGTGAGGTACCTATGGGGCCGTGTGGTCGATGCGATATTTTTATATGAAAAGATGACTAATATTCCGTGTATCGCAGGGGATGAATGGCGGGCTATGATAGGGTTGGTAAACCACGCGGGAACAAGCAGGGCATAACTTTTAAGCGCTTACAACGAAATTTTAGAGTATGGGAGCGAGGTAATCGTATGACGAACAGCACGTACCAATATCCTTATCAAAACCCCGATTTGCCACTGGCGCAGCGGGTGGATGACTTGGTTTCCCGATTCACACTGGAAGAGAAAGTTGAGCTGATGTGCCAGTTTCAAACCGAGGTGCCGCGGCTCGGCGTCAAACCATACAAACACGGTACGGAAGGGGCCCATGGCGTAGCTTGGCTAGGGGAAGCGACGTCTTTTCCGCAAAATACAGGGCTGGCCTGTACCTGGAATCCCGAGCTGATGCGTCAAATCGGCTCTGTGATCGGCGATGAGGCACGCGTGTATTTTCAGCGGAACCCGGCGGTTAACGGCTTGACGATCTGGGCGCCAACCGTTGATATGGAAAGGGACCCGCGGTGGGGGCGGACGGAGGAGGCCTATGGCGAAGATCCGCACCTCACGGGGGCGTTGACGACCGAGCTGGTGAAAGGCCTGCAAGGCGATCATCCGTTTTATTATAAAGCAGTAGCGACGTTAAAGCATTTTTACGGGAACAACAATGAAGTGGACCGCGGCAGTGATTCGGTGAGCATCGATCCGCGAAACAAGCGAGAGTATTACTTGAAAGCGTTTGAACGCACGTTCCGGGAAGGCCGGGCCGGGTCAATGATGACGGCTTATAACGGGATTAACGGTACGCCTTGCAACCTCAATCATGAAGTAAACGACATCGTTAAAGGCGAATGGGAGATGGACGGGTTTGTCGTTGGCGATGCCGGCGACGTGATGGGGACGGTGATGGATCACCGTTACTTGGAATCTTACGCGGAAGCGGTGGCTGGGAGCATAAAGGCAGGCATCGACAGCATGACGGATGATCAACCGATCATGTTCCAGGCGCTGCGAAATGCGTTGGATCAAGGCTTGCTGGCCGAGTCGGACCTAGACCGCGCCTTGCGCAACGCCTTCCGCGTCCGGTTCCGGCTGGGCGAGTTCGATCCGGAGGAGCGAAATCCGTACAGCCGTGTCCCGGAGGACAAACTGTGCGCACCGGAGCATGCGTCCTTGTCGTTGGCGGCGACTCGCGAATCGATTGTGCTATTGAAGAATGAAGGCTTACTGCCCCTGCCGCAAACGTTAAGTTCGGTGGCCGTTGTCGGGCCGCTGGCGGATGAAGCGATTACGGACTGGTATAGCGGCACGCCGCCTTACCGTGTAACTCCGTTGCAAGGCTTGAAGGAGAAAATGGGAGACCGCCCCGTCCTGTTCGGAACGGGCTTGGACCGGATTCGCTTGCGCTCCTCGGTGACCGGCAAATATGTCCGGATCGCGTCTGGTGAAGGGGCGGAAGCATTTCTGGCAGCTACCGGCGAGAACGCGGCCGATGCGGCGGTATTTGAGCGGGGCGATTGGGGCTGGGGCTCGAGCACGCTACGTTTGGTGGATACCGGCAAATTTGTGACCGAGACCGATTCGGGTCTGCTGACGGCAACGGCGAACGAAGCCAGCGGCTGGTTCGTGAAGGAAGTATTCGACTTTAGCCCCGCATCGGACGGCCAGATCGAGATGAAGGCATGGAACGGGCGGCCCATCGTCCTGAACGAGCGCGGCGGGTTGATCGCGGTTGGCGAGAACGTTTTTGATAATGCCATTAAGGTCGACAGCCGTCTGCCAGGGGAAAAATGGGTTGTGGAAATCGTAGAGAATGGGATCGAGAAGGCTGTCCATGCGGCCAAATCAGCGGAGACGGCGATTGTCGTCGTGGGTAACAACCCGTTCATTAATGCGAAGGAAACGATTGACCGCGCTGACATTGTACTGCCTCCAGCGCAGCAAGCGCTTATTCAAGCGGTACGGGCAGCGAATCCGAATACCGTGGTCGTCACTGTCGGCAGCTATCCGTTTGCGGTCAATTGGGAGAACGAGCATGTGCCGTCGATTCTGTTTACCTCCCATGCTGCCCAAGAGCTTGGACATGCCGTAACCGACGTGCTGTTCGGCGACTATAATCCGGCGGGACGCCTCAATATGACCTGGTACCAATCGGTGAACCAGCTGCCGGAATTGAAGGATTACGACATTATGAAAGGAAAGCGGACTTATCAATATTTTGACGGAGAAGTCCTCTACCCATTTGGTCATGGGCTTAGCTATACAACGTTTGAATATAGCGGACTGACGCTGGATCGGACGACGGTTGGTCAGGACGGTGAAGTTCAGATCGCATTTGAAGTGCGGAACTCCGGAGATATGGCCGGGGATGAAGTGCCGCAGCTATACGTACGGATCGGGCAGTCTCGTGTGCCGCGTCCACTCAAGGCGTTGAAGGGTTTTACTCGCCTGCATCTTCAGCCGGGAGAAGCGAAACGGGTTACATTTACGCTGAAGGCGGATGAGCTGGCGTTCTGGGATGTGACTCGGGATCGGTATTGCGTGGAGTCGGGCGAAGTGACGGTCATGGTTGGACCTTCTTCGGAGGTCATTGCCTTGATGGCAACACTACAGGTGGAAGGCGAAACCGTGCCGCCGCGTTCACTGCTCGAACCGGTGCGTGCGGTCAACTACGATGATTACGAGCAGGTCTTCCTGGATGAGTGCCGCGAGGGCGGCGAAAGCATCCGGTTAAAATCCGAGCGCGGATGGATTGCTTTCCGCGATGTCGATTTCGGAGAAGGAGCCTCCCGGTTCGAAGCTCGGGTATCGGGGAATTTGAAGGGCGGCGAAATCGCGGTGACCCTGGATTCCACGGATGGCGAGGCTGTGGTCAGTTGCAAGCTTCTGCCGACCGGCGGACGCCAGGCCTGGACGACGGTAACTGCCGAAGCCGCAACCGGCTTGTCGGGCCGGCATGATGTGTATCTGCATCTGCAAGGGGAAGCGCAAATCAGCTGGTTCAAGTTATGTTAGAAGGAATAATCGCCGGATGTCTCCGGTTCTTTTGAGCCAAACTATAAAAAACGACAAATTAGCTGGGACTATTTCCAGCTAATTTGTCGCATCAAGAATGCGAACTAATCGAAATCATTTCCGGCACTTGCTGTGCTCACCGAATAGCTACACCCCCACCGGCGCCAGCAGCCGTTTACGGAATTCCGAAGGCGAGCAGTTCATCGTCTTGCGGAATACCCGGATAAAATAGCTGATGTTGTCAAAGCCAACTTCCAGTGCAATATCGGAGATTTTGCGCTCCGGCTCGCGCAGCAGCTCGGCGGCCTGGCGAATTCGGTAGGAATTGATGTAATCCATCGGTGTCTGGCGGGTCATCGATTTAAAGAAGCGGCAGAACTGGCCCTCGCTCATTGGGATCAGTGCCGCCAGTTCCGCAAGCCGGATGGGATGACCGTAGTTCTGCTGGATATGCTGGATAACGGTCTTGAGCCTGTCGATCTTGGACGATTCGCTGCGGCTGCTGCCATAGGATCGGTTGACGGCCCGGCCTGTCGCCGCGGTTTCCGCCAGCATCAAGTATAGATGTCCTTTCACGGCGCCTTCATAGCCGGGCGATTCAGTGCTGCAACTGCGCATCATGGCTACAATATGCTCTAGTAAGGCGAGGCTTGCCGCTTCCTCTCGCTGAATATGGCGAGGGAACGTCGCTTTTCGTTCTTGCAGCGGCAGGACAAGGTTCTCCTGAACCGCGTCGTAATGGGCGCTGGCCAACAGCTGCGTATCGAAGACGAGGGAGAAGAACGCGCAGCCTTGTTCGCCGTGCGCATGCGCGGCGTGAATGTCTCCGCCATCGATAAACACCGCTTCCCCGGCCCGGACCGGGAAGTAGTCGGTATCGACTTGAAAGAGGGTTTCGCCTTCGAGGCAGTAGAAAAACTCAGCCTCGTCGTGCCAATGGCAGTCGATGACGTGTTCCCCGGGACCGTAGCGATACCAGTAAGTGCCGAACGGAAGGCGTTCATTGCCGTGACTTTTGCTCTCCTTCAGGGAGCGGCGGAGCGCTTGATCCATGCCTCTTCACCTCGTCAAAATAGTGTTATATTTTCGCTTGATAATGTTAGTTTATTGTTCGTTGTATCAGTATAATGCAAGTATAGAACGTTTTCATTTGAAAATCAATGTGACGAAAGGCGGGTTTTCCCAAATGAAGTTTACCGATGGCAACTGGCTGATTCGCGACGAATTTACGCTCTCCACCGCGGTGCAGGCCTATGATTTCCAGGTTCAGGACCATACCTTGATCGCCTCCGCATCGACAACACCGATCCGCGGCCGCGGCGACATGATCAATACCACCTTACTGACGATGCAATTCCATTCTCCACTGCCGGGAGTCATTGGCGTAAAGCTGATTCATTTTGCCGGTACGGTCGACCATGGTCCGCATTTTGAGCTCGCGAAGGGCGGCGACCATGCCGAGATCACCGAGAACGAACAATACGCCGAACTGAAGAGCGGCAGCCTTAGCGTCCGTATCAACAAAGGCCCGCAATGGTCCGTCGATTTCTATCGCGGTAGCGAGCGGATTACCGGCAGCGGCTCCAAATCGATGGCGCACATCACCGAAACGGGCGGCAACACCTATATGCGTGAGGAGCTTGACCTTCGCGTCGGCGAATGGGTATACGGACTAGGCGAACGCTTCACCTCGTTCCTCAAGAACGGGCAAGTCGTCGATATCTGGAACAAGGACGGCGGCACGAGTTCCGAGCAGTCCTACAAGAATATTCCTTTCTACGTCACCAATAAAGGGTATGGCGTACTGGTTAACGATCCGGGGGCGGTTTCCTTCGAAGTCGCGTCGGAAAAGGTGAAAAAAGTGCAATTCAGCGTCCCCGGCGAATCGCTTGAATATTTCGTGATCGATGGACCGGAGCCGAAGGACGTACTGAACAAATATACCGATTTGACCGGCAAGCCATCGCTGCCGCCGGCATGGAGCTTTGGCCTGTGGCTGACGACCTCGTTTACGACCGATTACGATGAAGCTACCGTAAATTCCTTCGTGGACGGCATGGCCGAGCGCGACTTGCCGTTGCATGTATTCCACTTCGATTGCTTCTGGATGCGCGAATTCCACTGGACAGACTTTAAATGGGACGAGCGCGTATTCCCGGATCCGGTAGGTATGCTGAAACGCCTGAAGGAAAAAGGCCTGAAAATCTGCGTATGGATCAACCCGTATATTGGTCAGCGTTCCCGTTTGTTTGAAGAAGGCAAGAAGAACGGCTATCTGGTGAAAAAAGCGAACGGCGACGTGTGGCAATGGAACTTGTGGCAGCCTGGCATGGCGCTTGTGGATTTCACGAATCCAGAGGCTTGTGAATGGTTTGCCGGGTACTTGCGCGAACTGGTCGACATGGGCGTCGATTGCTTCAAAACCGACTTCGGCGAACGGATTCCGACGGATGTAGTATACCACGACGGCTCCGATCCGGTGAAAATGCATAACTACTACACGTACCTGTACAATAAAGTCGTCTTCGAAGTGCTTGAAGAGAAGCTGGGCAAAAATGAAGCCGCCTTGTTCGCTCGTTCCGCGACCGTCGGCGGTCAGAAGTTCCCGGTTCACTGGGGCGGCGACTGCTACGCCGATTATGAATCGATGGCGGAAAGCCTTCGCGGCGGCCTATCGCTGGGCCTCGCCGGCTTCGGCTTCTGGAGCCACGATATCGGCGGCTTCGAAAATACGGCACCGGTGCATGTGTTCAAACGCTGGCTGGCCTTCGGCTTGCTGTCGAGTCATAGCCGCTTGCACGGAAGCAGCTCGTACCGCGTACCTTGGGCTTATGACGACGAGGCCGTGGACGTAACCCGGTTCTTCACCAAGTTAAAATGCCGGTTGATGCCGTATATGTTTGACACCGCCGTGCAGGCGACGCAGCAAGGCGTGCCGACGATGCGGGCGATGTTCCTCGAATTCCCAGAGGATCCGGCTTGCGATACGTTGGACCGTCAATATATGCTAGGCGACTCGTTGCTCGTTGCGCCGGTATTCAGCGAAAAGGGCGACGTCTCGTACTACTTGCCGGAAGGCCAATGGACCCACTTGCTGTCCGGACAGACGGTAGAAGGCGGCAAATGGCGCAAAGAGAAATACGATTTCTTCAGCCTGCCGCTGTTTGTTCGCCCGAATTCGATTTTGGCGACGGGAGCGAATGATGTTCGTCCGGATTATGATTATGCGGACAAAGTGGAGCTTGGCTTGTACGCGATCAAGGACGGCGCAACGTTGTCTCGAACGGTTCGCAATGCGAAAGGCGATGCCGAACTCAACGTTACCGTCGTTCGCAGCGGAAAGCTCGTGAAATTGACGGCCGAAGGCGCTGGCAAACCGTTCTTCGTCACGCTGCATGGCATGGACGAAGCGGCTGCGGTGCAAGGCGCGGTGTTGGCAAGTAACGGCGCGGTGGAAGTGGCTTCCTTCAGCGGCAAAACCGAACTGCAAATCACTTTGAAATAATTGGTCCTGGACCTTGGCCGCTAGGTAATTTAATATGTGACAGGCATCCCTGGCGTAAGGGTAAGTGTCAGGGATGCCGAAATATCCCCTTTTCCCCTTAAAGAAGGGGATATTTCCATTTTAATGAGGGGGGATCTGATTGTTGGGTAAACTGGTCCGCATCACCAACAACCTGAGATTGAAGCATAAGTTGCTCATTTCCTATATTGTCGTGGTTATGATCCCCATCCTTATCGTAGGGGTCGCTGTAACCGCTTACTTTCGCAACCAAGCGATGGAACGTGCGATCGCGCAGACCACCAACAACGTCGAGAAAGTAAAGACCCGGACCGCCACGATGCTCCGCGTGCCGACCGATATTTCTGATTTTTTTATGCTCGATGAGGGACTGGAGAAGATAGTGGACACCCGGTATCCCAGTGTGTTGGAGCTCACGAAGGCATACCTCGATTATGATGATTTCCGCAACTACGACAGGACTTACCGTGAGGTTTCCGGGATTCGTTTCTATTATGACAATCCAACCTTGATCAACAACTTGGAGCTAATCCCGATGAACGAAGAGATCGAGGACATTTATTGGTACAAGCAGGCGATGAAAAGCAAAGACATCGGGTGGTTCTACATCAACGATAATCAGGAAGTCCCGGTGAAGCGGCTTAGCTTGGTTCGGCAAATTTCATTTGAAGGAACCCGAAAAAGCGGCGTCCTCATGGTCATCATGAACCAGGAGGAACTCAACCGGATGCTGCAGCAGGAGCCTTTTGAGACGCTGATCACCGATGATTTGGGATACGTTGTGGCGGCCAAAAATCCGTCGTTCGTCGGCAAGACGCTGGAGGATCTTGATTATGGCATCGATTTGCGGACGCAGCAAAAAGGAACCTTTAAAGTAGCTATCCAAGGCGTACCGTCTTATCTCGTGATCGACACCTTGACGCCGGAATCTAGCATGAACGGCTTGAAATTCATTTCGGTGTTTGCGACGGAACCGATCGTAAAAGACGCGAATACGGTAAGCCTTATTGGACTTTTGATCATAACCCTCGTATTGCTGATCGCACTGATCTTTGTTTATATCGTTTCGTTCTTGACCACAAACCGGATGCTGCGGCTAAGCCGCCATTTGAACCGGTTGGCACTGGGGGATTTTCACGTTGTATCACGGATCGACGGCAACGACGAAATCGGACAGCTGTCACGGCAGTTTAACTATATGGTGGAAAGTATCCGCCAACTGATGGATCAAGTTGTGGAGAAAACCGAACAAAACAATGCCTTGGAGCTTGCGCAGCGGGAGATCAAGCTAAAGATGATGGCCAGCCAGATCAATCCGCATTTTCTGTTTAATGCGCTGGAGTCTATTCGCATGAATGCCCATATGAAGGGAGATAAAGAAATCGCCAACGTGGTCCGGCTGCTAGGAAAGATGATGCGTAAGAACCTGGAAGTCGGCAGGGAGAGCATCCCGCTGAAGGAAGAGTTGGATATGGTCAGCTCTTATCTGGAAGTCCAGAAGTTTCGTTACGAGGAACGCTTAAGTTATACCTTATCGATCGATCCTGAAGTCAGCGCCATCCGGGTACCGCCGCTGATTATCCAGCCACTGGTCGAGAATGCCGTTGTCCACGGGGTCGAGGATAAGGAAGAAGGCGTGCATGTCGAGGTGAACATTGAAAGGGACAAGGAACAGGTCCGGGTAACGGTACGTGATAACGGGATGGGGATGACGACGGAACGCCTTCGTGAGGTGACGAGCTTTATATCGGGTACCAAAGAGCCGGAGCAGAAGCGGATCGGACTGCGAAATGTCCATCAAAGACTCGTATTGTCCTATGGGGAAGAGCATGGATTGCGTATCGTCAGTGAGTATGGCATCGGCACGGAATTTACCTTTACGATTCCGACCGGAGGGAATCTCTAATTATTATATGGTTTTGTTCGAAATCTCTCGGGTATTTCGCCGCCCCCCCTTGTTTTATCATTAAGTTATAGCAGACGAGGGGGGAGAAAAGAGATGGAAACGCTGTCAACTCAGCCCGAAACCAGAAATGTAAGCGCAACCCCTAAGCCGCCGAAAAAGCGGAAGACCGGTATCTGGCGGAGCATTTTACAGCAGAAATACTTGTACTTAATGTCCATGCCATTCGTCATCTGGTTGTTTGTTTTCAACTATTTGCCGGTCTGGGGATGGACGATGGCTTTCCAAAATTATAAGCCGTCAAAATCCTTCTCCGAGCAGAAATGGGTAGGATTTAAAAACTTTGTGGACCTGTTCCAGGATGAACGGTTCTACCTGGTACTTCGCAATACGCTGGCCATGAGTATAATGGGCCTGATCGCGGGATTTGTGATTCCAATCACCTTTGCGGTGCTGCTCAACGAGCTGCGCGGCAAATACTTCAAGCGAACGGTGCAAACCGTATCCTACCTGCCGCACTTTGTGTCCTGGGTTGTTGTCGGGGGGATCATTACGAAAATGCTCTCGATCGACGGCGGGATTGTCAACGAGCTTCTGGTGTCGTTGCACATCATTAACGAGCCGATTCAATTTATGGCCCAGGGGAAATGGTTTTGGGGAATTGTAACCGCTTCCGATGTCTGGAAGGAAACTGGTTGGAACGCCATCATTTATTTAGCGGCGATCACCGGTATTGATAAAGAGCTTTACGAGGCGGCCCGGGTCGATGGGGCCGGACGCTTCCGGCAAATCTGGAACATTACGCTTCCGGGGATCCGGACAACGATTTCGGTGCTGCTGATTATGTCGATCGGCCATTTGATTGGCATCGGGTTCGAGAAGCAGTTCCAGCTCAGCAACTCGCTGGTTACCGACTATTCCGAAGTACTGGATTTATATGCGCTGAACTACGGGATTAACATCAGCCGCTTCTCTTACGGTACGGCAATCAGTATGTTCACTTCGGTGGTCAGCATTATCCTGCTGCTTACCGCCAACGGAATTATGAAGAAAACAACCAAAGAAAGCATCATGTAGGGGGAGGGAGACGACGATGGCAAGTTCAAGCAAAGCCTTCAACGATACACGGGGCGACAAAATCTTCAATATCTGTAATTTCATTCTTATGAGCGTTATTTTGATCATCACGTTGTACCCTTTCCTGAACGTGCTTGCGATCTCTCTGAATGATTCCACGGACACGGTAAGAGGCGGCATTTACCTCTGGCCTCGGGAATTCACCTTGGAGAATTATAAGACGATCTTTAATTACTCCAGCCTGATTACGGGATTCAAAATTACGATTTACCGGACGGTGCTCGGAACCGTGCTCGGGTTGATCAGCGCCTCGATGCTGGCGTATACGCTAAGCCGGCCTGATTTCAAATCCCGGAAGTTCGTCTCCACGTTTCTGGCGCTTACGATGTACTTCTCCGGCGGGTTGGTTCCAACCTATATGCTGATGCGCCATCTGGATTTGATCGGCACGTTCTGGATTTACATCCTCCCGGGAATTGTCAGCGCATTTAACGTTTTCATCATCCGTTCCTTTATCGACGGATTGCCGTATGCGCTGCAAGAATCCGCCAAGCTGGACGGGGCCAACGACTTTACGATTTACTATAAAGTCATCCTGCCGCTCTGCAAGCCCGTTCTGGCAACGATCGCCTTATTCCTGGCGGTAGGCCAGTGGAACTCCTGGTTCGACACCTATCTTTACAACGGGAACAAAGCGCATTTAACGACCTTGCAATACGAGTTGATGAAAATTCTGCAAAGCACGAACCAAGGTGCAAGAATGACCAATGCCAACGATATGGCCAATATGATGGCTCAGGTATCTCCCGAGTCCATTAAGATGGCGATCACGATTGTCGTTACGGTACCGATTTTGATCATCTATCCGTTCTTGCAACGTTATTTCGTAGACGGTATGACGCTGGGCGCGGTAAAGGCTTAATCAATAAGCTTTCGACTTCGCTTCCGCCGCAGATTCACTGGCGGCGGGGCGGCCTCAAGCGGACGATCTTTCTTGTCAGCCAATAATGAAAGCCCTTTCTCGTTCCGGAACGCCGGGCAGAAGGGGAGCAGGTCTCGGTATCAGCAGGCAAAGCCTGTTATACAATATAGGTTTTATCAAGACTACGAGGGGGAAAGTAGAAATGAAATGGAGAAGCCCTAAAGCTTTTGCAGCGATTTTGCTCGCGAGTACGATGTTGGTAGCGGGTTGCGGAAGTAACGGAAACAATGCCGCCAATAACGGAAATGCAGGCAACACCGGAAACGCAGGAACCAATGCAGAAGCGGCAGCCGATACAAGCCCGATTACCTTTACCTTCTTCGGCGCTGACGCTAGCCCGAACTGGAACAACATGCAAGACGATGTGGGCAAAGTGATTACCGAAAAAACCGGCGTTTCGATCGATGCCGAGTTTGACGTAGGTGCCGGCGGCGGCGAGAACAAAATCGCCCTGATGGCAGCGAGCGGCGATGTACCTGATTTGATTTTTGCCAAAGGCGAATTGAGCAAACTGGTCGATGCCGGACTGATCGTCGATATGGCCCCATTGATTGAAGAGCATGCGCCAAACCTGAAGAAAATGTTCAGTGAAAACATGAATCGTCTGAAATATAGCAATGATGATCAAGCGATCTATTCGTTGTTTACAAACGGCGGCGTGGACCAACAATATTTTGACGCCGGCGGCGGATTTGAAATTCAACAACGCGTTCTGAAGGAGCTTGGTTATCCGAAGGTTCGTACGGTACAGGACTTTGAAAATGTACTGAAGCAATACGTGGAGAAAAACCCGACGACGGACGGTCAGCCGACGATTCCGTTGACGCTGAGCGCCGACGACTGGAGAATCATGATTACGGTAACGAACCCGGCGTTCCTGACAACCGGCGCTCCGGATGATGGCGAATACTACGTCAATCCGGAAACATACGAAGCTCAATTGCACTACAAACGCCCGGAAGAGAAAGAATACTTCCGTTGGCTGAATCACATGTACAATGAAGGTCTGTTGGACAAAGATACGTTCGTACAAAAAGAAGACCAATACAAAGCGAAAATCGCCAGCGGCCGCGTGCTTGGTCTGATTGACCAGGAGTGGGGCTATCAGGATGCAGAAAACGCACTGAAAACCGCAGGCAAAGATGAATACACCTACGCACACTTCCCGGTAACCTTGTCGGAAGACTACGAAGACCATTCCTTCCAGCAAGCGGGGGTTGATGGTTACGGTATCAGTATCACGACAGCATGTAAAGATCCGGTGCGTGCAATCAAGTTCATTGACTGGTTATCCTCCGACGAAGGCCAAGTGCTGAGAAACTGGGGGGTCGAAGGCAAACACTATACCGTTGAAAATGGTCAACGTGTTGTTCCAGCCGACGTTCAAGATCGCAAAGTGAATGACAGCACGAACTTTACGAAGGAATCCGGAATCAGCCTTTATCGCACCTTCGGTGCTAACTATGGCGACGGCGTAAAAGATCCTTCGGGCAATTACTATACCACGAACTTCCCGGATCAAATCGTAGCAGGTTATACGGAAGCTGAGAAAGAAACACTGAAAGCTTACAACGCAACGACTTGGAAAGACTTGTTCCCTGGTGAAGATGCATTCCCTGCGAAGGATTGGGGCGCTCTGTACAACATGCCTACTCCAACAGACGGCGATTACCAAGTGATTTTCCAAAAAACGCAGGATATCGTCCGCAAACGGATTCCGGAAGCGGTTCTGGCGAAAGCAGCCGACTTCGACAAAGTGTATGACGCATTCCTTGCCGAGCTGGATAAAGCGGGTGCTAAGGAAATGGAAGCCGAATATACGGAACTGGTTAAGAAAAGAGTCGAGTTGTTTACCGGCAAGAAATTGTAATCATCGTATATCGTCTGACGATCTAAATAAGGTTGTGAAAAGGCCCGTGATTTCCTCGGGCCTTTTTGCGCCAATATGAAGGAGAATTTCGGAGGAGTGAGAAAGGTGACCTATCCAGATCAAACAGAGTGGGAATTGTGGTATGATCGGCCCGCTTCCCGCTGGGAGGAAGCTCTTCCCGTCGGAAACGGGCGGATCGGTGGCATGGTCTTTGGCGGGATTCATGAAGAAACGATTGCATTAAATGAGGATACGTTATGGTCGGGATTCCCCAGGGATCCGCAAAACTACGATGCGCTTCGTCACCTTGGACCGGCACGGGAGTTGATTTTTGCCGGCAAATATAAGGATGCCGAAAGGCTGGTCGACGCAAAAATGTTGGGTCGGCGCACGGAATCCTACCAACCGCTCGGGAATTTGCGATTGGAGCAGGGGGGAGTTGAGGCGGCAGGGGAAAGCGGAGTTAGCTCGTTCCGGAGAGAATTGGATTTGGGGACGGGGATCGCCGCTACGAGCTATCGAATAGGCGAGGCGGCTTATCAGCGCAAGGTGTTTGTCAGCGCGGTTGACCAGGTGCTGGTCGTGCGTATCGCTGCGCATGGGGAGAAACCCATTGATTTGACCGCTTCGCTGGATTCGTTACTGCGGTATCAAATCGGAAGCGAAGGGGCGGAAACAGCCCGAATCGTCATGACAGGTCAAGCCCCCAGCCATATCGCCGACAATTATCGTCGTGACCATCCACAGTCGGTCTTGTACGAGGAGGGCTTAGGCCTGTCTTTTGAGGTACAGCTGCTGGCGTTGACAGAAGGCGGCACGGTAGAGGTGGATAAATCAGGTCGACTGATCGTCCGCGGAGCACAGTCTGTGACGCTGCTGTTAGCCGCCGCGACGAACTTTGCCGGTTATGAGATGGCGCCGGGAAGCGGCGGGGTGGACCCGGCAGAGCGGTGCCGGACTGCGTTGACCGCGGCGGCGGAGCTCGGCTATGAGCGGCTGCGTGAGCGCCATGTAGAAGATCACCGTCGGCTGTTCGAGCGCGTAGAGCTGCGCTTAGGCAGCGCTACCGCGGCAGCGGAGCGGGCGTCACGGCCGACCAACGAGCGGCTAGAAGCCTATCGCAGTGGGGCAGAAGATCTTGCGCTGGAGGCGCTGTACTTTCACTATGGCCGGTATCTGTTAATGGCCAGCTCCCGGCCAGGGACGGAAGCCGCCCATTTGCAGGGGATCTGGAACCCTCATGTACAGCCGCCGTGGAATTGCGGGTATACGACCAACATCAATACGCAAATGAATTATTGGCATGCAGAGGTAGCGGGGCTGCCCGAGTGCCATGAGCCGTTGTTCGAGTTGATCCGCGATCTGAGCGTTACCGGTAGCCGAACGGCGCGAATTCATTACGGCGCTCGGGGCTGGGTAGCTCATCACAACGTGGATTTATGGCGTCAGTCCACGCCGTCGGATGGCGAATCAAGCTGGGCGTTCTGGCCGCTCGGCGGGGTATGGCTGTGCCGGCACTTATGGGAGCATTATCAATTTGCACCGAATGAATCATTTTTGCGGGAGACCGCTTATCCGTTAATGAAAGGGGCCGCTGAGTTTAGCCAGGATTGGCTCGTGGCCGGACCCGACGGACGGCTCGTTACAGCGCCTTCGACTTCGCCGGAGAATAAGTTCCTGACACCGGATCGCGGCGAACCCTGCAGCGTGTCCGCCGGTAGCACGATGGATCTGTTCTTGATCCGGGAATTATTTACGCATACGATTCAGGCAGCGGAGATCCTTGGCCTTGATGAAGCGTGGCGAGTGGAACTGGCGGAGACGCTGGCGAGCATGGCCGAGCCACAAATCGGCCCGGACGGTCGCCTGCAAGAGTGGAGCGAGCCGTTTGCGGAAGCTGAGCCGGGACACCGGCATGTGTCACATCTCATTGGCTTCTACCCGGGGGACGCGATCACCGTACGGCAGACGCCGGAACTGACGGAAGCCGTACGGCGAACGCTGGAAGAACGTATCCGGAACGGCGGAGGCCATACCGGTTGGAGCTGTGCCTGGCTAATCAACCTGTACGCCCGGTTGGGTGACGGGGAGACCGCACACCGCTTCGTGGAAACGCTGTTGTCGCGCTCCACGTATCCGAACCTGTTCGATGATCACCCGCCATTCCAGATTGACGGTAACTTTGGCGGAGCGGCCGGCATCGCTGAAATGCTGCTGCAAAGCCATATGGACGGCATCGATCTGCTGCCCGCTCTACCCGCGGCCTGGACGAGCGGCCGGGTGAGCGGCCTTCGGGCGCGAGGGGGATTCTCCGTCGACCTCGCGTGGGAGGAAGGTCGCTTAACGTCGGCCAGGGTTACGTCGACGGTCCGAGGCGAGTGCACGCTGCGCGGGCTGCACGGCCTGTCCGTTCGCTTACCGGATGGCCGCGCCGTCCAGGAGGGGGACCGTTTTCAGACGGAAGCGGGAGTGACGTATATCGTGGGCTAAGAGACTAGCGGCACAGAACTAATGCAAGCGGCGAAACTGCTGAGGCGTCATACCCGTATGCTTGCGAAAAGTGGCGACAAAGTGGCTGGCATCGCGGAAGCCCGTTTTTCCGGCGATGGCAGATACAGTTACGCCGGGCTCGCTGGCCAGATGCTCCTTTGCTTTATGGATGCGCATGTGGGTGAGGTAGCTGTATGGAGCGATGCCAAACGTTTGCTGGAACAGCTTGCTGAGATGTCTGCCCGACATCCCAACGACGTCCGCCAGGGTATCCAACCCGATGTCGGGGTTGCCGTATTCCTGCTCCATCCAGGCGAGCAGCGGACCTAGCTTCTCCATATTACGAGGGACGGCGCTGCTGCTTACCTGACCGAACTGGCTCAGGACGGCGAGAAAACGATACACCTCTGTCGAGGTTTCCAGGCCAAACAAGTCCTGGATGCTGTCCAGCTTGTTCAGTAATTGACCGAGAAGCGGGGTGAGGGGCGCCTCCGCTTCCCAGCGGAACATCGCGGCCTCTCGGATCCCAAACGCGGCTAGGATCGAATTGACGGCCGCTCCGCCAAAGGTGAGATAATATGTCTCCCATTTCGAGCTCCGTTTGGCTTCGTAAGCGTGCGGCATGTCCGGCGGCAACAGCATTCCGCTGCCCGGCGGAAGCGGAACTGTTCCGTTGGCAAAGGTCAATTCTCCTTCGCCCTCGGCGGTTTGCAGCCAATGGTAATAGGGGTATCCGTCCGGACGAGCGATTTTTTCCTGATTCGGATTATAGCCTACGCTTTCCAGAAGCAACGGAAGATCCGGGGTAGCAGCCGGAGAGAAAACGAAACGGGTAAAGGCCCGTGAGCTCATCGTGATGAATGCCTCCTAACTTGATCCATATTATTATATAACAATACGAAATTATTATATATAAAGCGGGAAAATTCTCTTTTACAATGGACTTAGAAGTTATATTTGCTAAAGGATGTGGGTAGGGTGATCAACGATAAACTGCCGAAAATCTGGTATGGCGGCGACTACAATCCGGAGCAGTGGGGACCGGACATTTGGAAAGAGGACGAACGGATGTTTAAGCTGGCGGGCATCGACGTTGCTACGGTTAACGTCTTTTCCTGGGCATTGAATCAACCGGACGAAGAAACCTATGACTTCACGCAATTGGACGAAACGATCGACCGCTTGTACAAGAGCGGAGTTCATGTATGCCTCGCAACGAGCACGGGAGCACACCCGGCTTGGATGGCCCATAAATACCCTGACGTGCTGCGCGTTGACGTGCAGGGTCGAAAACGTCGGTTTGGCGGACGTCATAACTCCTGCCCGAACTCGCCGACCTACCGCAAATATTCCACACGTCTGGCCGGCAAGCTCGCCGAACATTATAAGGACCATCCAGGCCTGCTCATCTGGCATGTCTCCAACGAATACGGCGGGTACTGTTATTGCGACAATTGCGCTGCGGCCTTCCGCGTTTGGTTGCGGAAGCGTTACAAAACGCTGGATGAGCTTAACCGGGTTTGGAACACGCGGTTCTGGGGCCATACGTTTTATGATTGGGAAGAAATCGTGGTCCCGAACGAATTGAGCGAGGAATGGGGCGGAAGCCGCACGAATTTCCAAGGGATTTCGCTCGATTACCGTCGCTTCCAGTCGGAATCGCTGCTGGAATGCTACAAGCTGGAGTATGATGAAATCAAGAAGCATACCCCAACCCTTCCCGTGACGACGAATCTGATGGGGCTCTATCCGGAGCTGGATTATTTTGAGTGGGCCAAACATATGGATATCGTCTCCTGGGACAACTATCCGTCCTTAGATACGCCTGTCAGCCATACGGCCATGACCCACGACCTGATGCGCGGGCTGAAGAGCGGTGCCCCGTTTATGTTGATGGAGCAGACGCCAAGCCAGCAAAACTGGCAGCCGTACAACTCCCTCAAGCGTCCCGGCGTGATGCGGTTATGGAGCTATCAGGCGGTCGCCCGCGGTGCCGACACGGTGATGTTCTTCCAGTTGCGCCGCTCGATCGGGGCTTGCGAGAAATACCACGGGGCGGTCATTGAGCACGTCGGTCACGAGAACACCCGGGTATTCCGCGAGGTGGCGGAGCTTGGCCGAGAGTTGGAGCAGCTTGGCGGCACCCTGCTGGACGCGCGGACCGAGGCGAAGGTGGGCATCGTATACGATTGGGAGAACCGCTGGGCGATCGAACTCTCAAGTGGGCCAACCGTAGCTTTGAATTACGCGAACGAGGTGCACAAATATTACGATGCGTTGTTCCAAATGCACGTGGAAAGCGACATGGTGTCGGTGGAGGAAGATTTCAACAAATATGAAATCGTGATTGCGCCGGTCATGTATATGGTGAAGCCGGGATTTGCGAAGAAAGTGGAGGAGTTTGTGGCCGCCGGCGGGACGTTCATCACCACCTTCTTCAGCGGCATCGTGAACGAAAATGATCTGGTGACAACCGGCGGTTATCCGGGCGAGCTGCGTTCCGTGCTGGGCATCTGGGCGGAGGAGATCGACGCTTTGCTGCCGGGCCGCACAAATCAAATCGTGATGAAAGAAGCCTGGGGCGCATTGTCAGGCCAATACGAATGTGGTCTCTTGTGCGATTTGATCCATACCGAAGGTGCTGAAGTGCTGGCGGAGTACGGATCGGATT
This sequence comes from Paenibacillus rhizolycopersici, assembly GCF_014947195.2. NCBI lineage: Bacteria > Bacillati > Bacillota > Bacilli > Caryophanales > Paenibacillaceae > Paenibacillus > Paenibacillus rhizolycopersici. The sequence goes on along the minus strand of NZ_JADCNN020000003.1, from coordinate 227,223 downwards.
TCTACAAGGGGATGCCGGTTATAACGGCAAACCAGTACGGTAAAGGCCGCGCTTATTATGTAGCGAGCAGCCCGGAAGCTGCCTTCCTGCAAGGGTTCCTGAAGAACCTGTGTGAGGAAAAGGGGATCAAGCCGCTGCTTGACGCTCCAACTGGCGTCGAAGTAGCCCGTCGCGTCAAGGACGGCAAAGCCTTCCTGTTCCTGCTCAACCATAACGAAGGAGCAGCCGAGGTAGAGATTGGCTCGTCCGGGATGAAGGATTTGCTGGCGAATGCCGAGGTGTCAGGCACCGTAACGGTGCCTGGCCGGGGCGTCGTGATCTTGGAAGACCGGAAATAAATAAAAACCGCAAGGCCGTGGTCGGGGCCTTGCGGTTTTTTGCGCTGTTCCTTCAGCAATGTTGTAGGAACTGCAACATTGCTAGCAGGATAGATGGCTTTCGAAGCAAAGTGTTGTTGTTTCCGAAACATTTTACCCACGGACGTGAGCGGACCACCGTCGCGGCGTTTAGCTGTTCTCCAAGATCGTGTTCAATGTCGTGCGGTCTAGCCCGCGCACGAGGCGGATCAGCAGCTCCTTAGCCGCATCGTAATCATCCGTATGGATGATCGATGACGACGTATGGATATAACGGGAGCAAATGCCGATAACGCTAGATGGCACGCCGGTGCCGCTGAGATGTACCTGCCCGGCGTCCGTGCCGCCCGGCGACACGAAATATTGGTATTTAATCTTGTGCGTGTCCGCCGTATCGCGGATATACTCGACCAAACCGCGGTGGGTGATCATCGTCGGATCGAGGATGCGAAGCAATGCGCCGTCGCCCAAGCGGCCAAACGCCTTTTTATCACCGGTCATGTCGTTAGCGGCGCTGGCGTCCAAAGCGAGGAAAATGTCCGGCTTGATCAGATTGGCCGCTGTCCGCGCCCCCCGCAAACCGACTTCCTCCTGCACATTGGCACCGGCGTAAACGATATTCGGCAGCTTCTCTCCATGGAGCGCCTCAACCAACTCGATCGCCAAACCTACGCCATAGCGATTATCCCAGGCTTTGGCCATGATTTTCTTCGGATTGACGAGTGGAGTGAACTCGCAAATCGGCACGATTTGCTGGCCGATCCGTATTCCGGCAGCCTCGGCCTCTTCGCGGCTGTCGGCGCCGATGTCCAGATACATCGCCTTGAGATCTACCGGCTTATTCCGCTGCGACTCGTCCAGCAGATGCGTCGGGATCGATCCGACCACGCCCGTGACCCGGCCGTCAGGCGTAATAATTTGCAGGCGCTGTGCTAATACGGTCTGGCTCCACCAGCCGCCCAACGGTTGAAACGATATCATCCCGTTGTCGCTGATGCCGGTGGTCATGAAGCCAACCTCATCAAAATGTCCGGCAACCATCACCCGAGGCCCTTGCTCGTCGCCGCGCAGTACCCCAAACAAGCTGCCTAAATTATCTTGTACGAACTCCTGCGTATAAGCCGACAGTTTGTTTTTGACGAGGGCGCGCAGTTCCCGTTCAAAGCCAGACGCCGCCGGGAATTCCGTCAGCTCTTTAAATAGCTCGCGCGTTTTTTGATCCATTGTATTCTCTCCTTTTCTGTATTCGCATGTAAACATTCCATCTTAGTATGAACTACCTTTTTTCGATTGTCCATGCGGCTTAATGCTCTTGAGGTTAACCCTCTGCCGCACCCAGCCTCCACAAGCGGCATATACTGCAGCATGCAGCAGTCTGATGGGCGAATGAGGGAGGCTACGCTTATAATGGAACGATATGCCAAAGATTGGCTCATAATTTGTCTTCTATTCATCCTGCTGGTCATCATCCTTCAGTATTTATGAATGGTCTGAAGATACTCCAAGATGGCAGCGCTTATTTAGCAATACCCCGTCCCGCCTAACGCGAACCCGCCGGAAGCTGATTCCTGCGGGTTTTTTCATGCCGTAAACCATGGATGATTTTCCAAACATAACAAGCGGTCGGATGACAAATAATGAGTATACCGTGCAAGTTAGGAAAAGAAGGAGGAATGCCGTTTGCCTGCAAAAGCGAAAAACAAGCCGGGAGCCCGTGTGAAGCTGAACCACCTGCTGTTGACGGAGCAAGACTACAAGCAGGTTGCCGACCAGCATAAACCCAAAACGAACATTTGGGGCAATTGCCTGAGGGCGTTTCTGGTCGGCGGGCTCATCTGCCTGATCGGCCAATGCATCCAGCAACTGTTCATGACCTTTGCCGACATGACGGCGCGGGAGGCGGCCAGTCCTACGGTTGCCGTGCTGATCTTCATCTCCGTCGTGCTCACTTCGATGGGGGTTTACGATAAAATCGCCCAGTGGGCGGGGGCCGGTACAGCCGTACCAGTAACCGGGTTTGCCAACTCGATGTCCTCCGCGGCGATCGAATCCCGAGCGGAGGGGCTTGTCCTCGGCGTTGGCGCCAATATGTTCAGGCTGGCAGGATCTGTGATTGTGTTCGGCGTCGTTGCCGCCTTCATTGTGGGCGTTATCCATGTCATCTTCGGCTTGGGAGGAGTGCATTAATCCATGCTGATCGGCGCACAAACCTGGGAATTTCGCTCCAAACCGGCGATCATCGGGGCGGCGACGGTCGTCGGACCTGAAGAAGGGGAGGGGCCGTTGTCCCACACCTTTGATTTCGTATACGACAATTTGGAAATTGACGAGAATACATGGGAAAAAGCCGAACGCAAGCTGCTGGAACACGCATCCGCGCTCGCATTAGTCCATGCCGGTATCAATCGGGAGGATTTGTCCTTCTTCATCGGTGGGGATTTGATGAATCAAATCATCACCGCGACGTTTGCTGCCCGTACGATTGCCGCTCCGTATCTCGGCGTGTTTGGCGCCTGCTCCACCTCGATGGAGAGTCTGGCTCTCGCCGCTTTCCTGGCCGATGCAGGAGGGGCGCGTTACGTCATGGCCGGTACGGCCAGCCATAACTGTACGGTGGAGAAACAGTTTCGCTATCCGACCGAATACGGTTCGCAAAAACCGGCCACGGCCCAATATACGATTACCGGAGCGGGATGCGCGGTCGTATCGAAGGAAGGTTCCGGTCCCCGAATCACCCATGCGACGATCGGGCGGATCCAGGATCTTGGCGTCAAGGATCCGTTTAACATGGGGGCGGCGATGGCTCCGGCTGCGGCGGATACGCTGGTCTCTCATTTTCGCGATACCGGCCGTGGGCCCGAGGATTACGATTTGATCGTTACCGGAGACCTCGCTTCGGTGGGACATGCTATCGTCAAGGATCTTCTCGACAAAGACGGCGTCTCCATGAACCAAACGGAATTCAACGATTGCGGGCTGATGATTTATGATCGTGACAAACAAACCTACGTCAATGCCGGAGGCAGCGGTTGCGGCTGCTCCGCGGTCGTCACGTACGGCCATATTTTACGAAAACTAAAAAACCGGGAACTAAACCGGGTGCTGATCGTTGCTACGGGTGCTCTCTTGTCGCCGCTGTCTTATCAGCAAGGCGAGAGCATACCCTGCATCGCTCACGCGGTCGCCCTGGAACAGGAGGATAACGGAAGATGATATTTGTATGGGCGTTTTTGGTTGGCGGGTTGATTTGCGTCATCGGCCAATTGATGATGGATGTGCTGAAATTGACCCCAGCGCACACGATGAGCTCGCTGGTTGTGGCCGGCGCGGTGATGGATGCGATCGGGTGGTACGATCCGTTGGTGAAGTTCGCCGGAGCAGGAGCCTCCGTGCCGATTACGAGCTTCGGCAACTCGCTGGTTCACGGGGCGTTGACCGAATTAGAGCGGGACGGTTGGATCGGGGTGATCACCGGGATCTTCGATGTGACTAGCGCGGGGATCTCGGCTGCGATCATTTTTTCCTTCCTCGCCGCGCTTGTGGTACGGCCTAAAGGATAATATTTCGGAAATTTGCACGCTTTTTACGGGTATCAGTGTACTCCCTATCTATCTTCATGTAAAATAGGTAGATATATACAGGTCTTATTTGGGAGGGAAAATGCGTGCCCGTACATGAGCAATCGATGCAAACTTTAACCGCCGTAAAGAACAACCTGGAGTCGTGTATTTTAGGAAAGTCGTTTGAAATCAAACTGCTGCTCTCGGCGCTGCTGGCCGGCGGCCATGTATTAATCGAGGACGTACCCGGTACTGGAAAGACGCAGCTCGTCAAGGCGCTGGCCAAATCGATGAGCGGCGATTACCGGCGCATTCAATGCAACCCGGACATCCTCCCCAGCGATATTACGGGGGTTTCGGTTTTCCATCCCCATGAGGAACGTTTCGTATTTCGGCCAGGTCCGGTGATGACTCATATTTTGCTGGCGGATGAAATTAACCGGGCTACCACCAAAACGCAGTCTGCCTTGTTGGAGGTCATGGAGGAGCAAAGTGTGACTGCCGACGGCGTAACCCACCCGCTTCCTCATCCTTTTATGCTTTGCGCTACGCAGAATCCAATCGATTTCGAGGGCACCTATCTGCTGCCAGAAGCGCAGCTGGACCGTTTTATGATGAAGATCGGCATCGGCTATCCCGACGCCGGGACAGAGAAAGCGATGCTTCGCTCCCATAGCCAGGGTCAACCAGCGGATCAATTGGAACCGGTTACAACCATGGAAGAGATCTCGGCCATCCAGCGCGAGGTACAACATGTACATATCAGCGAACCATTGGCTGATTATTTGCTGGAGATCGTTCGCCGAACGCGGGAACATGAAGATGTTCTGCTGGGAGCTTCTCCGCGGGCTTCGCTGGCGTTTATGGCCGCGGCAAAAGCGTATGCTTTCTTGGAGGAACGGGATTATGTGCTGCCGGACGATATCAAGACGCTGGCGCCGTTCGTTCTGGAGCATCGAATTCTATTGCGGCCCGAGTCCCGTCTGGGGCACCGGAACGTCGGTGAAGTGCTGCAGCAAATTCTACGGCAGGTCCATGTACCGGTCGCTGTGGGACGGTAACCGATGCGTGCGCTGGTCGAAGGCGTTAAATTAGGCCTCACTTCCCGCAAGTTCTGGAGAGTTGCGTCCGTCTGGCTCATCTGCCTGCTTTACGTCTTGTTTCAAGGCGGGAAAACCTCGCTGATGTTGTTTATGATGGTTTCGGTGCTGGGCTTGTATTGGGCGATCGGCGGACTCGGCGGCGTGAAGCGAATCCGAGGTTCAAGAACGCTGTCGCTTTCCGGGGAACGAGGCGGGTTGCTTCAAGCCGGGGATCAAGTGCTGGTCAAGCTGCAGTTGCAGCTACCTGCTTTCCTGCCTCTTCCTTATATCGTTGTCCGCGAAACGCTGCGACGCCACAACGGGGATACCTGGGTATTCGAGGATAGCGTGGTGCCTTACTTCAGCTCAAGGTCTGAGTTGGTGTATAAGACGCCGTCACTTGAGCGCGGCAAATACGCATTCACCGGTACGAATTGCAGTGCCGAGGATATCTTTGGCCTGGTGGAGCATACCAGTGTATTCCAAACCGGTGGGGAGTTTCGGATCCTACCCCGGACGGTGTTTATCCCCCACTGGGAGCTCTACAGCCGCAATTCGCGGCTGGCTGGTCCGGAGACCGCCGTTGCCCTGTCGCGCCGGGAATCGACCCAAATCAACGGGGTGCGCGACTATGTGTACGGGGATCGGATTTCCCGTATTCACTGGAGTGCCACCGCGAAGACGGGGACTTGGAAATCCAAAGAATTTGAACATGAATCGCTGCCCAAAATGCAATTGGTGTTGGACGCCCACGCCAGCGGATATCTTCGCCCTGCGCAATTTGAATTAGCGGTCTCCACTGCCGCTTCGCTGCTGGAATACGGGGCTAGAGAACGAATCAGCATGGGTCTTTGCACCTTGGGGAAGACCCTCCGTCATTTTCCGCCAGCGGAAAGTTATCTGGAGCGACAGCAAATGCTGCACCAGCTTGTTGATATCAACGCGGATGGGTTCGGCAACTATAAGGAACGCATGGAGGCGCAACAGGAACTTTTTCAGCCGGGAGCGTTTTTTATCCTTATCAGCCCGCTGGCGGACGATAAGGTGCTCGCTATGTTAAGGTTGGCCAAATCCCGGCAGATGATTCCGTATCATATCCAGATCGGGGAAGAGTCGGTGGCGGAGGGCATGTCAAACTCCTACCGCGCCGGCAAGCGCACCGCCTGGCAAGGGACCCTGCAGGAACGGGGACTGCGAGGCGTTTACGTCTCCTCGCTCCGCGAGCTTCCCGCGGCGATGGGGGGGGCGAAGCTGTGAAACAAGCTACATCCCCACAACATCCCAAGTCCTATCGGACTCTAACACTGCTATGGGTAGTTATAATCGCCATGCAATGGATCGATTTTACGGAACCGCTCTGGTTTTCGGTGACGACGACTTTAGTGACCGTAACGATAATCATGATGGCATTGGTGGAATGGCTCCTGCCGGTGCAGGCCGGTTGGAAATGGACGATTAAAATTATCGTGCTCCTGACCGTATGGCGCTTTATCTTGACCAGTTATGGCGTATATGTTCCGTATGGGCCGTTTTATCCGGATCAGATCCGCGGCATGGCGTTGACCTTTACGCCGTATATCTGGTTTTCGCTTGTGGCTTGGGGGCTACTGGAGGCCGTGCTGCGGCTAGTTGTGAACCGCCCGCGAATCCTGCTCTTATTGGCGGTCCACCTGATTACCTTTGCGATTTTGGATTCATTTACACCTTATCATTTATGGAAAAACGTAGCTTGGATTGTCTTTGCCGGCCTCGGTTGGCTGGTGAGTACGCACTTCTACGAATACCGCATGAAATATCCCCAGGGCTGGCAGCGTCTGCGGCAAAGTCCAGTAAAAATCGCCGTGAATATTGGCATCGTGTTCACTTGCGTGCTGCTGATCGGCATCAGTATGCCATCGGTCTCGCCGACGTTGACCGATCCGTATACCGCTTGGATTAAGCGAAGCGGGGGAGGAGGAGGCGGCCCCTCCGCGCTGTCCGGCGCCCTTGGGGATGGCCCGTCAGCGGTCAAGGAAGAGATCGTCTCCGGCTATAGCCGGGACGACAAAACCCTTGGAAATGGCTTCGAATTCAGCTACAGCCCGGTCATGTCGATCGATACGCCGGTGAGGTCTTATTGGCGGGGAGAAACCCGGCGCGTTTATTCCGGTACGGGATGGGCTGATCTTGAGCAGGAAGGCCGGGACACGGAACGTTACCGCGGCGCTCCAGACGCTGACCCGCTTGGGCATGAGCAGCCGGGCAAGGTGGAGACGATGCGGGTCGAGCAAACGGTGACGATGAATACCGACAAAGTGTATCCTGTGCTGTTTGGCGGATACGCCATCGAAAGTGTCGAGTTGCTTGACGAACGGCAGCAGTCCGATATGCGCTGGGCCGGGAAACAAGCGGAGATGTTCTGGAATGGTTACCGCGATCCCGGGGATTTGCCGGATTACCCGCGGAAATACAAGGTTGTTGCCAATATCCCTTTGATTCCGCTCGAGGAGTTGGAACAGGCCAGTTACGAAGCCTTATATCCGGAAGGAGCTCCGGAGGAATATTTGCAACTGCCGAGCAGTTTGCCGCAGCGGGTCAAAGACCTAGCTGAAGAGATCACCGCGGAAGGAGAGACCCCCTATGCGAAAATGGATCTCCTGCAGCAATACCTCCGGCAGAATTACGAATATACGAACAAACCGGATTTAGCCCGCAAGCGCAGCGATGACTTCGTGGACAGCTTCTTGTTCGAAATTCGGCAGGGATATTGCGATTACTATTCCACGGCGATGGTCGTTATGGCCCGTTCGCTGGGCATACCGGCCCGCTGGGTTAAAGGATACGCCCCCGGCAGTCAGCCAAGCGACGAGATGATGATGCGAAGTCCGGAGCTGGGCCGTGCGTATAATGTGAGCAATGCCGACGCTCACTCCTGGACGGAGCTGTATTTCGGCGATTACGGTTGGATTCCGTTCGAGGCGACGCCTGGTTTTGTTTCACCGATCATGGAAGCACCGGAGGACAGCGAAGAGGCTTTCGCGCTGGATACGGACACCGATACGGAGGTTTCGGCAGCCGAAGACGGCTTCTTTTCCAAGCTCGATCCGATCATCATGCAACGAATTTTCATCACGGCCGTAAGCGTGCTGTTGCTATGGACGCTGTACCAGCTGCGCTCGGAGCTTTATTTCCTCTGGCTCCGCCTGCGATTGGGCCGGCCGTTGACGCCGGCTGAAAAGGCGATCTACGAAACGTTACGGCTGGTAAGACGACTGCGTCACAGAGGTTATGTCCGTGGCGACCAAGAGACCTTGCGGGAAGCGTTCGGACGGTGGAAGCTGGAGCAATCGCAGCTTGCTGAAGCGCTGGATCCGCTGCTGCTCATTTATGAGCAGGCGAATTATGGCCGGAGTCCGGCCGCCGCGAATTGGCGCAAGGCACGGGAACTGTCGCGGCAAGCCGTCAAATTGGCTGGCGGAAACCGTTGGAAGCAGGCCTTACCGAACAGCGGCAAACGGTTCCTTGGACGATAATGGGTCGGATTGCCGCCTTCAGGTGGACCGGGTTGGCATTGCCGATAGGAACGACTACCCGGGACTATTCGTTTGATTACGCCACCGCGCTTGCGCGGGAGGCGTTTTCTTTTTTAAAATAGAAGCATGATGGGGGAAGAATATGGTATAGTTTGTCGTATGAAACCGAGGTGAACGTATTTGTTTGAGAAGTTTATGCCGAATGTGCGCGTAGACAGCGTATTCGATATCGATCTGGAAGGACTCTATGCCAAAGGCTACCGCGGCATCATCACCGATCTGGACAACACTTTGGTCGGTGCCAAAGCGCCGCTGGCCACTCCCGAACTGATCGGTTGGTTTGAGAAAGTGAAGAAATGCGGGTTTAAACTCGTGATTGTGTCAAACAATAATTTGGACAGGGTGTCGGTATTCGCGAACCCTTTGAATATTGAGTTTGTGCACGCAGCCAGAAAACCGTCCGGCGCAGCTTTTCATCGAGCCATGGAAATGATGGACCTTGGGCCGCAGGAGACGATCGTCGTGGGGGACCAGATGATGACCGACGTGTTTGGCGGTAACCGGCAGGGGCTCTTTACGGTGCTCGTGCTCCCGATTGCCGTACAGGATGAAGGGATCGGTACGAGGATCAACCGCCGGCTGGAGCGGATCGTGAAGCGGCGGCTGGGTAAGGTTGGATTATGGCTCGAGGAGGAAAAGAAGCGATGACGGAAGTACAGAATGCAGAGGGCGCTCTTCGCTGCAGCGGATGCGGCGTTTTGCTGCAAACTGGGGAACCCAGCAAGCCGGGATTTGTTCCGGAACAAACCTTAACGAAGGAACCGGTGATTTGCCAACGCTGTTTCCGAATTAAAAATTACAATGAATCTTCATCCGTTACGGTGGAGCAGGACGAGTTCTTGCGCCTATTGTCGCAGATCGGCGGTAAGGAAGCACTGGTGATCCATATCGTGGATCTGTTCGATTTTCAAGGCAGCGTTATATCCGGACTTCAACGGTTTGTTGGCAACAATCCGGTGCTGTTGGCGGTGAATAAAACCGATCTGCTACCCAAGGTGACGAACTGGAACAAGGTACGGAACTGGGTGCAGAAGGAAGCGAAGGACCTGGGGCTGAAGATTGAAGACGTCGTCCTTTGCAGCGCCAAGCAAAACAGCGGTTTCGACCGGTTGCTTGAAGCGGTAGCGGCACGGCGGGGAGATCGGGACGTGTATGTCGTCGGCGCAACCAATGTCGGCAAGTCGACGCTGATCAACCGATTGATACGCGATTACAGCGATCTGGAGCAGGAATTGACCGTTTCGCGCTATCCGGGCACAACGCTGGATATGGTGCATATTCCACTGGATGACGGGAAGGCGATCATCGATACGCCGGGGATCATGTATCCGTCTAGATATAGTGAGCTGGTAGCCCCCTCCGATTTGGGCGTTATTATGCCGGACAAAGCGCTCAAGCCGGCAGTGTACCAGCTGAATGAGGGACAGACGCTCTTTTTCGGCGGCTTTGGCCGGTTTGATTTTATTCAGGGGGATCGCCAATCCTTTACTTGTTTTGTCAGCGGCCGGGTGCCGATTCACCGAACGAAGCTGGAGCGGGCGGACGAGCTGTTTGCGGAGCATGCCGGGGAAATGCTGGCGCCGCCGAGCAAGGAGCATCTCGAAGCATTGCCGGAGTGGACGCGTCACGAGTTCCGAATTCCGAAGGGCAGCCGAAGCGACTTGTTTATTTCCGGTCTGGGCTGGATCAAGATCAACAATGACTTTGGTTCAGTAGTTGCGGCGCATGTGCCTAAGGGTGTGAAGGTGCTCGTCCGGCCTTCGTTGATTTAGGAGCCAATTCATCGGGTGGTCTATCATAAGGGTAAAAAAGGGCGCTATTTGATCGTGGATGCAAGTTTGGAGTGGGATAGCGGTAATTTTAGGCGTTATTTTCGGCTTATGGCCCAAAAGTAGGCGCTTTTCGGTAACACCAGGCGAATTAGGGCCGCAAAATACCGCTATTTGTGATATAAAGAGGACTTCGGGGGAAATAAGGCCCATTTATACCTTTATTATTCCCAGAGTCGGCTGAGCGGGAGGAGAACCGATGGGAGAGCAAGCGAATCACGAGAAACGGGAAGGTGAACAGGCGCGGGAAGGCAGCCGCGCCGGGCAGCCGCTGCTGCTCGGCGTCATCGGCGATCCGATCCAACATTCCAAATCGCCGGTCATGCATACGGCCGCGCTCAAGGCCTGCGGGCTCGCAGGCGCTTATCTGCCTTTTCACGTTAAGGGAAGTCGGCTGGAAGAGGCGATCCGGGGCGTTCGCGCGCTGGGGTTCCGGGGCATCAATGTCACGGTCCCGCATAAAGTGGAAGTGATGGACTACTTGGACCGGATCGACGAGGGAGCCCGGTTAATCGGAGCGGTGAACACGATCGTCAATGACGGCGGTGTGCTCACCGGGTACAATACCGATGGGATCGGGTATATCCGATCCCTAAAAGAGGAAGCGGCCCCAGAACTAAGAGGAAAACGCGTGCTGGTGCTGGGCTCCGGCGGCGCAGCGCGCGGGATCGTATATGCGCTGCTGCAGGAGGAGCCGGGCCTCGTGACGATCGCCAACCGTACCGCTGAGAAAGCGCGGGAAATGGCCAACGAATGGGCGCATCTCGGCCGCTTGAACGGCTGCGGGATGGAGGAACTGGATGAAGTTCTACCGGAAGCTGATCTCATCATCAACACCACCTCTGTCGGTATGCATCCGCACGTTGGGGATTGTCCGCTGGATTCGCGGCAGATCCCGGAGGGGATCGTCGTTAGCGATCTGATCTACAATCCGCTCAAGACAGAGCTCTTACAGCAAGCCGAGGCGAGAGGATGCACGATCCATAGCGGACTCGGAATGTTCGTCTACCAGGGAGCTTACGCGTTTGAGCATTGGACCGGCCGGACCGCTCCGGTTGAAGCGATGCGGGCCGCGGTTTTAGCGAGCATGCATCAATAAAGTGAGTTGTCGCATAATTGAATATTAAGGAGTCATGAAACGACATGTTAACGGGAAAACAAAAACGTCACCTGCGCAGTATGGCGCATAGTCTGCAGCCTATTTTTCAAGTAGGCAAGGGCGGAACGAATGAGCATATGGTCAAGCAGATTTCGGAGGCACTCGAACGCCGGGAGCTAATCAAAATTTCTGTGCTCAATAATAACCTGGACGATCCGCAGGAAATCGCGGAGGAGCTGGCGAAAGGCGCCGGCGCCGAGCTGGTTCAGTTGATCGGTCGGACGATTATCCTCTACAAAGAATCTCGCGAATACAAGCAAATCGAACTTCCATAGGTTCGGAGGAAACGCAAAATGAGAAAAATCGGCATTATGGGCGGGGCGTTTGATCCGATTCACCTCGGCCATCTCCTGGCGGCGGAGGCCGCCCGAGAACAATATCATTTGGAAGAGGTTTGGTTCATGCCCTCCCATATCCCTCCGCATAAGCATCAGGCCGGCGTCAGCGGCCAGCAGCGGCTGGAGATGGTGGAGGCGGCGATCGCCAGCCATCCGGCTTTCAAACCGCTCGACATCGAGCTGCGCCGCGGCGGGGTATCCTATACCGTGGAGACGATCCGGGAAATCCGTTCGTTGCATCCCGATCTGGAGTTCTATTTCATTATCGGGGCCGATATGGTCAATTATCTTCCGAAATGGGAAGGGATCGAGGATTTGGCCGGGATGCTCTCGTTTATTGGGCTGCAGCGCCCTGGGAGCTTTCTGGAGCTGGACGCGCTGCCCCCATTCATCCAGGAGGCGGTGCAGCTCGCAGAAATGCCGCTCGTCGATATCTCTTCGAGCTTGATCCGCAGCCGCTTATCCGCTGGACGTTCAATCCGGTATATGGTTCCGGACGCCGTGTATGAATATATGACAAGGAGCGGATTGTATGGATTACAGCCGTGAGGAACTGATCGCTGCTGTTTCCGCGGGGATGCCTTCCAAACGTTGGAAGCATGTTGAAGGCGTAATGGAGAGCGCGGTCATCCTGGCCAAGCGGTATGGAGCCGATCCGGTCAAAGCCGATTTGGCCGCCCTGCTGCATGACCTGGCTAAGTTTTGGCCGATTGAAGAGCAGGAGGCGATCATCCGCGATAACGGCTTGAACGCCGATTTGCTCCGGCATGACAAGCAGCTGCTGCATGCCGAAGTCGGGGCTTTTATCTCGAAGCGGGATTACGGCGTGGAGGATGAAGAGGTGCTGGACGCGATCCGCTACCATACCTCGGGCCGAGAGGGCATGACCCTGCTGGACAAAATCGTCTGCCTGGCAGATTATATCGAGCCGGGGCGCGAATTCCCCGGTGTGGAGAAGATTCGTGAACTGGCGGAGACGAGTCTGGAGGATGCGCTGGTTGCCGGATTCGACTCGACGATCTCTTTTTTACTGGAGAAGGGTAAACCAATCTTTCCGCTGACGTTATTGGCGCGTAATGATTTGATAGTAAACCGAACAAAATCAAGGGAGGCTGAGTGAATGGCGGTAAATTCAAACGAATTGTTGAACATGGCGGTGCAAGCCGCAGACGATAAAAAAGCGATGAACATCGTAGCATTGGATTTGAAGGGGATTTCTTTGATCGCGGACTATTTCGTGATCTGTCACGGCAACTCGGATACACAGGTGCAGGCGATCGCCACGGAGATCCGGAAAAGAGCGCATGACGCTGGCGCGAACGTTCGTGGCATTGAAGGTATGGATTCCGCACGCTGGGTACTGATGGATCTAGGCGATGTGGTCGTTCATGTGTTCCATCGGGATGAACGCGAATATTACAATATTGAACGGCTTTGGTCGGATGCCAAAGTCGTGGAGACGGTATGAGTCTGGTCGCAGGGACGATTGTATCTTTGCCGATAGATCGCGAAGTTTCGCCATACGGCTATTTCCTTAGCGCGGGTGGACAGGATGTCCTTCTCCATTACTCTGAGCTGACCCGTCAGGTTAAGCCGGGGGAACCGGTTGAGGTATTCCTGTTCTTCGATACGGAGGACCGTTTGGCAGCCACGATGAAAAAACCGCATCTGACGCTTGGCGAGCTGGCGTTGCTCGAGGTGGCGGACGTACATCCGCGGCTGGGCTGCTTCCTAGAGATGGGTTTGGGTCGTCAATTACTGTTGCCGATCCGTGAGCTACCTGAGTTGAAGGAGCTCCATCCACAGGTTGGTGATCAGGTGTACGTCATCATGGAGCACGACAAGCAGGGACGACTCAAAGCGAAGCTGGCGGGTGAGCAGGAGCTCGCTCCTCACGCCTTCCATGCCCCGGAATCCTGGAAAAATCAATGGCTGGACGCCATCGTCTACAAGCCGCTGCAAATGGGGACGTTTGTTGTCGTCCAGGGCGGCGTGTTGGGGTTTGGCGCGATCGGAATGATCCACACATCGGAACGCAATCGTCTGCTGCGGCTAGGTGAACGTGTGCAGGTTCGCGTATCCCATATTCGCGAGGACGGGCGCGTGAACCTGGCGATGGCACCGCGCAAGGAAATCGGCATGGGCCAGGACGCGGAGCGCATCCTCGCGTATCTGGAGAGCCGCCCGGGCGGCGGTATGCCGTATTCCGACGCGACACCGCCGGACCTGATCAAGCAGCGGTTTTCGATCAGCAAATCCGCGTTTAAGCGGGCGATCGGCAAGCTGATGAAGGAAGGCAAGGTGGTCCAGAAGGAAAACTGGACCTATTTGGTCGAGTCGCCGGCAGCCGGCGGAGACGACTCAAAACAACCGGAAGCCTAAGTAACAGCAGCATCCAGACAGAAAGCGGTGACTAGCAAGCCCATGGCATCCTATCGGAAATTTGCTTATGTGTATGACGAATTGATGGAAGACATGCCTTACCCGGACTGGATCCGATTTGCCCGCACGGCCTGGGAGCGGCATGGAATGCCGCGGACGGTCGTCGATCTCGGCTGCGGAACCGGCAGCATCACGATTCCGCTGGTGAATGCCGGGTTCGAGGTGACGGGGATCGACTTGTCCGCCGACATGCTGGCAGTGGCCCGCCGTAAAATGGAAACGACACCCCAAGGTGCCCGGCTGTTCCGCGAGGGCAGCGTGCGCTGGGTGCAGCAGGATATGACGGAGTGGTCCGTGCCTGAGCCGGTTGACGCCGTCATTTCTTTTTGCGATTGCTTGAACTATTTACTGGAAGAGGACGATATTGTTCGCACCTTCCGCCGTACATATGAAGGATTAAAGCCCGGAGGAACGTTTCTGTTTGACGTGCACCACCCCAACACTTTAGTTCGGTACGAGGAGGAGCAGCCGTTTATTTGGGATGAGCCCAGCGTGTCCTATATCTGGACATGCGAACGGGATGCCTATCGGAATGAGATCGAGCATCATTTGTCGATCTTCGCTCGCGAGGAGGAGCAAGGGCCGGGGTTATACCGCCGATTCGAAGAAACGCATATCCAGCGGGCCTACGACCCGGCATGGATGAGAAGCGAGTTGCTGCGTTGCGGATTCCGCGACGTAACCATTTACGCGGATTTCGAGTGGGTGGAAGCGGTGGATGACGCGGCCCGGCTGTTTTTTGTGGCGGTGAAGTGATCGTGTTCTTATCCATGTGAAGCTACGCATCATACAACTGAATAGATGCAAAAGTGCAGTTATTTTGGAGTCATTTTGATGCCGACGACGAAATAGTTGCGTAAATGCAGTTATTTTTGGCGATGAACGGGTTTTGCCCTTATACTCTCAAAAATAACTGCATTTTTGCAGCAAATCGCGAGTTTGAGAACAGACTTGAGGAATTAGCTGCATTTTTGCACTAATTTCTTCATGAAGGATCGCGGGTTTCCAAAGTTATAATGGGAAACAGAGTCGAATGGAAAGAGGAGAAACGCATGAAAAAGCAGCTGACCGTTTTGTTCCAAGGGGATTCCATCACGGATGGAAACCGGGGACGAGACAAGGATCTGAATCATATTCTGGGGCATAGCTACGCTTATATCATCGGTGCTAAGCTGGGCAATGATTTCGCGCATTTGAAGCCTACCTTTGTCAATCGGGGCGTGAGCGGCGACCGGGTTTCTGATCTGTACGCCAGATGGAATGAGGATGCAATCAGCCTGAAGCCAGATGTCATCAGCCTGCTGGTTGGCGTTAACGACGCTTGGCGGCAAATGAGCGGTGAACCTAGCGGGGCGACGGATCGCTTCGAGCGGGCGTACCGTCATTTGCTGGAGGAGACGAAGGAAGTATTGCCAAACACCAAGCTGGTGTTATGCGAACCGTTTATCTTGAACACCGGTGCTACGGCGGAAAAATGGACCGAGTGGGAGCGCCTGGTGGGGCGATATCAGGACACCGTGCGCCAATTGGCCGAGGAGTTTGGTGCGGTGTATGTGCCGCTGCAGGACGCTTTTGATGCGGCGACCGAGAAGGCAGAGGCGGCATACTGGCTCTGGGATGGCGTCCATCCGACGGCGGCGGGTCATGATTTGCTGGCCGGACGTTGGCTGGAGGTCGTAGGACGCAGCGGATTGTGGGACTAAGCGAACATTAACAAAGGGTTTAAAGCGGAGGATATCCGTTTTAAACCCTTTTATTTTTGACGAAACATTTCTTTCAGTACACGGTATGCGCGCGCTTGTTCCTCAGCGGGCTGCTCTTGTAGCAACTGCACGATTTGCCAAATCCACGTTTGGTCCTGGAGCTCGTCGTACCCCGGATTCCGAAATAACGCATACACGCTGATCTGCAGCGCGTCCGCGATTTTGTGTAGCGTTTCGAGCTGCACGTTTTGTTCCCCGCGTTCCAATCGCCCGATATAAGAGCCATACGTTTCCGTCGATTCGGCCAGTTGTTCCTGAGTAAGCCCCTTGAGTTTGCGATAGTACCTGACATTCTTGCCGACTTGCTTTGCTACTTCCATGAAGGCCACCTCTCGTAATAAGTTTAGTCCAAGCGGAGGGGTGAACTGCAGAGCATTAAAAGTTGCATATCGTCTATTAAAGAACTTATAAGTTTCATATTGCATATTATTGACATAAAAGGACAAACATATTAGATTAGAGACAGGAATATTTAACCATTGCTCAAAAAGTGTGGAGATTTATATCTGAACTTTTTAGGTGGATCTGAATTGAAACGAGGTGGTTTGATTGACTTCGACAACCACGATTCTCGCAAAAGTTTCCGAATACATGAAAGAGAAGAGTCTAACTTTGAGCCAATTTGCAAGGGATTCGGATATTAATCCCGGAACATTTAGTTCGATATTGAAAGGCGTGCGTTTACTTACCGTCGATCAATTAGACCGAATTACGGAGTTAATGGACCTCCCCAAAGGACATTATTATGAGGCTTATATCAAAGAGCATCTCCAAGAGATCAACCCTGACTGGCGCCGAGTGTATCCGCTGCTTAACAGCTGCGCCGAACTTCGAAAACTAGACAGTATTCGCAAAGTCGTTGCGTTACTCCTGGACAACTTACTGTACGCACCACTATTGTTCGAACTGGCCGAGGAGTTGTTTGCGAAAAGGATGCACGAAGCGGCGGAGGTTTTATATGAAAACGTTGCCCTGAGCGAACGAAGGCAACATTCCGAGCGGTTGGCTTTATGCCACTACAGGTTGTTTACGATTCGTCAAAGAACCAATCATGAACTAAATTATCAATCCGCTATTCAGTTCGAGCCCTTTGTGGAACGATTGGATGAGATGGACCAATTGGATGCATTAAAGGATTTGGCCCATAGCTATCGTGCCTTGCGTCACTGGGATAAGGTGGATAAAATAGCAAGCATGTTAGAGACTAAGGCTAGTATCCTATACTTTAAAAGAGAGATAAATCCTACTAAGAAGCCCAGCCGTCCTTTATTTACTTATTTAGCATCCTCCTATCTATTTCACGGAACGGTTTGTGAAGTAAGGGGAGAGTATGACCGAGCACTTTATTATATTGATCTATATGCTGATTTAAATTGGGTGAAGGAAACAGACAATGAAGTGCAGTATTGGAAAACGTTGTTTTCGGATTGGGCACGAGCGAATACTTTTGTGACTAGATTAGGTTCCGGGGATATCAGCATACTACCTGAGTATGTGTCGTATCTTGAATCTCAAAAGGCAGAAATTCATGTTGGAATGCTAAATATCGTTGAGGCAGCAAATAGATTCGGATTTAATATTGATGCGTTGCTCATGCGCCTTGATACCGACATTAAAAACATTTCAGACGATATTAAAGCTGCTGGAGTATATTCTAGTCAATTTGTTTCTGAGCGTTCCGCTCGATTATTTCATGAGCTAGCTGTTTATTACATTAATAAAAGTGAGTTCCCGATAGCTTTTCATTATTTAGAGGGCAGTTTAACGATTTCATTAAATATCAATCAGAAGTCATGTATAATTAAATGCGTAGGTCTTTATGAAATATATAGGGAACATCTAGATGAAAAGTCACTACTTAAGTTTCAAAAATTAATAAAAGAGGTGTATGAGCATGAGAAAAAAAGTTATCTGCATCCTGTTAGCGTTTAGTTTTTTTTCATTGCCCCTCTCGTCATTACTAAATCTTCCAGAGCCAAGCTTTCGTACCTTTAGCGAACATCATGGGGGTTAACTAGAGTATCGTGTTATAATTTTTAGTTTCACTAAAGATCGACTTTGTGTAGAGTCGATCTTTTTTTCTTTCACCCCAAAAAGTCTACCCTCTACCTAATCTCTTATTTCAATTTCAATATCATTCCGTAAAAATTAAATAGTTATTGTGCCGATAATTCAGTATAATTCTCTTATACCCTATTGAACGAACCCTTCAGAGAGGATTATCTACCTAATGAATGTAGCAGCAACTAAACCAGTAAAGACAAATCGACGTTCGAAGTCGTCTCCTCCGCCTGTACGGATTTTCTCGCTCGGCGGGATCGGGGAGATCGGCAAAAATATGTACGGCATCGAATATAGAGATGAGATCATTCTGATTGACGCGGGGCTTAAATTCCCGGATTCCCGCTTGACGGGCATTGATTGTATCATTCCGGATATTCGTTATTTAATTGACAACAAGCATAAAATGAAAGGCCTATTCCTCACCCATGGTCACGAGGATCATATCGGCGCGATTCCGTATGTGCTTCGCCAACTGCAACTGCCGATCTACGGCGGCCCGCTGACCATCGGGTTGGTTAAAGCCAAGCTAGAGGAGCATCGGCTTCTCGGACAAGCGGAGTTGCACGTATTCCAGGAGAACGATCGGTACGCGTTTAAGCATCTGGCCGTGCATTTCTTCCGGACGACCCACAGTATCCCTGATGCTTTCGGTATCGTAGTTGATACCCCGTACGGGTCGATCGTGCATACGGGAGATTTCAAATTTGATTTTACGCCGGAGGACCGTCCTGCCGATCTATTTAAAATGGCCAGCGTTGGCGGTGAAGGCGTATTGGCGCTGCTCGCCGACAGCACGAACAGTGAGAAGGAAGGCTTTACTCCTTCCGAACGTCGGGTCGGCGACGCGATCCTGGATTCGTTCCGCGGATGCCATGGGCGGATTTTGTTCGCCACCTTCGCCTCCAACGTACATCGGCTGCAGCAAGTCGTGGAAGCGGCGACCCTCGTGAACCGTAAAATTGCCGTCATCGGCCGCAGCATGGAGAAAGTGTTCGCCATCGGCCAGGACCTGGGATATATCCGCGTACCGGAAGGCATGCTGATCGACGTGAAGCATATCGACCGTTACCCCGAGGAGCAAGTACTCATCGTCTGCACCGGCAGTCAAGGAGAGCCGAACGCGGCGCTCAGCCGGATCGCTTCGGGGGCCCACCGGAGTGTGCAGGTTTATCCGGGAGATACGGTCATTTATTCGTCCTCGCCGATTCCCGGCAATGCACAGAACATCAACCGCAGTATCGACTTGCTGCTGCGGGCTGGCGCGAACGTCATTTACGGCTCGATTTTCGACATTCATACGTCCGGGCACGGTTGCCGGGAGGACCTGAAGCTGATGCTCAGCTTTATCCGTCCGAAGTACTTCATCCCGATTCACGGCGAATATCGGATGTTGCTTAGTCACCGCAATCTGGCGCTGCAAACGGGCATTCCCGAAGATCATGTGTTTGTCATGAACATCGGGGACACGTTATCGGTGTACCGGAACCGGGCCAAACGGGGGCGGACCATCCCTTCCGGGCAAGTGCTAATCAGCAACGGGGAGATGCGTCCGACCTCAGAAGACGCGCTGCTGGTTGAACGAATGGAGCTGGCTCAGGAAGGCATCGTCATCGTCGTGATGACGGTTGACCGTAAAACGCGGCAAATTCTAGCCGGACCGGATATCGTCTCGCGCGGCTTCGTCTACATGCAGGACGCTAGGCCGTTGCTGCGCCGGGCCGAAGCGATGCTGAAGCGGAGCTTGAACCGGCTCGGCGAGAAGGAGTCTTACGATCATAACGCTTGGCTGCGGGCGACACAGCAGCAGCTGCGGCGATATTTTGTCAAAGAAGTGGGCCGAACCCCGCATATCATGCCGTCCATTCTGGAAGTCTAGTGACGGCAGGGAGCTTCCCAAGAAATAGGGAGGCTCCTCTTTTTATTTGACCACCTGTTCATATTTCCGTATAATGTGTAAAAATATAGGAGATTCCGAAGGAGGGAGATCCAATGACGAATGAACCCACGATTCGTTCCGTGATCAGCCGCCAGCTGGAAAGGAAAGGATATTCCTTGCACAGCTTTTCCCACCGTTCAGGAATTAATCGGGGAACGCTCAGTGCCATTTTAAACGGAAATCCCCCCAAACCTATCTCCATCGGGCAGCTAGACTTGATCACTGAAGCGCTCGAGCAACCGATCGGACGGTATTATCCCTTATACATTGAGGAGTGTATCGATTCCGGGCATCCGAACCGGAGGAGATTGAAGTCGTTTATGCTCCGCTGCGCGGAAATTGGAGAATTGGCCTGTATTGAACAGGTGTTGTCCCGTCTGGCCGAGGACCTGTCCTATCTCCCGATGATTTTTGCTATTGGCGAGGAACTCTATGAAGAAGGAAGGCGCGAAGCGGCGGGGCTATTCTACCAATCGGTTTGCGAATACGAGAAATATCAGCATTCGGAACGTTTGGCGATCAGCCAATACCGCCTGTTCCGGATGAACCTGGGGGATGACGCGGAATCGAATCTGCGGTCCGCGACCTGGTTCGAGCCGTACCGCAACCGGCTTCCGGAGGATCTTCAACTCGACGGGCTGCTTCATCTGGCGAATGCCTATTACACGCTGCAAAAGTGGTCTTATGTCGTTAGATTTGCCGAGGAATTGCAAACGCTGGCCCGGCGTATCTATGAAACGAGCCGCAAAACGGCGTCTGCGAACCCTTATCACGAACTGCATTGTGAACGTCACCTGGTGGTCTATTACGGTCAAGGGTATTTGTTGAAAGGCTCGGCCTTGGAGCATCAGGGGAGGTACGGCGAAGCGTTGGCCTGCGTGGCCGAATACGCGAATTTAAGCTGGTTTGAAGGCCTAAACGAAACGGGTTGGAAAGAGGTCGGGAAATTTAAGGTTTGGGCCAGAGCAAACCGGTACAATCTGGAGATTTTGAATGGAAATGAGGCCATCCTTCCGGAATATATCGACTTCCTCAAAGAGCATCCCTATGAGGTTCTTCCCAGTTTGAGGATCATTGTCGAAGCGGCGAACCTTAACGGTTTTCTGATCGACGACGTATTAAAAGAGTTTCCCGTGAATACGGATTTATATAACCAGTTTCCGAATTACTATGTTTCTGCCGTCAATAAGGACCGGTACCTGGATTTAAACTACCAGCTGGCCATGTATTTGCTGCGAGAACAGAAAATCGCGGAAGGATTGGAGAAATTGATCTATGCGCTCAAATATGCCGTTGCTCAGAAGAATAAGGAGTTTTTTATGAAAATGGTCCCGCTGTTTGAGCAGTATCGAAGCTTTGTTTCGTCCGAACAGCTGAAAGAGTACGAAGTCTTGATGGGGGAGGTGTTGAAAGGTGCGGAAATGGATCTTGGCACTCACGCTGATCTTTAGTTTCGGCACAGGGGGGCTCGGCAGCAGCCTCAGTTATGACGGTCATCTCACAGCCTATGAGAATGGGGTTGGGGGTTAGGCTGTCGCGAGAGTTGGGGCACTTCCGAACGTTGAACAAGCCGGTTCATCCGGGGCAACCCGAAGGGTGGATTGGCTTTTTTTCATATTATGCCTATTATTATAGTTTTCAGAGACCGGACATGAGATAATGATAACAAACTGAATCCAAAAGAAGGTGTGAATCTGAAAATGAATTCGTTCAGTGAAACTAGACCGAAACCGGGAAGCCCGGAAGTCGTCACGTTCGGCGAAAGCATGGCCTTGTTGATCGCGGAAGGGGGCAAAGGGCTGGAATATGCAAGCGCTCTCTCGCCATCGTTTGGGGGTGCGGAATCCAACGTGGCAATCGGATTGGCCCGTCTGGGGCAAACCTCGGGATGGTGCGGCCGCCTTGGGGACGATCCGTTTGGCCGACGTATTCTGAAGGTGATCCGTGGCGAAGGTGTCGATGTGAGCCGCGTCCGGTTGACGGACGAAGCGCCTACGGGCATGATGGTACGGGAGAACGTGGCAGGCAATAGCTCGGTCTATTATTACCGCAAGTTATCCGCGGCCAGCTTCATGCGTCTGGAGCATCTGGACGAGTCGTATATCGCCGGGGCCAAGGTGCTGCACTTAACCGGCATTACGCCTGCGCTTAGCGCCTCCTGCGTGGAAACCGCCCATGCGGCGGTAGATATCGCCAAACGGCATGGGGTGAAGGTCAGCTTCGATCCCAACTTGCGCTTGAAGTTATGGAGCATCGAGGACGCGCGCAAGGTGTTGTTACCGCTTGCGATGAAGGCGGATTATTTCCTGCCGGGGCTCGATGAATTGAAGTTGTTATACGAGACCGATTCGGTGGATACGATTATCGGGAAGCTGCAGGAGCTGTCAGCCATTAGCATTATCAAAGGCGGAGACGACTGTACCTTCGTGCTGGAACAAGGCCATTTGACCTCTGTCCCTTATTATAAGGTAGAGCACGTGATCGACACGGTGGGAGCGGGCGATGGATTTTGCGCTGGATTTCTGGCCGGCGTGGTGCGCGGATACAGCATGGTTGAGGCCGTTCGCCTAGGTAATCTGGTCGGGGCCCAAGTCATTCAGGCCGTTGGCGATTGGGAAGGACTGCCGAGCGCGGCGGAGATTGATCGTTTGCTGTCCGGTAAAGGGCATGTAGAGCGGTAAAGACTTCAACTAACTCTTCCGACGGAGATGAAATTAGCCTAGAATGTTAACGTGATCATTTTATTGTTTTTGCTGCATCCCCTCACGCCCAAGCCGCCGGAGCAAAGTTTCGGCGGCTTGGTTGTTTCTTAGGAGCGCTCGGCCGCGCGGTACCCAATCGCGGCTGCCTTGGGAGCGCGGCGTTCGCTTCGGCTCATCGGCGGCTGCCTGTGAAGGCCGCATGTTCCAAATCAAGCAGCCGGGTCTTCATCTCCAGGCCGCCGCGGTAGCCGGTGAGCGCGCCGTTTTTACCGATTACCCGATGGCAGGGAACGGTGATCAGCAGCGGGTTGGCTCCGATCGCCGTACCAACGGCGCGGACGGAGGACGGTTTTCGGATGGCCTCGGCGATATCCGTGTAAGAACGGGTCTGCCCGAAGGGAATGTCGCAAAGCGCCTCCCATACCGCGAGTTGAAACGCCGTTCCCCGCAAATCGAAGGGGAGGGTGAAACGTTCGCGTTTGGCCGCCAAATACTCCGTCAGTTGAGCGGCGTAGGGTGCCAGGCGCTGCTCGTCCTGCATGAGCGGACTCCCTGGGAAGCGGCGGCCGGCCCATACGGCTAGTTCTTCGAATGGCCGGCCGAAAGAGCCGACGTACGCCAGGCCATCGCCGGTGGCGGCGAGGTACAGGGTCCATTGGCCATCGTTGAGCCGTGACCAATATATGGGTTGGGGTTGGTTGGTTTTCATGGGTAATACACCTCCAGGCTTGATTGAATATAGCCGTGAACAACGATAATTTTCGCTAGGTCGGCGATCCCGCCTGCGAATTCCGATATTCGTTTGGCGTGATTCCGGTCGTTTTTTTGAACAAGGTGATAAAGTACGATGGGCTGCCGATCCCCACTTCGAGGGCAATATCCGCAACCGTGCGTCGCGTATGGAGCAGCGCGCGCTTGGCCGCTTCGATTCTGCGCCGCTGGATGTACTCGACCGGCGTCATTTGCATGACGCGTTTAAAAGTGCGTTGCAGATGGTACGGACTGCCGTGGCACATGTCGGCCAGAAGTTCCAACGTAAGCTTCTCGTCATAATGGCGGTCGATGTAGTCGGCGATTTGCCCCACCCATTCCCGGTCCGGCAGCGGTTGTCCGTCGGGTTTGCAGCGCTTGCAAGGGCGGAAACGGGCGGCCTTGGCTTGCTCGGCACTGGCGAATATCCGGACGTTTTCCCGTTTGGGCGGCTTCGATTTGCATGAGGGCCGGCAGAAGATCCCCGTGCTGGCGACCGCGTAGAAAAAGCGACCGTCCTGTGAGGCATCGTTTTGGATGATCGCCTGCCATTCTGTTTCACTGGCGGTTGGATAATCCCCGCTGGTCATCGTCATGGGTGACCTCACCTCCTGCCTTAGTATACCTTTGCAAAGGCTGCCTCGTCATGTTTTTCGAATGGAAAAGCAAGATAACGAAATGGATTCGAACGCGAATCGTGTTAAAACTATAGGAGTAAAGCGTTGTTCAAAGCGAGGAGGAAGTGTCATCGGTCAGTTAGATTCAGGAAAGCCGAATGCGGAGTGGGAAGATCAGGGGTCTATATTAAGGCTGTCGGTACCCGAGGAATTCAGTTTTGCCGAAAATGTGAAGTACTTGTCGCGGTCATCCAATGAATGCTTGTCGCGGATTGACAACCAGCGGCTGTACAAGGCTGTTCCGCTGGAATCCGGAGCGACTCCCGTGATGGAAATCAGCGCGGAGGGGAGCGAGGCCTTGAAGGTTCGATTCCTCGGCGGCACGGCTCCTTCCCGGAAGCAGGATCGCGAAGAGGCCGCGCGTTACGTAAGGGACTGGTTCGATTTGGATACCGATTTGCGTCCGTTTTATGAGATGGCGCGAAGGGATGCATTGCTTCAGGGAACGGTGGATTCCTTCTACGGACTGCGCAATATCGGCATTCCCGATTTGTTCGAAGCCTTAGCCTGGGGAATCATTGGCCAGCAGATCAACCTGGCATTTGCCTACACGCTGAAACGGCGGCTTGTGGAGCAGTTCGGCCGGCATGTCGACTGCGAAGGAGAACGGTACCTTGTATTTCCGTCCGCCCGAGACATCGCTGGTTTGACCGTCCAGGATTTGGAGGGGATCCGCATGACCCGGAACAAATCCGAGTATCTGCTCGGCACGGCCCAATTGATTGCCTCGGGAGAACTGACGAAGGAGGGGCTACGGGCGTCGGGCGGGGTGAAAGCAGCGGAGAAGCGGCTCGTCGGTATCCGCGGCATCGGTCCGTGGACGGCCAATTATGTGCTGATGCGTTGCCTCCGAATGCCGGATGCCTTTCCGGTTGACGATGTAGGTTTGCAGAATGCGGTCAAGCATGTGCTTGGGATGGACCGGAAACCGGCCGCAAAGGAGCTCTTGGCCTGGGCGGAAGGTTGGAAACCGTGGCTGTCGTACGCGACCTTCTACTTATGGAGAGTGTTGTATTAACAAATCGGAAACAGGCAGCCGCCGTTGGAAATACTCGGAGCTGCCTGCTGGTGAAATCGATATTAACTTATCTTGCCATCCATCCGCCGTCGACGCAAAGGATATGGCCATTCAAATAGTCGGAGGCGGCGGAGGCGAGGAAGACCGCCGGGCCCTTTACGTCCTCCGGAGTTCCCCAACGTCCGGCTGGAATCCGATCCGTGATCGAGGCCTTCCGGTTCTCATCGGCCCGAATCGGCGCCGTGTTGTCTGTCGCCATGTAACCAGGAGCAATGCCGTTGACCTGCAAACCGTAGGAAGCCCATTCATTGGCGAACGCTTTGGTTAGTCCTGCAACCCCATGTTTGCTGGCCGTATAGCCAGGTACGTTGATTCCGCCTTGGTAAGATAACATCGAGCAGATGTTGATCATTTTGCCGCTGCCGCGTTCGATCATGTGGCGCCCGGCGATTTGCGACAGCAGGAATACCGTGTTCAGGTTAATGTTGATCACGTCAAGCCAATCCTTCTCGCTGTGGTCCTTGGCGGGTGTTCGACGAATGATCCCGGCGTTGTTTACTAGAATATCGACCGCTCCCGTAAGCTTCAGCGCCTCGTCGAAGGTCTCCTGCAATTTGTTGTGATCGCTGAGGTCCACCACGATTTCCGAAGCTTTACGGCCCAAGGCCGTAATCATGCTTACTGTCTCCGCGCTGCTGCTCAGCGAGGCGCAAACGACGTTGGCACCGGCTTCAGCTAACCCGACAGCGATGCCCTGACCGAGTCCGCCGGCTGCCCCGGTGACGAGGGCCGTTTTGCCTGTTAAATCAAATCGATTCATGAGTATACGCTCCTCCTTAAAATATCGTTCGTTATTCGTCTTTCCATTCGATCGTTACGCCGGCACGCTCGTACGGTAGTGACGTTTCAGCAGGGAGGCCGCGATCGGTGATGATACGCGAGATTTCGCTGAGCGAAGCGAAGGTGCGGAGCGCCGTCTGCCCGAACTTCTGATGGTTCATGACCGCGATCGCTTCCCGGGACGTTTCGATCAAAGCCCGTTTGAAATCAATTAAATCACCGGTATAAATCGACAGCCCGTGTTCCGGGTGGATGCCGGTCGCCGAGATAAAAGCCTTCTGGATATTTAACTGGCGAACGTACGCTGCGGACTCCGGACCGGCCAGCATATTGCGGACGCGGTAGCCCCCCGGCACGACGAGACGGATTTGGTCTTTGGCCGCCAGCTCGCTGATAATGTACACGTCGTTGGTGACAACGGTCAGAGGCCGATTCTCGAGACGCCGGGCCATCTCCAGCGTGGTGCTGCCGCCGTCCAGCGCGATAATGTCGCCCTCCTGGATGTGGGCTAAGGCGAGCTGGGCGATTTCGCTTTTCTCCTCGGCATGTTTCGCCAGCGGCTCTTTGGACGGCAGGATGCCGTACTGATCGCTTTGGGCAAGCATGGCTCCGCCATGCACGCGCACCAGAAGCCCTTGCTCCTCCAGCTTGGCGAGATCCTCCCGGATCGTCTTGCCGGTCACACCCAGGCTCTCGCTTAATTCCGCCACCGTCACTTCCTTTTGCGTCAGCAGAACCTCCATGATTTTTTCATAACGTCGAATTTGATTCATGCTAGATTTCACTCTTTCTTATTTCAAGTCTTTCATGGGAACCGCGTCCATGTCCGCATAGGCTTTGTTATCGCCGGCCATTCCCCAAATAAACGTATAATTGCTAGTTCCGACCCCGCTATGAATCGACCAGCTCGGCGAGATGACGGCTTGCTCGTTGCGCATCACGATATGCCGGGTTTCGCTGGGTTCGCCCATTAGATGAAATACAACGGCGTCGTCCGCCAAATCGAAGTACATATAAGCTTCCATCCGGCGTGGATGAACATGGGCAGGCATCGTGTTCCACATGTTGCCGGTCTTGAGCTGGGTCATCCCCATCACGAGCTGAGAGCTTTGCAGGCCGTTCTCATGAATGAATCGGTGAATAGTACGGTCGTTCGAGTTCTCGATCGAACCAAGCGCACCGGATTCGGCTTCCGCTAGCGTTGTTTTGGCCGTAGGGAACTCCAGATGCGCCGGGGCCGAATTTAAATAGAATTTCGCTGGCTTCGCCACATCCTTGCTTCTGAAAATTACCTCGCGCGAGCCTTTGCCGACGTACAAGCAATCCTTGTTGTTCAGATCGTATTCCGTACCGTCGACAAGGATCGATCCCGGCCCGCCTACATTAATGGCTCCAAGTTCACGCCGTTCGAGGAAGTAGGCGACCCCCAGTTCCTTCAGATCGGTCTCCAGCTTAACTTCCTGCTTCACCGGGGCGGCACCGCCGATAATCAGCCGGTCTTCATGCGTGAGTACCAGCTCCAGGCGATCCGGCGTAAACAAGGTGGGGATGTGGAATTCCTTGCGCAGCCGATCCGTATCGAATTGCTTGACCTCATTGGGATGCGAAGCGTAGCGACGTTCCATGTAAAATCTCTCCTTTTCACGTTCATTTTGGTGTATAATGTTCATATACGTTCACATTAATCCATTTTGGTTCATTTTGCAAGGGGTTACATCTAGAGAAGGAAGCTCGCAGAAGTTCAGAGGATTGCCGTAACAAATCGTGGATTCACCGGCTTTAGCCGCCGAGGGAACCATGATAGGATGTGGGGGAAGGGGCGCTATTTGATGAATCTTTATCGAGCAAGAATGGGAGAAATCGTCCATCGAGCGGCCGAGTATGCGTGGCGTCAGCCTCTCCTAGCCAGCGGGCTGTGGTTTCACGGCGATATTCGGGACAACTTTTATTACGCCTCCTATTTATTTGCAGCCGCCGTCGACTCGGAAGAAACGTCGTCGTTTGATCGCGTGGAAGGCCGGCAACTGGCGGAGAAGGTGCTGCTGCGTGTGCTTCTACTGCAGGATCGGGTGGCGGCTAGCCCGTTGTACGGCCATTGGCCACTGGGGCTTGATCCGGCTCCGGAACTGGCAACGCCTCATGTGCTGCCGGTGGAACTGATGGGCAGCTTGATGGTGTATTTCGCGCAGAACTATGGGGAGCACCTGAGCCCGGAGGTGGCTACGCGGTTCGAGGAGGCCTTGTCCCATGTGTACCGCAGCGGATTTTATCGCAAACCTTTACGGGAGTACAACCATCATGAGGCGAAGTATACGGCTGCGAAGCTGATCTTTGGACAGCGATATAGGGATGCGGCATTGTTTGCGGATGGAAGGGAATGCCTGCGACAAACGCTTGCCCAACTTCGCCTTGAGGGTATGGCCGAATACGGGGCTTTGCCGTGGTTCTGGCATTGGATTCAGGCGTTTACCTGCGCGTGGGCGCTGATGGATGACGCGGAGGTCAAGGACGAACTCTCCGAGATACTCAACCATTTATGGAACGTTCGAGCGGTGTATTATTTCAAAGGGGCCTGGGTGGGGGCCCATGCCCGAGGCTGGCCGCATGATGCGCCGCGGGACGCCAACGTCCTGCACGACTATGTGCAATTCGGCGATTTCGAATTGCCGGAAGCGATGCCACGCACAGAGTATGCCGGATTTCTCTTCTACGAAGCGCCCCTACGAGCCCGGCATCGGGCGCTGGAGCAGAATGAACCCTTCGAAGCCCGAGCCGTTCTTCTTAAAGAGATCGGCGGTGTGAAGCATCGACTTCATTCCTATGCTTATCTCACCGGCCAATTTGGGGTAGGGGGGATGTGGGAGAGAGTCGAGGAATTCGACAACGAGCAGCTGCGTTGGTTATTCAGCTTGCCGGTCCGCGGCGAGAAGGGAAATCAGCTGTATTTTTTTCATCCCGGCAAAGGTTATGATCCCGCGGGCAACGACCCGCGCCATCAAAGTGGGTGGACGGATGTGCTGTATCATAAGAACGTCGTTATGGCTGTATACTCACTGCCGGAAGACGCGACGGAACCGGTCAATGGCGTGCTTCCGGAAGGAGAATGGCAGTTTGCAGCGAATGGTATATTCGGAAAGGTCGAAGAGACGTATTTTGCCGTGTATGTATCGGGGGCTTACCAGGTACAGGATCGGAACGGTTATCTGCAAGTTGTGGCGGATGGACGCTGCGTTGGCATCGTAGTGGAAGCCCTTGGCGTACCGGAAGCGACTCAGCGAGGCATCGCCGGTTTGGATGAGTTCGCCTCAGCCTTGAGGTCCTGTTCGCCTCAATTCGAAGTTGGTGGAAGTGCGGGAAGAATCGGTGTGACGTACGTTACTTATGCCGAGGAAGCCAAGCTATCTCTTCGGGTTGAAGGTCCGGGGCTTCCGGGGGATCGACGGGTGAACGGCCAGCGTGTTGATTTGGAGTCCTATTCTTATTCATTGTAGAGGGTTAAGACAACGTAATCGTGAGAAAGAGGGTTAAAGGATGAAGAAGCTGCAGCTTACGCAAAAAATCATGCAAGAAGGCGTTGTCGCCGTGTTGCGTGGTGAAACTCCGGAGGAAGTCGTGCAAATGGCCGAGCAGGCGATTGCCGGCGGTATTAAAGTCATCGAAGTCACGATGACGATTCCGTTTGCTTTACGGGCGATCGAGGAGCTAGCCCGCAAATACACCTGGGACACGCAGGATGAATCCCGATATGCCATTATTGGCGTGGGGACGGTGCTTGATCCCGAAACGGCGCGGGCGGCGATTCTGAGCGGCGCTCAGTTCGTCGTCGGGCCATCCTTGAACCCGGACACGGTGAGATTGTGTAACCGTTACCGCATTCCGGTGATGCCTGGATGCATGACGATCAAAGAAATCCAGGAAGCGCTGGAGCTGGGGGCGGACATCGTGAAGCTGTTCCCGGGCAATCTTTACGATCCGTCGATGATCAAGGCCGTCAAGGGACCGCTGCCGCAGGCAAACCTCATGCCTACCGGCGGGGTCTCGCTGGCGAATCTCGGCGAATGGATCCTAGCCGGGGCGGTGGCTGTCGGCATTGGCTCGGACTTGACGAACGAAGCGGTGAAGAAGAACGACCTGACGCTGATCGCCCAGAAGGCGGCGGCTTATAAGGCGGAGTATTTGAAGGCTAAAGGGTTAACCTAAACGTAGATGATTCTGAATAAGAAAGAATAAATCGACGAGGAGGAAATCAAGTGGATCTTGGTTTGCAAGGGAAACGGGCAATGATTACCGGCGGCAGCAAGGGCATTGGTCTTGCTACAGCCCTCATGCTAGCTGCGGAAGGGGCTCAAGTAGCCATCGTCGCGCGGGGAGAAGGGCCGCTGCGGGAAGCGGCCGCGACCATCCATGCGAAGACGGGGGTTGAACCGCTTGTTCTCGTCGCCGACGTCGCTTCGGGTGAGGATGCGCGCCGGGCGGTGAAGCAGGCGGCGAAGCAATTTGGCGGGCTCGATATTGTCATCAACAACGCCGGAACGTCGGCCGCAGGGCCTTTCGAGCAAGTCGAGGCGGAGACCTGGGGAGCGGATCTGGATCTAAAGGTGCTCGGGACAGTGAACTTCTCCCGGGCTGCCGTTCCCTATCTGCGTGAAGCCGGGGGCGGCGCGATCCTAAACGTCACCGCGATCAGCGGCAAGGCGCCGGGAGCTTCTTCTTTGCCGACATCGGTTAGCCGGGCAGCCGGCCTGGCCCTCACGAAGGCGATGAGCAAGGACCTAGCTGCCGACCGCATCCGCGTGAATGCGGTATGCATCGGGCTGGTCCGCAGCGACCAGATCGAGCGAAAATGGCGCCAAGCCGCGCCCGACCTCACCTGGGAGCAGTTCGCGACCGATCCGCGCCATGGCATCCCGCTGGGGCGGATTGGCCAGGTAGAGGAGGCGGCGAAGGTGATCGCCTTCCTGGTCTCCGAGGCCGCGTCGTATGTGACGGGCACGGCGGTCAACATCGACGGCGGCACGTCGTCGGTGTTGTAACACGGCGGGGGGAATCGCCGGTTGAAAAGGCTGATCGTCGAATTAGTGACGATCCGCTTTTTTTACAGGGGAGATGCTCCGGTTCATTTGAATCAACCGCGCTATGGGTATTCGCTTCATCGCCTCCGTCCCCAAAGCGCTGCCAACCGAGCCCAACAGCACGCTGGCGGTTACCAACTTGATCAAGTAGTAAATTCCGGTCCCTGCAATGAGATCCAGAACAAAGATGTTTCGGATCGTAGACGCTTTGATCGTCACAAATATAAAGGGACGTTGCTTATTAGCGGCCATAGTTCCCCATTCCTCTCCATAAATCGCTGTTCATCTATATGGCGCGCATAGTTTGGACTATACTAAAAAAAGAACTCCCGAACGGAAAGAAGCTCGGGGGTTCTTTGCGATTAGGTTTCGTCAGCTAGTTATCCGGCTAATCGAGTTGATACGGCTCCAGGCCCACCGGCAATGCGGCGGGTGGGGTACAGGTGCTTTGCATCTCATAGTAGGTGCCCGCATCGGAGGCATCGTGGAAACCCCACATCGCCTCCAGCACGTGGTAGGCCAGCTCGCCGCTGGCGCGGTGCGGCCGGCAGTGCAGTAAGGCGCTCGCCATGTCGGCCGGGCCGATGCCGCGGCTGTTCTCGGCATAGCCAGGGAGCAGCGGGACCTCGGTCCAGACTTCCTCGCCGATCCGGCGGAGTTTGACCGGGCCGCCGAAGGAATTCGGATCAGGCACAAGCAACGTGCCTTCGGTCCCATGAATTTCGATCGGGGGCAGCGTGCTGCCACCAAAAATATCGAAGCTGGTGGTTAGCGTAGCAATCGCTCCATACGCAAATTGCAGCGTACCCGTGACATGAGTGGGCACCTCGACTTCAATCGATTGCCCGTACTTTTTCTCGCTAGTGATCGTACGTTGTTTCAGCGCTTTGCCGGTCATCCCGGCGATACGTTGAATCGGACCCAGTAACTGAATCAGTGCCGTCAAATAGTAGGGACCCATATCAAACATCGGTCCTCCGCCTTTGGCATAATAAAATTCCGGGTCTGGATGCCAGAACTCGTGCCCGCGGCTCATCATAAACGCAGCCGCCGACACGGGACGGCCAATGGTCCCGTCCTGAATCAGCTTCAGCGCCGTCTGGATTCCGGCGCCGAAAAACGTCTCCGGCGCGCTGCCGACCATGAGCCCGTTGCGGCGGGCTGCTTCGAGGACGGCCAAGCCTTCCTCACGGGTTACGGCCAGCGGCTTCTCCACGTACACATGTTTGCCGGAATCCAATGCTCTCAGGCAAACCTCGGCATGTGCCGCCGGAATGGTCAGGTTGATCACGATCTGAATGTCGGGATCTTGCAGCAACTCGTCAACCGAGCAGGCTTGGGGGACGTTGTATTGTTTGGCCTGCTCCCGCGCCCGGTTCACATCGAGGTCGGCACAGGCCACAAGATCAAGCGCCTCGAACTTTGCGCAATTTTCCATGTAAATGCCGCTGATTTTGCCGCAGCCGATAATCCCTACCTTGATTTTGTCCATTATTGGCTGTCCCCCATGCCCGTATAATTGTGCTGGAGCTGTCCATTGCCGCCTTGCGATTCCAGGGCAAGCCGCTTGCCTTCCGCTGCCCACAGCATCCCGCGAGTCATCATTTCCTTCACCGGAGGCAGGTCCACGATATCCGCGTGATGACCTAGCGAATTATAGTAGACTCGTCCGATGCCCCAGCGCTTCGTCCACACGACCGGCATATCAACCGGCTTATTGAGGCGGTGAGGTCCGTCAACGACCGGGAAACGGGTGGTCGCTAGCACCTCAACCGCGGGGTCGACATGGAGGTAATACTGCTCAGTCTGGACGCGGAAATCCTCGATCCCTTCCACTAACGGACTGGAATTGGCGATGATTTCAACCTTGTAGTCCACACCGTCATTACCAGGGTGGGCAACCCATTGTCCGCCGGTCATAAATTGCCAATCGACGTTGTTCCGGAACGAATCGCACATCCCGCCATGGCAACCGGCCAGGCCGGTTCCCGCTTGTACCGCTGCCGACACATTATTTACCAGCCCCTGGTCGATGGTTCCCATCGTCCACACCGGTACGATTAGATCAAGACCAAGCAGCTTTTCCGCATCGGCAAAAACCTCCAAGGTATCGGAGACCTCCACCTCGAATGCATGTTCTCGCAGAACGCCGGCGAAAATTCCAGCTACCTGCTCCGGCTCATGTCCATCCCAGCCGCCCCAGACGATTAATGCTTTTTTCATCTTGATTTTCCTTCTCTCCTCTAAGGTATGTTTCCTCCGAACACATTTCAGTGGCTCATCTAGTTGCTAACGGACACCAGAGACGTTATTTACCTGCGTGCGTGCAGTTGCGAAATCTAACGGACCGAGGAGACCTTATTTGGGATAAAACCAGCTAAATGTATGCGATGAGAGTCTAATAAGGTCTTTGGAGTCCGTTACAGCGGGAAATAGCCGGGAAATGGGCAAATAAGGTCGCTACGGTCCGTTAGGCGCGCCGCACCCCGGGTAGAACTTACGCGCCGTACTCCGGTACCGCACTCCCGCGCCGTACTCCCGCACACGCACTCCCGCGCCGCACTCCCGCGCCGTACTCCCGCACACGCACTCCCGCGCACGCACTCGCTCTCGCACACGTTCCCGCAACAGGCACCACTCCGCACTCCCACGCCACGACCCGCTCCTGGGTCGGGCCACATTTGCAGGCTGAAGCTCCGGACTCATGGGGTCTCCAACTGACTCACATCTCCGAAATGTCGACCCAACGCCGTTCCGCGACCGAGCGCTCCACCGCTTCCAGCACCGCCTGGCATTGTACGCCTTCGCGGAAGCTTGGCACCGGCTGGCGGCCTTCGCGGATCGCCGAGGTCAGCTCGAGCATTTCGTGCGTAAACGTGTGCTCGAATCCAATCGTGTGCCCCGGCGGCCACCACGCTTCGGCATAGGCATGTGCCGGATCGGTCGCAAGGACGCGGCGGAAGCCCTGAACATCGGCGTCGTCCGAGGTGAAATACACCTCAAGCTCATTCATTCGCTCGAAGTCGAATTTCACGCTGCCCAGACTGCCGTTGATTTCAAACGCATTCGTCGAGCGGTGGCCAGCGGCAAACCGCGTCGCCTCAAAGCTGCCCAACGCCCCGTTCGCGAACCGGGCCAGGAACAGCGTGGCGTCGTCGACCGTGACCGGCCCCTTCGGCGCATTCGCGCTGCTCTTGGCGCTGAGTCCCGTCATGTTCTCGGCCAGCGGCCGCTCCTTGATAAACGTCTCGCTTATGCCGATCACCTCACGGATGTCTCCGACCAAATAGTGGGCCAGGTCGATCAGATGCGCGCCTAAATCGCCGTGCGAGCCCGAACCCGCAACGTCCTTTTGTAGCCGCCAAACGAGCGGAAAGGACGGATCGAGGATCCAATCCTGAAGGAACCAGGCCCGGAAATGATAGATTTTACCCAACCGGCCGCTTTGCACCAGCTCCTTGACCAACTTGACCGCCGGGGAGAAGCGATAGTTGAATCCGACCATATGGGCGACGCCGGCTGCTTCGGCAGCAGCCAGCATCTCGCGAGAATCCTTTAATGTAAGCGCTAACGGTTTTTCGCAAAAAATATGCTTACCCGCCCGGGCCGCCGCCAGCGCGATTTCCTTATGAGCGTCACTGGGAGCATTGATGTCGATCAGGTCGATATCGTCCCTGGCAACAAGTTCATGCCAATCCGTGGCGATTTCGCGCCACCCCAAGCGATTTGCGGCCTCCTGCACCGCTTCCTCGTTACGGCCGCACAATACGGCCATTTCCGGTTTTAAGGCACCGGGGAAAAACATCGGCAACGCCCGATAGGCGTTGCTGTGGGCTTTGCCCATAAACTTGTAACCGATCATTCCGACACGCAGCGGGTTCATCGAATTCCTCCGTTTCGCGGGTATGGTAATTGCTGTTATTTCAAGAATCATTATAAATAGATTCCTCAGATTTCTCTCGCCAGTTTATGTGGAATCCTGGACAAAATATGCGTTTTCCGGCTTTTTGTGAGAACTTTAGCTTTCCGGGTGGCGCAGGCTGGAAGGGATGTTGCCTCGCAGTTCCTTAAAGACCCGATTGAAGGTGCGAATACTGCTGAAGCCGCATTCCAGGGCGATTTCCATGAT
Source organism: Paenibacillus rhizolycopersici (assembly GCF_014947195.2). Lineage (NCBI taxonomy): Bacteria > Bacillati > Bacillota > Bacilli > Caryophanales > Paenibacillaceae > Paenibacillus > Paenibacillus rhizolycopersici. Next base: position 191,934 of record NZ_JADCNN020000003.1, on the reverse strand, counting down.
GCTGAGGTCGCTGGTCAACAGCTGGTGCTCGGCGCTTAACACTCGAACCGTGTTGAGGTAGGTTTTGAAGTTCATGCCGATAGCGGCTTTGAAGGACCGGCTGAAATGAGAGGGTTCCATCGAAAAACGCTCCGCCATCACCGCAACGTTTAATTCTTCGCGATAATGATTCTCGATATAGGACAAAATTTGCTGCATCCGTGCGCGGCGGGATTCGTACTTCTCCTTGGTAGAACGATCCAATGGATGGGTATCTACGTATCTTTGCAAGCTTCCGTATAACCTCGCAATCCCGGCTTTCAGGAGTAGCGGGTAACCGGGTTGTCTTTCGTTTTTCTCTCGGATGAGCTCTTCCAGTATCTTTTGTACCCTTTCCAGCCCTGGGGTATTCGCCGGAATATAAGGAGAAGTGAACCGAAAGTCGAGTGGCCAGCTCTTAGTCATGGTGATCCATTCTGGCTTACAGATGAGAATCATGATTTCCGATTCCAATCCCCGACTGTCAAAGTAGTGGATGTCGTTGCTGCCGCAGACCACCATGTCACCTTGCCGGAGCATGCGGCTCTCTTCGTTCACACCGATCCGAATCGCTCCGGATATGACATAAATAAACTCGATCTCGGCATGAAAATGGGGATAAAACGTGATGTTGGTGCTTTGATAGATGTCCATCGGAAGCTCCGGATCCAGTTTCCAATTTTGATAGAACGATTTCACGTAGCTCACTCCGCGTCGTTGAGATAGGTTTCCTCCTAAATGTACTGCATTTCGGCCAGAGATTCCTCTATTTTATTTCGAGAATAGAAGGCAGAGCTTGGACATAGGATGAAAGTACAAAAGAGTAAAAAATGGTAATTGTGGAGGATATATGAACGATCGATGGGTGAAAATATTTCAAATTGCCGTGACCTATATCGGTACCGTCGTGGGTGCGGGGTTTGCATCGGGACAATCGATCATGCAGTTTTTCACCCTGTACGGCCCGGTTGGAACGGCGGGGATCGTTGTCACAACCTTTCTGTTTATGTGGCTAGGGACGAAAATGATGATTTACGCCCATCGGATTCAAGCCTTTTCGTACCAGGAATTTAATGATCATTTGTTTGGCCGCTTCTTCGGCAAGGTAGCCAACTTTTTGACTTTGCTGATTTTGCTTGGGGTTACCGCCGTAATGTTGTCCGGCACCGGTTCCATCTTCGCGGAGCAGCTCCATCTTCCTTATCAACTGGGGATCGTGATCAGCATCGGTTTAAGTTACCTGGTCATGACGAAGGAAATGAACGGCATCGTGATCGTCAATGCGCTTGTCGTTCCCATGATCCTTCTATTCACGAGCTTGATTGCCTTCCGAGCGATTCAGCCGGAGAGCCTGCTGGGGATCAACGACTGGCAACTGCAGCAGTTGGGGGACTTCCGCTGGGCGCTAAGCCCGTTTACTTACGCCGCATTGAATTTTGCCTTCATCCAGGCGGTAATGGTTCCGTTAGGCAGTGAGGTCCGGGATGAGAGCACTTTGAAATGGGGAGGGATATGGGGGGGCATCGGTTTGGGGGCGATGCTGATGGTTTACCATTTTGCCCTGAATTCACGAATGCCCGAGATGCTCAGCTATGACATTCCGATGGCGGAAATCGTCCGTGATCTGGGAGCGTTCTTGCATGTCCTCTTTCTTCTGGTGATCTACGGGGAGATCTTTACGACGTTGATCGGAAACGTGTTTGGGGTCACAAGGCAGTTGCAAAGCCTCTACAAGGTGCCCAAAAACGCAACCCTGCTCACCGTGTTGCTTGCTTGCTTTCTGATCAGTCAGGCAGGCTTTTCCTACTTATTAACGTACTTGTATCCGTTGTTTGGTTATATCGGCATGCTGCTGCTCCTCCTGCTGGCGTTCCGCCGGTTGCCGAAGCGTTAACTTCGTGCTTGCTGCCTCGCTGTTCTCAAGTCAGATCCTCCACCACTCATTTCCTTGCTGAAAATATCACGGAGCCGCTTCGCAGGCTGGTTTATACTGGGGATAGCGGTCATTTCCCGAGCAATAACCCTTTAATGCGGCCAATCGCAACCGGTGGTTGACAGATTGCCAGCTTCGCTTGATAGTTCGGGAATGCTGGAGCGGATATGATGGAGGCGAGGTGATGAACATGGATTTTGCAGAGAAGCTGCAGAACTATCGGAAGCAAAAAGGGATGTCCCAGGAAAATTTGGCCGAAGCGATCGGAGTATCGCGGCAAGCCGTTTCGAAGTGGGAGTCGGGTCAATCGTACCCGGAAACGGATAAATTGATTGCCTTATGCGAGTTGTTTCAAGTGAGCATGGATCATTTGGTCCGGGGTGTACAATCGGAACAACAGGAGCTGCCCTTGGGGTCAAATGTTCAAACTACTCGCTATCGAGTTCATTATGAATACAAAAGTAAAACGACCTGGTTTGGTGTGCCGCTCATTCACATTAATGTAGGACGCGGCATGTATGTAGCGAAGGGTGTCATTGCGATCGGTAATATTGCCATCGGTACTGTTTCGCTTGGTCTTCTCGCGCTTGGCGGTCTATGCCTTGGTGTGGTGTCGGCGGGACTGGTCAGTCTTGGCGCGCTAGCGTTGGCCATACTCCTGGCAGCTGGTGGGTTTGCAGCCGGTTTTGTCGCTGCCGGCGGGGTTGCGATCGGCGTACTGGCCTTCGGCGGCTTGTCTATCGGTGTTTATGCTTTTGGCGGTCTGGCCATCGCCTCCCGGATTGCCATCGGGGGGTATGCCAGCGGGCATATAGCCATCGGAGACGCTGTCAGAGGAGCGTATACGCTGGCTATCCAAAACGATGACTTTGCCAGCATTCATGCCGATCAGGTGAGGTCATTGATCGCCCAGGAATATCCGAAGATGTGGAAACCGCTGTTGGAATGGATCGTTGCCATGTTCCGTGGATAACTCCTAGCAAGGATCACGGCCCCCATCTCTTGATGGGGGCTGTTTGCATGGATGCCCAGGCCCCTCGGGTACCGATGAACTAGGGTTGACAGGAAATGAAAGGAAACTATAATTTAAAGTAAACTTATAGTTTACTTTGTTGCACTATAGTGCAATTTGTGGAGGGATTCCATTGGGGAGCCAGGAGCGCAAAGAGAAAGCCCGCGAGCTGCGCAGGCAGGAAATGATCGAGGCGGCGGAAAAGGTGTTTTTTGCAAAAGGGTACGATCTAGCAACGATGGACGATGTCGCGAGAGCGGCAGAATTCAGCAAAAGGACGCTATATATCTACTTTAGCAGTAAGGAACAGCTCTATTTCGAAATCATGACCCGAGGGTACAAACAACTGCTCCAAATGTTGAGAGACGACACGGAGAAAAAAGACCGTACCGATGCCATTGGAGAACTCAAGCAGATGGCCTTGACATTACATCGGTTCAGCCTCACGCATCCCGACTATTTTCGCGCGATCATGGAATACGAGAACGGAGAGCTTGATTTTAAGAATGACGTTCCGGACCCGTCCCGGGAAGCGTGTTACGAGCTCGGCGAACAGGTCATGGGCCGTTTGATCGGAATTTTGAACAAAGGAATGGCGGAAGGCTCCGTGCGATCCGATATCCATCCGGAGAAAACCGCGCTCGTTCTATGGGCCTGCACCGTTGGCGTATTTAATACTGCGGGTAAGAAAGGAAACTATATTCGTAACTACTATAATACGACGTCGGAGGATTTGGTGGCGGAGGCTTATCATCTGCTGATTCGTTCGATTCGCTCCGGTCAAGGAGAGAGTGACCGATGAGGCTGAGAATAGGGAGAGGTCGAGTGAAGATGATCGTAGCGGGCATCGGCATTTTCATCGTTGCGGCGTTTATCGCGCTGCTTCTGATCAGCGGGATTGGGGCATCACCGAAATATCTTGAACCTTGGCAACCCGAATACGCGCAACAGGCAGACGATCCGCGGATTTCCTTGGTTGCGCGCGGTCTGCTCGCGGCAAGCGGGCATAACATGCAGCCATGGAAAGTTCGGCTTGACCCTGCGGATTCGAACGTATTGGATTTGTATGCCGATTCAACACGCCTAACCCCCGAGGTGGATCCATTATCTCGGCAGATGATGGTGACCCAGGGGACGTTTCTGGAGTACGTGCGCATTGCCGGACAGCAGGAGGGGTATGATGTGGAGATTCGGCTGTTCCCGGAAGGAGAATACGACGAGCGGCATTTGACGGCCAGCATGGAGAAGAAACCGGTGGCGCGCATAACTTTGACGCAAGCCGAACCGCGAACCGAGCCGCTATATCCGTTTCTGTATTCGCCGGATACGAACCGGGGAGCCTACGAACCGGGCAAGCTTTCCTCCGAAGCCAAGGCAACGCTTGAAGGAATCGGTGACGGTTACGGGGTGCAGGTTACGGTGTACCAGGATGAGGATAACGTTCAGAAGCTTGGCGAGTACGCGATTCGAGCCGCTAAGATCGAGGCGAGCGTAAGACGGGTGATGAAGGAAACGGAGCTGATTTTTCGAGCCAACGAACGCGAGAAAAATGAATACCGTTACGGATTTTCCGTCGAGGGACAAGGAACTCAGGGCCTCATGCGACATTTGATGCAAGGGATGGTTACGTTATTTCCGTCCCTCAACGTAGGCCAAGCTGCAGCCGATACCTTCGTCAAGTCAACTCAAACTTCGGTAGATCATACCTCGGTTTACGCTATGATCGTCGCATCCGAGAATACCCGATCCGCCCAAGTTCTAAGCGGTATGGCATACAGTCGATTGATCCTGGAAGCCCATCGCTTGGGCCTGGCCGTCCAGCCGTTAAGCCAAGCCTTGGAAGAGTACCCGGAAATGAAGGCTGAGTACGACGGCATCCATCGCGATTATGCCCCCGGCGGCGGCTCGATTCAGATGCTCGTCCGGGTGGGCCGTCCTACTCAGGAAGCCCCGTTAAGTATGAGGCGCGATGTCATGAATCTGATGATGGATAAATAGGCATTCATGCTTTTTTTGTTAAGGACCGGAAGGCTCCTGTTGCCCGTTTCGGGAAACGAATAATCGCGCATGCAAACGGGAATATCCGTATACGGCCCCTAATGCCAGGATATAGGACAAGTAGGTCCAGCCGATATTCCATCCGTTTCCGTATTGGATCTTGTCCAGGCAGACGTAAACGAATTCGGCACCGGTCAATAAGGCGGCAAAAGCCGCAATCATCAGGGCGGCATTGAACCGGAACCGGGTAGTAAATATGAAGTGGAGCATCCAGCCCGCCACGATCGGATAGATCCCAAGGTTAAACGGAATGGTGGTTACGGACTCCATGTGATCCGGATGTAACTGCCACCACTTGGTATAAACGCCGAAGTCGTTGAACAGCAGCGACATGAGCCCGCCCGAAGGAAAGGCAAGCAGCATCGCTTTTTTGTCCCGATAGATCAGAAAAGCGCCAGCAATCCAGGGAACCAGGAATCCGGCGATGATATTGATCAGCAATTTAATCACCTCAGTAGCAGTTTGTCCAGATTTTGGTTTCTCCAACTGGTTCGGCAGATTTTCCTTCAACCCCTTATTTTGGAGCCGAGATCATGATGTTCCTGTAAGTTCTTTGAAATTTTTTGAATATTTCATGAAAGTTAACCCATCTTCCCCGAAAACGGCCGTCCGCTAGTACATATTTGGTTGAGGCCGGATGAACCCATCTTATATAATACGGTTCTGAGTTCAGGTTCTGAATTTAATGAGGGGTTGATTCGTTTGAAATGGACGATCGGTTTGCGCAATCTCAAGACGGGCCTAGCCATCTGTTTGTGCGTGATCATTGCCGCGTTAATGCGCCTGGAGTATCCTTTTTACGCCGCGATCGCAACGATAATCTCAATGGAAAATTCGGTCACCAACTCGTTTACGGCCGGGAAACACCGGACGATGGGTACATTCGTTGGGGCAATCGTTGGTGCGGGTTTCGCCATGATCGAACCAGGAAACGCGGTATATTGCGCAATTGGGGTCATCGTCGTGATTTATATTTGCAATCTGTTAAAATGGAATAAATCGATATCCATCGGTTGTATCGTATTTTTAGCCATCATGCTCAATCTCCAGCCAGGAGAAAGTCCCATATTCTATGGCATTAACCGGATCACGGACACGCTGATCGGGATTGCCGTTGCCGTCATTGTCAATTTGGTGGTCTTTCCGCCTAAACATGAAGCTGATCTGGAAAAAGCGCGTAAAGCCGTCGCCAAACGGATGGCCGATTTGTTCGGGCAGATTGCAACCTGCCGGGAAACCGTCGATCTAAAGAGCTTTCGTGCAGAGCTGGACTGCTTAGTGAAATATTATCAGCTGTGCAAAGAAGAGTTCCATTTGACGCGAGACCTGAGTGAATCGATGGATCAAATCGCCGAGGAGATTGAATCTTATCGGCATATCTATGAGCATCTGGTCATCCTTCAGCAATTGATTAACGAGCATCGACTGCTGCTGGCTGACAGCGATAACGAACGGGTTGAAGAGCCGACGGCGGGTTACCATAGTGAAGAGCTGCGTCGTAACATCGAAATCGTTTATGCTTATCATTCGGATTGGATCTACGCCGAATTGCAGAAGCTGGGATTGCCGCTTCCGATTCAGGAGCGAGGACGTCTCCAAGCGAAGGTAGAGCTTAAAATATCGTAACGAATAGAAGCAGCCTCCCCGGAGGCTGCTTTCTTGTTATATACTACTGAACATAACCTTGAACGATAGGGAAGCAGATAGAAGGGGAGCGATAACCGATGAATACCGACCGCATCACCATCCCGCCAGGTTTATGGGCGAGTTTTCAGTTATTGGGAATCGACCCTCATGTGGTGGCCAGCCGAGCGCAACTGACGTTATCCCGGATGACGGCCCCGGTCTTCGTCACCACGGCACAATATGTTCGGATATGGCAGACTTATGCTGACCTCATGGGCGATTCAGCCAAAGGGATAGTTAAGCTTGCGGCCACATTTGATTCGGATCACTATCCGCCAACTGTTTTAGCGACATACCATGCCCGTACTTATCGTGAGGCGTTGTATGGAATGGCGCGGTACAAACCCATGTGTCCTCCGGAAAACTTGTTGATCAACGAAGAGGAGGGGGCGTACATTACATTAGAGCTAAGCGGTGGGCCAAGTGAGCCAACCAGCCCTGCCGTCCTGATCGGAACGACGCTGGCCTTTCTCCTTGAGCTTGGACGTCGGGGAACCGGACAGCCTATCAAAGCCCGTTCCGTGGAATTTTCCGGATCGGTGGACAACGTAAGCATATTGGAAGATTATTTCGGTTGCCGGGTCACCGTCGGTTCCACCCGAAACCGGCTGACGCTGAATCGGAGGGATTTAGACCGGTCGTTTGTTTCGCATAACCAAGAATTGCTGGAGATTCTGACCCCTATATTGGATCAGTCATTAGATGAGAAACGCTCGCGTTCGATTTCTGAGGCGGTTCGTCGGACGCTCAAGCGAGATTTGGGCGAAGGACGCTTGGACATTCATGTTGTGGCAAGGAAGTTGGGCATGAGCGATCGCACCTTGCAGCGTCGATTGGCAGACGAAGGCACAACATTCAAACAGATGCTGAATCGGGCTAGGCACGAACAAGCCCGAGAATACTTGGCGAATCCCGAGCTGAATATCAAAGAGGTCGCTTTTTTGGTCGGATTTGAGGACCAGAATTCGTTTTACCGGGCTTTCCGCCTCTGGGAAGGGGATACGCCTTCGAATTGGCGTTCCGCCCAATTGGGGGGCAGATCGTCATGACAAGTGGCGCCGAATCCAAGAATTTTGTCGCGGTACGCTAGTTACCGAACAAGCCTAACCCTGTAACATAAGCTGTATCCAGACGCCGGATTGCTGCATTCCGAGCATCCAACCGGCTTGTCGCGAATACAGCTAAAGGAGACATACATCTATGGATATGGGATTAGGGAACAAAACGGCATTAGTCACCGGATCAACCAAAGGGATAGGGAGAGCCATCGCTTTTGAACTTGCGCGGGAGGGCGTTCAGGTGCTGGTCAATGGCCGGGATCCGGAAGAAGTCGAACGCACCGTGCAGGAGTTGAAGCTGGAGTTCCCGGCAACTTCGCCGCAGAACGCGCAAGCCGATTTGGTGGACCCGCAGCAACGGGACGCCTTGTTTGAGCGGTATCCTGAGGTTGATCTATTGATTAACAATATGGGGATCTATGAAATCATGGCCTATGAAGACGTGAACGAGGAGGTATGGGATACTTACTTTCGAACCAACGTCCTTGCCGCGAACGCGTTGACGAAATTCTACTTGCCCAAGATGTTGAAAAATAACTTTGGCCGAATCCTGTTCATGGCCAGCGAGGAAGCGGTGATGCCATCGGGGCAAATGCCTCAGTATGCGATGACCAAATCCATGTTATTATCGCTTTCCAAAAGCCTCTCCAAACGGACGGCAGGAACGGAGGTCACCTCGAATACCATCCTGCCGGGACCGACGCTATCCGAAAAGGTACAGCAGATCATCGAACAGATATATCCGGAAGACCTGGCTTTTGCAGACAAGGAGAAAAAATTCATGGCCGCAAACCTGGCGCATTCCGAGTTGCAGCGGTTTATCCGACCGTTTGAAATCGGGCGGTTAGCCGTGTTCTTATGCAGCCCTTATGCCTCGGCATTCAGAGGCTCTCCGGTTCGCATGGACGGAGGTATGATACCCACGATCTATTAAGGGCCAGCTCGACCCGAAAAGCAAAACAAACTCGCGGCCTCATCGCCGCGAGTTTGTTTGTGTGCAAGCAGCCAGTATATTTATATTATTTCTTTGTTTGTTTCTTCATCACTTGATCCAGGCTGGCTTGAACTTGCGTCTGAATGGAAATCAGCGCTTTATCCAATGTCTTTTTGTTATTCAAAACCTGCTTTATCTCGCTGGTTACGATAATCGAATACTTTTGATTGTCAAAGGGAATCCCCTTCGGTTCAAGACGCGGCGGAGAGTCTAAGTTGGGTTTCAGTTTATAGAAGGCATCCAAACGATGTTCTTGATATTCTTGGCTATCCTCCTAAAGTTCGATTAATCGCATAGCGCAGTTGAACGACGCCGCTGCCCAGAGGCCTGCAGTCTAATAGTTGCACTTGCTTAAATCGATAGTTGTCTTTGTCGATTAAGAGATTTAACCCTCTGCCTTCCAATATGGGTGCTACATTGAAAATTACTTCGTCTACAAGTCCTTGCCCCAGGAATGAATTGAGGACATCAGCGCCGCCGCTAATAAGAGCGGTCTGATTGCCCTTTTCCTGCAGTTAACCCAAGGCTTCCTCTGGCGATCTCACAACCTTTACGCCCGGTATTTCCGTGGCGCTCTTAGAAACAACAACGATATCGATATCGGCAAAAGGCCCTGGTCCACCGCTGCCTCGCATTCCTTCGAAGGTCCGACGCCCGACAATGAAATTTCCTGCAGCTTTGGCGTGTGTAAAGAAGTCGTCCAACGCTTCTTTTCTCGGCGGATTTTCGGGGCCGGATTGTGCATAATTTCCATTGGCGGTTAAGGTTGCCCATAGAATGGTTTTCATTGTCTTATTCCTCCTCATATTCGTTTCGATCATGTTCGGATAGCGGCTGACACCCGCGGTAAGGTAGCCACCGGTCGGTGAACGGGTCTCTGCAGGGTCTAATTCAAACGGTCTAATCAAGTTGATCTTCCTTCCTAACGAAATGCCCAACATGTTTTCCCGCCCTTGCTTCACATCTTAATTGATCTGTGTTACATTTGAAAAGTAGTTACATTTAAGTGCAATAGTTTCAAAAAATGAACTATGGAGTGGTAAACGTGATGGATCGATCATGCCCTGGTACTGTTGAGCCTATCTTAGAAATCTTGGATGGCAAGTGGATGCTTCTTCTCTTATTCGAACTGTTCAACGGGAATCGACGTTTTGGCGAGTTACGTCGTAAACTGCAACCGATTAGTCCGAAAACTTTGACAGATCGCTTGCGACTGTTAGAGGAAAAAGGAATCGTCACGCGTACTCTTTACCCAGGCATACCGCTGCATGTCGAATATGACCTTACCGAGAGCGGGAAGGCGCTGCAACCGATTTTTGAGGCGATGTGGACGTGGACTCAGGAGCATGGCTCATATCTGCGGAATAAGACGATTGAGAAATGAGGCGCTCCATGTTTTTGGCGCTGCACATTTGATGATTATTCAACCTGTCGAAACGGCAGGTTTTTTGCATAGATAAACAAAGAAGCCCATTACCTACAAAATTTGCGGATAAAAAGCATCCGAATGAGGGTGATGGGCTCAATTAAATTTTCCTAAGCACTACACTACATTAGACTGACGGCGGGTGTTATACGAACGGGCAGTTTAGCGTGGCAGCCGACCAACAAAGTAGTTGCATAATCTCAATTTTTGGAAGGAAAGTTCTATTCTTTCGCGAATTCAATAGACATGTCTATATCTTCATAGAAAGGTGATTATGCATGAACCAAAGACCATCAGAAGAAGAATACGCCGGTGACGCCGGCGCGTATATCCGGTTGGTGCCGGAAGGCAACATCATTGACATTCTGCTCGCTCAGGAAAAGCAAATGACTGAGCTACTGTCATCGTTGACCGAAAGCCAGAGCGTCTATCGGTATGCGGAGGGGAAATGGATGCTGAAAGAAGTCGTGGGCCACATCGCAGACAGTGAACGCGTCATGACCTACCGCCTGCTCCAATTTGCAAGAGGGGATCAGACGCCGCTGCCCGGTTTCGATCAGGAATTGTTCATTCCTCCTTTCGGAAGCTGGACAACGGCGCAATTGGCCGAAGACTACCGGGCCGTACGGCAATCGACGATCACACTGCTGCGAGGGTTACCGACGGAGGCATGGTCCCGCAAGGGCACAGCCAACAACGTAAGCATTACGGCGCGTGCGCTCGCTTACGGCATTGCAGGACACGAGCTTCATCACATGGGGGTTATCCGAAATCGTTACTTGAGTTAGTCGTCCGGAGGATTGGGACGGAAGCTACGTGGACAACGCGGCTTCCGTCCTTACTTTAGGGCACTCTTCTCGCCTCTTTCATAGACTGATATGAAGAGAGGGCAAGACGTGTTGAAAAAACAGCAGCGATTGGTTCACCGATGAAGTTCTTAATAAAGATAATTTTAACAACAAAAAAACAACTCCCTTCTGGATTAAATATCCAATAGGTGTTGTCTATTGATTCAAAACCGTAAAATAAGAATCGAGACGACAGGATTTGAACCTGCGACCTCTTGCTCCCGAAGCAAGCGCTCTACCAAGCTGAGCCACGTCTCGTCAGTTGTAGTACTTATTTTTATGGGGGAAACATTAATAAATTATACTCTCTTGAGCGAAACTGTAAAGAGGGTTACGGGTGAAAAAATTGCGAACGAAGGGCAATCGTTCCGACATTGACGATCCGTGGCATTATTTTATATAATGATTGATAATCCAATTCTATATTGTGGAACTTTGAAGAGGAATAGTAATTTGAATTCCGCCATCCAGAGAGCCGGCGTTTGGTGCAAGCCGGTTGGGGAATGCAGACGAACTCGCCTTGGAGTTATGATGCGCAAATCATCATCGTTTTGCCCGCGTTAAGGGTCCAAAGGGAGCTAGGACAAAGCATGTCCGATGCTAACTAGGGTGGTACCACGGGAAACTTCCTCTCGTCCCTAGCGATTATACGCTACGGGTCGGGAGGTTTTTTTGTTAAAGGTAGTTCAAAAAGTCAACTTTTGGCCCACATCTTAATTTGGTATTTCAAGGAGGATTTTGAATTATGGCGGACCACAACGTGCCCCATGACGTTTACCGAGCCCAGGCCATCGAACCGAAATGGCAGGCTTACTGGGATCAGCATCACACTTTCAAAACGCGGGAAGAGTCGGGCAAACCGAAGTTTTATGCGCTTGACATGTTCCCTTATCCATCGGGGGCCGGTCTTCACGTCGGCCATCCGGAAGGTTACACGGCCACGGATATCGTCTCCCGCTTCAAACGGATGCGCGGTTACAACGTACTCCATCCGATGGGCTGGGATGCCTTCGGACTGCCGGCGGAGCAACATGCGCTTGATACAGGCGAGCATCCGCGGGACATTACGGTTAAGAATATCAACAATTTCCGGCGCCAAATCAAGTCGCTGGGTTTCTCCTACGATTGGGACCGCGAGATCAGCACGACCGATCCGGATTATTACAAATGGACGCAATGGATTTTTATCCAGCTGTATAAGAAAGGGTTGGCCTATGTAGCCGAAGTTCCGGTGAACTGGTGCCCGGCACTGGGAACGGTCTTGGCGAACGAAGAGGTCATTGACGGCAAGAGCGAGCGCGGCGGTCATCCGGTTATTCGCAAACCGATGCGCCAATGGGTGCTGAAGATTACCGAATTCGCCGAGCGGCTGCTTGAAGACCTTGAGGAGCTGGACTGGTCGGAAAGCATCAAGGATATGCAGCGCAACTGGATCGGGAAATCCGAAGGGGCTGAGGTCGTATTCGAGATTGAAGGCCGGAATGACTCTCTGACGGTCTTCACGACGCGCCCGGACACGCTGTTTGGAGCCACCTATGCGGTGTTAGCGCCGGAGCATGAATTGGTCCAAACCATCACGACGGATGCCCAGCGCGAAGCGGTGCAGGCTTACCAAGACCAAGCAGCGCGCAAGAGCGACTTGGAGCGCACCGATTTGGCGAAGGAGAAAACTGGGGTATTCACCGGCGCTTATGCGATCAATCCGGCGAACGGCGCGAAGCTGCCGATCTGGATTGCCGACTACGTGCTCGCAGGTTACGGTACGGGTGCCATCATGGCAGTACCGGGGCATGACGAGCGCGATTACGAATTCGCCAAGCAATTTGATCTGCCGATCATTGAGGTGGTCGCAGGCGGCGATCTGGCGAAGGAAGCTTATACGGGAGAAGGAGAACATGTGAACTCCGGCTTCCTGAACGGGCTGGGGAAAGAGGAAGGGATCAAGAAAATGATTACCTGGCTCGAAGAGAACGGCAAAGGCCGCGGCAAAGTGACTTACCGATTGCGCGACTGGTTGTTCAGCCGCCAGCGGTATTGGGGGGAGCCGATCCCGATCCTGCATCTGGAGGACGGCACGATGAAGCCGGTACCGGAGGATCAGCTCCCGCTTGTCCTGCCGGATGTCGACGCCATCAAACCGTCGGGTACTGGAGAGTCGCCGCTCGCGAACGTCACCGACTGGGTTAACACGGTTGATCCGGAAACCGGTAAACCGGCTCGCCGCGAGACCAACACGATGCCGCAATGGGCCGGCAGCTGCTGGTATTACCTGCGCTATATCGATCCGCATAATGACAACGAGCTGTGCTCGAAAGAGAAGCAGGAGGAATGGCTTCCGGTTGACCTGTATATCGGTGGGGCCGAGCATGCGGTGCTTCACCTGCTCTACGCTCGGTTCTGGCACAAAGTCCTGTACGATCTAGGCGTCGTCTCGACCAAGGAACCGTTCCATAAGCTGGTGAACCAAGGGATGATTCTCGGCACCAATAACGAGAAAATGAGTAAATCCCGCGGCAACGTCATCAATCCGGACGAGATTGTGGGCGAATACGGAGCGGACACGCTGCGCGTCTATGAAATGTTCATGGGGCCGCTGGAAGCGACCAAGCCTTGGAACGCTAGCGGCGTGGATGGCATTCACCGCTTCTTGTCCCGTGTTTGGCGTCTGTTCGTCGCCGAGGACGGCAGCCTGAATTCGAAAATTACGACGGACGGGGGCAGCGACGAATTTAAACGTACCTGGCACAAGACGATCAAGAAAGTGACGGAGGATTTTGAGAACCTGCGTTTCAACACGGCGATCAGTCAGTTGATGATCTTCGTCAACGAGGCCTACAAAACAGATGCCGTGCCGAAAGCGGCGGCGGAAAACTTCGTACAGCTGCTGTCCCCGCTGGCTCCGCATTTGGCGGAAGAACTCTGGGAACGGCTGGGCCATACCGGTACGATTACGTATGAATCATGGCCAGCGTACGACGAGGCTTGGACCGTTGAAGCCGAGGTGGAAATCGTGGTGCAGGTGAATGGTAAAATCGTCGAACGCACGAAAATTTCCAAGGACTTGGATCAGGCAGCGATGCAGGAACATAGCTTAAGCCTGCCGAGCGTGCAGCAGGCCGTGGCTGGGAAGACGATTCGCAAAGTCGTTGCCGTACCGGGCAAACTGGTTAATATCGTCGTAGGATAGATAGCTATAGCTCCATTCACCTGCGAGATGAACGGTTTGTTCAGGAAATGGAGGTTGCCCCTGATCCGTCTGGTGGTTTGACATCGGTTAGGGGATCTTCCTTCTCCGGGCACACCGATCTTAGGTTAGCTGATGGCGGAGAAATCTCCGGTTTATCCGGGTGAAAGAGCGCGTGCAGCTTGCCGATATCCTCGTCATATTTGCGGTGCGTCGTTTCAATCAGGCGGGTAAATACACCGCGCAGACCGGATTCGAGTACAGCGATGCCTTCGGCGGTTACTCCGCCGGGAACGGCAACCCGCTCGATCAGCTCTTCCGGGCTTAGGCCGCCTTCGGTCAGGAGTTTGCCGGTGCCAAGCAGCATTTCCGAGCCAAGCTCGATCGCCTCGGCATAACCGATTCCCGTCAGTTCGGCGGCTGATTCCGCCCAAAGCTGCAGCATATACGCGACGAAAGCCGGACCGCAGCTCGAGAAGTCGGAAGCGATCCGGGTTTCGCTCTCTCGGAGGGTGGTCGGCGTGCTGATCGAGGACATCAGCTGTTCCAACAGCAAGCGATCCTCGGGGCGGATCCGCTTGCCGTACATGCAGAGCGATGCACCGCTGTGAACGGAATGCGTGATGCTGGGGATGATCTTGGCGATTTTTGAAGGAAGAGCCTCTTCCAATGTTTCGATCTGAACGGGGCTGGTGATCGACACGACGATCTGCTTCTCGTCGAGCACGTCCCGGATTTCCGCGATCACTTCGGGGTAATCCAGGGGTTTGATGCACAAGAAGACGATTTTGCTTCCTTGCACGGCTTCGGCGTTGTTGCTATACGCCAGCAGACCGGGATGGCGCTGAGCCAGCCATTTGGTTTTGTAGGGAGAACGGTTGCTGGCACAAATGTGATGTGGAAGCAACGTGCCGGAACGCAAAAACGCGTCGATGAGCAGGCTTCCCATGGATCCGGTTCCGATGAAGGCGACTTTCATCCGGATTCCCCTTTCCGTGCTTAACGCACTGTCTTGGTAAAACGATAAGGCAGATCTCATTTGTTCATGATTCAAAAACGGTCAGCTTTACTCTCGCGTGAACCTACTTCTGCCGTTTCTACTTCACCTGTATAAATATGTATGCAGCTTGATTGGATCTTCATGACTATAAGTGGATTCTTTTAAGAGGTTTGATAGGGGAGTGGGTTACCATATGCGGAAGGAACTCGTATTGACAGCGATAGCTTCAGCTGTGATCGGCGCCGGTTTGATGCTCCTGGCGACGGGCGGCCGCGATCCCGCCGGGATCGAGGGCTGGATGCCGGTTAATGCTGAAGTGAAATCAGCACTGGCCGAGGAAGGCGCAGGAAGCAAGGACTCTGGCGCTGCGGCTGCGGCGGGCAACACGGGGGAAGTGAGCGAGAGCCAAACTGCGAAGGTCGGCGGCAGCTCGACGTCGTCAACTTCCACAGCCGGAGCGAACGCTGCGCAAGGTAGCGAGGCCGGAGGGGGTAGCGCAGCCGTGACCCCAACGGATGGGGGCGGAAAGACCGCCGAGACCGGAAAGATCAGCATCAATCTCGCCGGTTTGGCAGAGTTGCAAGAGATTCCCGGTATCGGTGAGAAGAAAGCGCAGGCGATCCTCGATTACCGCAATGCACACGGCGCATTTGCCTCTATCGAAGATTTGACTCAGGTCAAAGGGATCGGGGACAAGATGCTGGAGAAAATGAAGCCTTACATCGGCCTGTAGGCCGATGGGATCGAAAGACGACTTGTGAGGGTGATAATGGGATGAATCCGGACCATCGTAAAGACTGGGATACGTATTTCATGGATATCGCTTATATGGTATCGACGCGGTCGCGCTGCAACCGTCGTCATGTCGGCGCCGTACTAGTTCAAGGGAAGAAGCTGCTGGGCACGGCCTATAACGGGGCCCCTTCCGGCGTTCCGGATTGCTCGGAAGCCGGATGTATGATCGCGGAAGAGTATGAACTCGTGATTGAAGACGGCCAGGAGAAGATGGTGAAGAAGCAGCGCTGCGTCCGCACCATCCATGCCGAGCAGAACCTGCTATTGTTCACGGACCGGATCGATCGGGAAGGGTCCAGCGTATACGTGACGGACGAGCCGTGTTGGACTTGCGCGAACATGTTGGCCAACAGCGGCATTACGGAGATCGTGTTCCATCGGTCCTATCCGAAGGATACCGGCAAGGTAACCGCCATGATGGCGCAGAAGGGAATCACCTTCCGCCGTCTGGAAGGTTATCATCCGCCGCAGGAATCAATCTCGCAGGTGGAAGAGTAAGCGTAACCGAATACGATTCAAACTTGTTGTTGGAATGTGGGAGCACCTCATTCGCCTTAGGGCGGGTGGGGTGTTTTTTTTGCTTAGGCAGATAAGGAGGGGTTCCGATGAACGGTAGACCGTTAACTGCGATCGCCTGCGGCTGGATGGCCGGCAGCGGTTTGGCGGCGGGGTATCCCGGCTGGCGTTTTTGGTTGTTTGCGCTGGGACTATCGCTGATATGTGCAGCCATCGCCTTGATCGGGCGCCATTTTTGGCGGAGTTTGGTCCTGATCTGGCTGGCCTTCTCGCTTGCAGGCGGTTATTGGCTTTATAACGAAACGGGGAATAAAACCCGGATTGGGTTGCCTGTGGACGGACAAGCCGTACGTCTGGAGGGAACGATCGTCTCGGCCGTAGAGATCGACGGCGATCGCGCCGACTTTACGCTGAAGGCAAGCCGGCTCTCCTTGCTATCTGCGGGATCAAGCCCGCAGGTCAGCCAGGACATCCCCGGCGGGGAAAAGGTGGCCGTCCAGCTGCGGCTGGCGGCTCAAAAGGAACTGCCTACGGCGGCCTCTTGGCGGCGCGGCCTCCAGGTGACTCTGGACGGAACGCTCGAAGCGCCGCAATCGGCACGCAACTTCGGCGCGTTTGATTACCGCCGGTATTTGCATCTGCAGCGGATTCATTGGCTGGTAAAGGCGCCGGGTGCCTCGTCTATAAAAGTGGTACAGTCAACCCGAGGCGTCGCCGCCGTTATGGGCTATATAGATGCACTGCGTGATCGGCTCGGCGAACGCATCGAAAGATTGTTTCCGGAATGGCAGGCAGGTTATATGAAAGGGCTGTTGATCGGCCTGCAGAATGACCTTGACCCGGACAAATATGCGGAGTTTACGCAGCTTGGGCTAACGCATATTTTGGCGATCTCGGGCAGTCATGTGGCGATAAACGTCGCGCTCCTATTCGGATTGCTTCGTCTTTGCCGGGTTACTCGGGAGACCGCGATCACGGCCGCGTTGGCGTTCGTTCCGGCGTATATGCTGATCACCGGGTTCTCGCCGTCGGTCATTCGCTCCGGGTTGATGACGATGCTGGGGCTGTACTTACTAAGGCGCGGGCTGTTGAAAGACAGCCTTAATGTATTAGCTGCGGCTGCGATGCTGATGTTAGTCTGGGACCCGTACTTTTTGCTGAACGTCAGCTTCCAGCTATCGTTTGCGGTGACGGCGGGGCTGATCCTATTCGTGCCGTTGCTATCGCCGTACTTTCGGTGGTTACCGAGAAAAATGGGGAGCGCCGTGGCGATCACGCTTGCGGCTCAACTGGTTTCTTTTCCGCTGACGATTCTCTATTTCAACCAGTTTTCTCTATTGTCGGTCCTGGCTAACTTACTGCTTGTACCGGTTATTGGCACACTGGCGCTTCCACTCGGAACGGGGGCACTGCTGCTTAGCTTCCTGTCGACTCGGCTTGGTTTATGGGCGGCATTTCCGGTACGGTGGCTGAATACGGTGACGTTCGAGGCGACAAGCTGGCTGAGCGCACGTAGCGGCTTCATGACGTATTGGCAATCCCCCTCATTGCTTTGGGTTGCGGCTTTCTATGTCGGGTACTACCTAGTGCTGTATTGGGGAAAACGGCGCGAGCGCCTTGCTGCAGAAGCGTTAACCCCTCAGTGGCAAGACGACGACACGGTCCCATTGAGACCGGTGGCAGAACCGACATCCTTTCCTCTAAGAGAGCGAGTATGGGCTAGGCGCGGAGACTTTCTGCGCTTAACCATAGCTACAGGTTTGGTGCTGCTGCTGATATCCGGTTATACCCCGGCCTACAACAAGGGTTCAGGCTACATCGAGTTCATCGACGTTGGTCAAGGCGACTGCGCCCTGATCACGACCCCTTCCGGTAAGCATCTGCTGGTAGACGGCGGGGGTACGGTGTCGTTTCGCAAAGCGAAGGATGCTTGGCGGGAGCGCCGCGAACCTTTTGAAGTCGGGGCAAAGACGGTTGTTCCGCTGCTCAAGAAACGAGGGGTTCACCGCTTGGACGCGGTGATTTTGACGCATGGAGATCAGGACCATATCGGTGGGGCGCAGGCGGTACTGGATTCGTTCCCGGTTGAAGCGCTGCTGATCAACGGCAGCCTGGCGGAGTCGAAGACGATGACAACCTTGATGGAGACGGCCCTAACTCGGCGGATTCCGGTATATTCGGCAAGCCGCGGCATGAACTTGCAACCGGATAAGGGCACCCGCGTGGAGGTGCTTTATCCGCTAACCGAAACGGAAGGGACAAGCCGGATTCCTTTCGTGAAAGAACAAAACCACCAATCCATCGTGTTTCGGTTGGACCTGAACGGGGCATCCTTTTTGTTCACGGGCGATATGGATGAGGCGGCGGAGCGAGAGATGCTAGAGATAGAAAAGGTATCTGCTTCCGCACCAACGACACCGGCAGATTCGATCGATGTTATGAAAGTGGCTCACCATGGCAGCAAGACATCCACCTCCGAGGCATGGCTGGCATACTGGCAACCGGAAACGGCACTGATTTCGGTTGGAGCCGCGAATACCTACGGGCACCCGCATCCCACGGTCGTCGATCGGTTGAACGGGCAGAACATCCGAATCTATCGTACCGACAAGCAAGGTGAAGTTCAGATGAGAGTGCGCAGGGGGAGGATCGAGGTCAGAAGCAAACTACAGCAAACCCCGTGAAAATAGGCCCTTCCCTGATTTCGGCAGGATGACGGGGCCTGTTTTTTTTGGTATCCTAAGGTGAGATTGAAAGGATTCCGCACGAGAAATGCTTGAATTTCATACCGGATGATGGACTCCAAATTATTTTTAAAAAATAGTAACAACATTGCAACATCTTGTCGGACGTTAGCGTCTGTAAGGATGCAAGGAAGGGGGAGCCTTAGTGGTAGAGCAGGGACTCATCAGAGCCGCTCAAACGGGCGATCGCGACGCTCTAATCACCCTATTGCGAGAAATTGAACAACACGTTTACCGGACGGCCTACTATATTTTGAACAATGAGCAGGATGCGCATGACGCTGCTCAAGAAGCCCTCATTCGCATTTATACCAAAATCGATTCTTATGAGGAAAAAGCGCAGTTCAAAACCTGGGTCCAACGGATCGTAACTAACATTTGTATCGACAAATTTCGTAGGAATAAGCCAACGGTATCCATCGAGGAGCACGAAATGGTGTTTCAGGGGAATGATAGCGTGGAGCGGGAAGTCATGTCGGGCTATTTAGCCGAGGACATTCGCAGCGCGATCGAACAATTGCCGGAACACCACCGATCGGTGGTTGTGCTGAGGTATTTACAGGACTTTTCGTATAACGAAATCGCTGATAGCTTGAATTTGCCGCTGAATACAGTGAAATCCTATTTATTCAGGGCCAGACAGCAGCTGCAGCATTTACTCCAAGATTATCAGAAGGGTGGTGTATCAGGATGAAGTGCCCGGAGGCGGTGGAATGGATGCATCGTTATCTTGACCATGATTTAAACGAAGAGGAAAGTTTTCTTCTCTTTGAGCATATTCGTAATTGCGGGGAATGCGCTGAAACGTTTGCTCTGTTGAACAAGCTGTCTGCGCAATTGGAGGAGCTGCCGAAGGTGGTTCCGAACTATAGCCTCGTGGATGCGATCCTGCCGCAACTGGATGAAATCGACCGTGCTCGCCTTGAAGGAGGCAGCGCTGCCGAGGAGACGGTGCTGCCGATGACGGCGGTACAAGTCGATGCGGGAACCGGTCAAGGCGGTACGCTGCCGAGCCGCCGCAGCTCGCGCCGTCAGGATGCGGACACAGGGTTGCGACGGAGCCGGATTTACCGGTACGGTTCGCTGGGCGTGGCGGCGGCTTTGATTCTGGGTGTGTTCATTTATCAATATGAACCACGCACCGTATCGGATGCCGAGATCGCCATGAATACCTCGTTAACGGATTCGGCCAACGAGAATTCTTCAGCCGCAGATTCGGCCGGCGATGCGGTGGGAAACGCGCAGCTGTTCAAGGATGGCAGCAATGCCGGCAGCCTTGAGATGGAAGATCAGGATGCTCTGGCGCCGAAGGAGGACGGCACCCCGAACGAGGGTGCAAATTCCGGTGGTGCGGATGACCGGAACATGACGGGAGATTCGACGGATCCTATTGCTCCTGGAGCGAAGCCAGGGAACTCGCAATCAGGCACCAAGGCTCCAAGCGAGCAAGATGCCGGAAAGAGCGATCCGACGAAAGGCAATTCGGTGCCGACAAATCAAGGCGAGGGTGTTCCTGCTCAGGATCTGACTACGCCTGAAGCTGGGAATTCGGACCCTGCGGCCGATGCCAAAGCTCCGGAAAGCCTTGAGGATGATGAGATGATTAACCGGCAATTGACCCTGGATGATCCAAAGGGAAAGTTTGGCATCGCCAGTTTTAATAGCTGGACCTCGCCGGATGGGAAGTTTGAAGCCGAGTTAAAGGATGGACACCTGTATGTCTACCGTCTCGACGTCCAGGATCGGAAACAGGTGGCTGATGAGACGATCGACGGAAATTGGGTCGACGGCGCTTGGTCGGAGGATGGCCTTGTATTTACGTACGAGACAGAAATCGACGGAACCTCAGCGGTTCGTACGATCGATGCCGAGAAGGCGGCCGCAGCCGCTGCGGAAGGAACGCAGCCCTAAACAAGAACGCGGACGGACGAAATTGGGCGGTTTTTTGAACATGCGGCTGGCACCTTTTCAGGAGATATGGAATAGGTTATATGTATAGTAGAGATAGCGGTTTGGACCCCTGATCGTCGTATGACCGCTGGCGGGAGAGTTTCTAGAGCTTTTCGGCCCGCGTTTATATAGATGTTCCGGGACAGAGGGATCTTTCGCCAAGAGGCAGAGGTCCCTCTGTTGCATTTATAGAGGAAGTTAAAAAGTCAGCTCGAGATCACGAAGCGGGCTCGGGGGAGATTATTCGGCGTCGATTCTTGAATTCAGCCGGGCCTTCCGATGCTCACGTAGCCTCCAGCTACGCTCCGCTACTCAGTCCCTGCTTCATCCAACCTTCTCGGTGCTCCCAACCAGCCTCAACCTGCTGTATTTCACTAACCTTTAGCATTTTAACGGAACTCAGCACCGTTATTTGAACGTTTATCCGTTGCTTAGACTTCTAACGGAACCAAGAGACCTTATTTCGGTTGAAATCAGCTCAATCCACATGGGTATAGCTCAATAAGGTCTCTGGGTTCCGTTACAGCGGGAAATCGCCGGGAAATGGGCAAATAAGGGCTGTACGTTCCGTTACGATACCTTTGGCCGAACATTTGCTGTGCGCCGCTTGAACATTACAATGTACCGTCAGCAAAATACACGATGCAACTCTGCAGCAACAACAGCAACTACAGAAAACGAGCAAACTCCAACACACAACATCATCTACAGCACAACGACAACGACATCTGACAGCATACTGACCTGCTTCCGCATGTCACGGCAACTACTGTACTCCAACACACTACAGCAACTCCAACACGCATTAGCTCATTACTGGCCGGATCAGCGGCTATTTTTTCGTTTTTTCGAGCAGGAGCGACAAACAGGGTTTGGACGAATGGGCAAAATCGAAGTATGATGGTTAGAGGCAAAGAAGACGGAAGGGAGAACCCGGATGGACGCAAAGCAAGCGATGAAAGACATTAAGCAGGGGCGGATCTCCCCGCTATACGTTTGTTACGGTACGGAGAAATACCAGATTCAAGAGTTCGTGGGCCTGCTCCAGGAGCAGCTTGTGGATCGGGATCAAAAGGACTTTGCCTTGGCTTCTTTTGATCTGACGGAGACCCCAATCGAGGTCGTGGTCGAAGAAGCGGAGACGATGCCCTTTCTCGTGGAGCGTAAGCTGATTGTTGTCCGTGACTCCGCACTGCTTGTAGCAGGCGGCAAGGAAGGCGGCAAAATCGAGCATAAGTTGGAGACGCTGCTGACGTATATCGGCAACCCGGCTGAGCATAGCGTGATCGTGTTTGTGGCGAACGGCGAGAAGTTGGACGAGCGGAAGAAGGTCGTCAAAGCGATTAAGGCAGCCGGTACGGTGTTGTCCTTTATGCCGCTGGGCGGCGGGGAGCTCGTACAGTGGGTCGTGCAAGAGGTGGAGAAACGCGGCTGCCGGATCGGACGCGACGCGGCAGAGGCGTTGATTGCCGCGAGCGGCGTGCAGATGGCAGCCTTGGCTGCGGAAACGGACAAGCTCTGCTTGTACGCCGGATCCGGCGGGATGATCGATACCGCGGCAGTTGAGCAGCTTGTTGCTCGCAGCACGGAGCAAAACGTGTTCGTGATGGTGGAGCATATCGCTGCGATTCGACTGGAGCAGGCGCTTGGCATTTTCTACGAACTGCTGAAGCAGCGCGAGGAGCCGATCAAGATCGCGGCGTTGATCGCCCGCCAGTTCCGGATCATGCTGCAAGTGAAAGAGCTTGGACGCCAGAGCTACTCACAGCAACAGATCGCCTCGCAGCTCAGTTTGCATCCGTACGTAGTTAAGCTGGCCGGTGATCAGGCCCGGAAATTTGAAGCCGGCCGGCTGAGAACCATCCTGTCCGAGCTGGCCGAGTTGGATTACCGGATGAAGAGCGGGCAAATCGACAAAGTGCTGGGGCTGGAGTTATTCCTGCTAAAACTGGGGGCCTAGAGGCGAATAACGTCCGCCGCCCCCTCAATAAAAGCCAAAAAGACCTGAACGATTCATCGTTCAGGTCTTTTTGAGCTTAGTTGAAGAAAAACTTCATTATCATTAACGAGTCTTACGCTTTAGACGTAAGTTCGTTCAATTTTTTAGCCAAGCGGGATTTCTTACGGGCAGCTGCATTTTTGTGGATCAAACCTTTAGTAACAGCTTTGTCCAATTTTTTGGTAGCAGCAACGAAAGCAGCTTTAGCTGCTTCAACTTCGTTGTTCGCCAGAGCGGTGTCGGCAGTTTTCACAGCCGTACGCAGGGCGGATTTTTGCGAAGCGTTCAGCACGCGGCGTTTGTCATTCGTTTTCACGCGTTTGATAGCGGATTTAATGTTTGGCATTGCATTCACCTCCTGTAAAGCATATATCAACCCAGATGATTCACAACTTAAAATATTTTATCACGCAAGATAGTAAAAAGCAATAAATTCATCATACTGAATCTCTCGATTTCTCGCAAGTTTTACCGCTTGACCTATGGCATGCATAAACACATTCCCTCTCCCGCACAATAAAGGCAATCAGAGGAAATGGAGGTCATATGGCATGAATTTAGACTTACGGGAGTATTCCGTACGTACTGACTTGGCCGTTGAATCGAAGGAGATCGCGGAGACCGCCCATGGCGGGCCGGTTCCCGGGCTAAATGAACAGGTCGAGGAACAGGACGGAATCAAGATCACCCGGCTGGATGTGACCAACGAGGCGGCCTCACGGCAAATCGGACGAATCCAGGGACATTACGTGACCTTGGAGGTCCCCGGCCTCCGGAATCAGGATACCGAACTGCAGGAAAAGGTCGCTGCCGCGTTCGCGAAGGAGTTTACCGCATTTTTAAATAAAATCGGGGTCGGACCGGGAGCGAAGACGCTGATCGTCGGCTTGGGCAACTGGAATGTTACGCCGGATGCACTCGGACCGCTGGTGGTAGAGAATGTCATGGTTACCCGACATTACTTCGAGCTGACGCCGGACCAGGTCGCACCGGGTTACCGAGAAGTTAGCGCAATCGCTCCTGGCGTGCTTGGCATTACCGGCATTGAGTCGAGCGAAGTGGTGCAAGGAATCGTGGAACGGACGCGACCGGATCTGATCATCGCCATCGATGCATTGGCTTCACGTTCGTTGGAACGGGTAAATACGACGATCCAGATCGCAGACATCGGCATCCATCCCGGCTCTGGCATTGGCAACAAACGTCGGGGACTAACCAAGGAAATTCTGGGCGTACCTTGCATCGCGATAGGCGTACCGACAGTGTGCTATGCATCCACGATCGTCAATAATGTGTTCGATATGATGAAGAGTCATTTCAATGAAGAAAGCGACGACGGGAACGCGCCTACGAAACAGATCATGGGCATGCTTAACGATTTAAATGAAAGCGAGCGGCTAGGTCTCGTCAAAGAGGTGCTCGAACCGCTTGGCCATGATCTCATCGTTACGCCGAAAGAAATCGACGAATTCATTGAAGATGTGGCGAATGTTATCGCGAGCGGTCTGAACATCTCATTGCACGAGGCGGTTACACCAGATAACGTGGCGTCTTATACCCATTAAGGCCGCATCCTCCTCCTTCTCCCGAATCTCAAGAAATCCGTGAATCTAGCGGATTTCTTTTTTTTGTGAGAATTCGAGGTTCTAGGCTTTGAACTAGGTTCATAGATTTGGAATATAGTTCGAAAGCGGCTGGAGGAGGACACGCATATGAAATTCAAGGCTTGGAATCTAGGGAAAATGAGACGGAATCTGTTGCATGTGTTGGCGCTGGGACGCACATTTTTGCTTTTATCGGTCATGTCGGTGATCTTTTTCGTCATGTTGGGGGTGCTGGGCATTGCCGAGAAGAATCTCAATACGTCCCCGGTTTCTTCGATGAAGGGGCTGGCGGCGTCGCTATCGAGCGGGTTTTTCATGGATATGGTTGGCATGGAACTGCCGCACGCGGCCAGCGAAAAGCAAACGCCGGCGATATCGGGTCGCCAGATGACGAATTTCGTCTTCCAGCTGTTGACGGACGTGAATCCATCCGATCCGAAGAGTTTGGTCGCCCGAGAAGTTCCGGGACTGGGTGCCGATAGCCCGATCCTGCTGCGTACGGGCTCCGGCAATGGCACGGCCCAAGCGCCCGAGGATTACCGGCCGGGTACAGGCGCGGATGGCAGCGCGCCAGATCACCCGGAGCCGAATGGCGATGAAGGCGGGGATGACGCGGACCCAGGGCCGGGCGAAGCCGATTCGGGCGAATCACAGCCACCGGAACAGGAGCCTGGGAAGACAGACGGCACCTCTGGGGATCAGGGGGAGCCTTCGATCCAACCGGGCAACAAAAATATCGTGATGATCTATCATTCGCATCCGCAAGAATCATATAATCCAGTGCTGGGTACTGATGTGGATAACCCTAGCTCGGCGGAAGACAAGAAGAACGTCGGCCTGGTTGGCGAGGCGCTGGCGAAAGAGTTGGAACGCAAAGGTGTCGCTGCCTTGCACTCGTTCGAAAATTATGCGAGCAAGGTGAGCAATTACAACTACAACTATTCATATAAATATTCACGAGAGACCGTGAAGCAGGCGATGGCCGAAAACGGCAAGCTGCAATATTTTATCGATATCCACCGCGATTCGCAACGCCATGACAAGACGACCACGACCATTGACGGCGTCAATTATGCTCAGGTTTATTTCATCATCGGGCATGGCAATGAGAACTGGCGCGAGAATGAGAAATTCGCGAGCTCGATTCATGATCGTCTGGAGAAGGCGTATCCGGGGATTTCCAGGGGCATATGGGGGAAGACGTCTTCCCAGGGCAACGGGGAGTACAACCAGTCGTTGTCGCCCAACAGCGTCCTGATCGAAATCGGCGGGATCGACAACAGCGAGGAAGAGCTGGAGCGCACCGCGAAGGTGTTAGCAGGGATCTTGGCCGATCTGTATTGGGAAGGCCAGGACGCGGAGAAAGCGGGCAAGCTGACGAAAAGCGGAACAAACGGTGGCGCATCTAGCGGAACCAATGCATCCAACGGAGTGAGCAAGGGCTCACCCAAAGCCGGCGAATCAAGCAAGAAATCTTAAATTTCATTTAACGAAGGAAACGGGGGAGGGACAGACATGGCAAAAACGTTGCGCAAAACCTTGGTATATGGCCTTTTGCTGGCGGCAGGGGTGACGCTAGGAATGCAGCTCGCCGAAAGCGGAACAACGTCGGTGTACGGCCCCGGCTTTCAAACCGGAGGGACGACGGTTGGCGCAAACGGACAGTCCGTGGGGGTTCCGTATCCGCAGCAGCAATACAGTAATGGCTGGTCGTCCGGTGCTGCCACCCCCGCCTGGACCACAACCGGCCAAGGCTATGCCGCGCCACAGGGGACAACCGGCGGGTATACCATGGCCCCAGGTTACGGTTCGGCCCAACCTGGAGCAACCCCCCCGAGCACGGTGACTAACGGATTTAACAACCCGGCGACAGGTGGCCAAGTGATGCAAACGCCGGCGGATCTGCTCATGCCGCCGCCGTCGCCTCCGGCTGTCGACCGCTTTGCCGACAAGGCGGCTCATTTGCTGCAACAGGCATCGCAGAAGAGCATTCATTGGGTAGCCTCCCTGTTTGGTCCCGGCGAATGAAATAACGATTTATAACGAATGGCGGATTTGTTATACTGTTGTTATATTGTTATGAATCCGTTCGTGATTCGTTATTTCGGAGGTCAGAACTTTTGAAGAAAATTACGATGCAGCAAATTGCCGATCATTTAGGCGTTTCGAAATTCGTCGTATCCAAGGCTTTATCCGGCAAGGGAGGAGTCAATGAACAGACCCGTGAGCGGGTCATTCAAGCCGCTTCCCAGCTCGGCTACTTTAACCAGAAGAACGGCTACGTCAAGAACGTCATTCCCTCGGGCACAACGCTGCCGGCGCCGGCTGGCAAGCAGTCGGTGCTGGTGTTGATGCCGAATATCCGGTTTCAAAACAAGGAATCGCTGTATTGGGGCCGGCTGCTGGAGGGCATCTCCCGGGAGCTGGAGGCACAGCAACTGGGGATGATCATCGTATCGGAACCCCGGGGCGACAATTTTATGCATATCCTCAATCCGGACGGCATTCTGGGAATGATCGGGGTCGGGCAAATCGCCACCTCATTCCTGTTGGAGGTGCACCGGATTGGACTGCCGATGGTCCTCGTTGATCATGAGGACCCGCTGATTCCCAGCGACACGGTCTTTGCGAACAACCTTGACGGGATGGCCCGCCTGACCACCCATTTGATCGGACTGGGGCACCGGGAATTGCACTTCTTGGGGAACTCGGCTTTCTCCCGAAGCTTCCGGGATCGCTGGATCGGTTACCGCAGCGCTTTGGAGGAGAATGGCCTAACACCTCAAGCGCCGGATGATCCGATGCTGCAGTTGGAAGGCATCGATACCGGGGCATACGGGGACGAGCTGCAAGGGTGGTTGGAACGGAGGAGAAAAGCAAAGACGCTCCCGACGGCGCTGGTATGCGCGAATGATTCCATCGCCATCCATGCCTGTACCGTCCTGGGCGAGATCGGGTTAACCGTGCCTGGGGACATCGTTGTCAGCGGGTTTGATAATATCGACGATGCGGCCCGCAACGCGCCGTCGATTACGACTATCCATGTGCCGAAAGAGGACCTCGGCCAGCGCGCGGTGCGAAAGCTGATGGACCGGCTTGCTCATCCAGATGCGCCACAGGAAAAAATCATGATATCCGTCGAAACCGTGTACCGGGACTCTACCGCCGAACCACAACAGACTGGGCGATAGAAGGCGAGGGAGAGGAAGTAAGTCATGGCTTCCGGTTGGAATTTAACTCGTCGTGATTGCTGCTTGCCCCTGCAACTGATATAATAAATTGATTGTATGACTTCGATGATTTGTGGTGGGGGTAAGGATGACAGATATTAGGGCTAGACAAGCGAAAATTCGCAATTTCTGTATTATTGCACATATAGACCATGGCAAATCGACATTGGCCGACCGAATTCTGGAGTATACCGGGGCGCTGACTTCCCGGGAAATGCAGGAGCAGGTCCTTGACCAAATGGATTTGGAACGCGAACGTGGAATCACGATTAAACTACAGGCCGTCCGCTTAACCTATCGCGCCGACGATGGGGAGGAGTATTTGCTGAACCTCATCGATACGCCGGGACACGTCGACTTCACTTACGAGGTCTCCCGCAGTTTGGCCGCTTGCGAAGGCGCCCTTCTAGTGGTAGACGCCGCTCAGGGGATCGAGGCGCAAACGCTGGCCAATGTTTATCTGGCGCTCGATAACAACCTGGAGATTTTGCCGGTCATTAACAAAATCGACTTGCCAAGCGCCGATCCCGATCGGGTGAAGCAGGAGATAGAGGATGTCATCGGCCTCGATGCCAGCGAAGCGGTGCACGCTTCCGCCAAAGCCGGGATCGGGATTAAGGAGATTCTGGAGCAGGTCGTACAGAAGGTGCCTGCACCAACGGGAGACCCGGATCAGTCGCTGAAGGCGCTGATTTTCGATTCGCATTATGACCCTTACAAGGGCGTTATCGTTTACGTGCGCGTCATTGACGGGCAGATTAAGGCTGGCTCGAAAATCAAAATGATGGCAACGGAAAAAACGTTTGAGGTTATCGAAGTGGGTGCCTTCAAACCGCGGATGACAATCGTGGACGAGCTGAATGTCGGCGATGTCGGCTTTATCGTTGCCGGGATCAAGACGGTCGGCGACACTCGCGTCGGGGATACCGTCACGGACGCGAAGCATCCGACACTTGAACCGCTGCCGGGTTACCGTAAGATTAACCCGATGGTCTATTGCGGCTTGTATCCGATCGAAACGTCGGATTACAACGACCTGCGTGAAGCGTTGGAGAAACTGCAGTTGAACGACGCTTCGCTGAGCTTCGAACCGGAAACCTCAAGCGCGCTGGGCTTCGGTTTCCGTTGCGGCTTCCTGGGATTGTTGCACATGGACGTCATTCAGGAACGGATTGAGCGGGAATTCAACATTCCGCTGATTACGACGGCGCCAAGCGTTATTTACAAAGTAACGCTGACGAACGGCGAGACGATCTCCATCGACAACCCGTCCAACTATCCGGAGGTCGGCAAAATCGACTATGTCGAGGAGCCTTACGTCAAAGCGGCGATCATCGTACCCAATGATTATGTCGGAACCGTCATGGAACTCTGCCAAAGCAAACGCGGCGAGTTCGTGAATATGGAATACCTTGACACAACCCGTGTGACGATTACGTACCAGGTGCCATTGTCGGAGATTGTATACGACTTCTTCGATCAGTTGAAATCGAGCACGAAGGGTTACGCTTCCTTCGATTATGAGCTGTCGGGTTATCGTCAATCGAACCTGGTGAAGATGGACATCCTCCTGAACGGAGAGCAGGTCGACGCTTTGTCCTTTATCGTCCACCGCGAACGTGCTTACCACCGCGGCCGGATCATTTGCGAGAAGCTGCGTGAGCTGATCCCGCGCCAAATGTTTGAAGTGCCGATTCAGGCCTCGATCGGGCAGAAGGTCATCGCCCGCGAGACCGTTAAGGCGATGCGCAAGAACGTCCTTGCCAAATGTTACGGCGGTGATATCTCGCGGAAGCGCAAGCTGCTGGAGAAGCAGAAGGAAGGCAAGAAGCGGATGAAGCAGGTCGGCAACGTCGAGGTACCGCAGGAAGCGTTTATGGCCGTACTGAAAATCGACGACAATTAAGAAATGCAAATCGTTTGATGAAGGAAAGCCGTCAGGCTTTCCTTTCTACTATTATTCATGATAATTACGGAGGAGGGCATGACCATGAACCAAACGACAAACCGATCAGGGCAGGGAGTGCCGATCCATAACCCGGCGGCGGGCAGCGATATGACGCACCTCGAACCATCCATCGCACCGCAAGCTGTATATATCCATATCCCGTTTTGCACGAACAAGTGCTTTTATTGCGATTTCAATTCCTACGTCCTGAAAGATCAGCCGGTGATGGACTATTTGCGCGCCTTGGACCGAGAAATGGAACGGACGGTTCAGCAGACCCCACCGGGTGAAATCCGCAGTATCTTTGTAGGCGGGGGCACGCCAACTGTACTCAATCCGCAAGAAATGGAGTTCTTCCTGGCATCGGTCAGACGCCATTTCCCCCATTGGTCCAGCGATATTGAATTTACGATGGAAGCCAACCCGGGAACGACAGATCGGGACAAAATGACGGTCATGAAAGACGGCGGCGTGAACCGGGTCAGCTTCGGCGTGCAGGCGTTCCAGAATGAACTGTTAAGCGGTATCGGCCGGATTCATAACACGGACGACGTTTACCGGAGCCTGGACAATGCGCGCGCCGTCGGACTTAACAATCTGTCCATCGACTTGATGTTCGGACTGCCGAATCAGACCGTTGAGATGCTGGATTATAGCGTTTCTCGGGCGCTGGAACTCGGGCTACCCCATTATTCCATCTATAGCCTGAAGGTCGAAGAGAACACGCTGTTCCATACGCTGTACCACAAAAATCAGCTTCCGCTCCCCAGTGAAGAGGAGGAGCTGAATATGTATCTCCTGCTGATGGAACGGATGGAGCAGGCCGGGTACAAACAGTACGAGATTAGCAACTTTGCGAAACCCGGCTTTGCCAGCCGGCATAATATTACTTATTGGAAGAACGAGGATTATTACGGCCTGGGTGCTGGCGCTCACGGTTATGTTGGCCGCAAGCGTCACGTCAATATCAAGGGTGTGAATCCTTACGTTGAAGCGGCGAAAGCAGGCCTTCCTCGCTTGGAGCAGTTTGGCGTGTCCCGGGAAGAGGCGATGGAGGATTTCGTGATGGTAGGCCTTCGCATGTTGGACGGCATCCGCAAGGCGGACTTCCGCAAGCAATTTGACGAAGAGCTGGATGACGTGTTTGCCCGGCCGCTCAACAAGATGCTTAGCGCCGGTTTGCTGGAGACCCATGAGGATGGAGAAGGCTACCGGTTAAGCAAGCAAGGCGTATTGTTCGGAAACGAGGTATTTGCCGAGTTTATCGGTGTTTTAACCGTATAGCAACCGATGAATCAAGCAGCTTGCACTTCATTTATGAAGTAGCTAAGCTGCTTTTTTGCGTTCCGCTGAATATACTTTGAACGTGACATGGCGGTGAAACATTTTTCTTGAAGTTTTATACCGCATAATGTATATTTATTCATATTATTTGATTTGTGATCGAGGGGGAAAACAGCATGCCAGCGGTTGCCGTGTGCAGACAGGCGAACTTAACGGACGTCGAGCCATTATATAAGATGATTGAGGGGTATGCCCAGCGTGGCATTATGCTGCCGCGTTCGCAGGCGGTGCTGGAGCGCCAGATCAAGGATTTCGTCGTCGCGGAAGTGGATGGCGAGGTTGTCGGCTGCGGATCGCTGTGCAAGCTGGGCGAGGAGTTGGTCGAGATTCGTTCGCTTGGGATTGCCGAAGGGCATAAAGGCAAGGGGCTGGGCTCCATGCTCGTCGAGCAGTTAGTAGAAGAGGCGCGGAGACAAGCGATCCCAAAGGTGATGGCGCTCACGTATGAGGTTTCCTTTTTCGTGAAAAACGGATTTGCGGTTGTTAATAAAGAGATCTTTCCGGAGAAAGTGTGGACCGACTGCGTGAATTGCGCGAAGCAGCATTGCTGCGACGAAATCGCTGTTCTGAAGATACTGGACTGACTTGACAATCGTCAGGTCGGTTTGGTATTTTTGTATTAGTAATTAGCACTCTACGACATTGAGTGCTAACGAACCGAAAAATCGAGGTTACTCAGGAGGGATTGCCATGTTGACGGAACGCCAAAGAATGATTTTAACAGCTATCGTAGACGACTATATTCGCTCGGCGGAGCCTGTGGGATCCCGAAGCATTTCGAAGCGGGGCGATGTTGGATACAGTCCAGCGACGATCCGTAACGAAATGGCCGATTTGGAGGAACTCGGTTTTTTGGAGCAACCGCATACGTCGGCGGGCCGTATTCCTTCTCATAAGGGATACCGCTACTATGTGGATCATCTGACACCGTTGAATTTGCTAACGAATGATGAACTGACAACGTTAAAAGCGTTTTTCGCGGAGAAGCTGAACGCAACCGAACTAATGATTCAACATGCCGGGACCATTCTCTCCCAAATGACCAACTACACTTCCATCCTGCTTGGGCCGGAAGTTTTTCATACGTCTTTGCGGCATTTTCAACTCTTGCCGCTGAACGAGACGACGGCGGTTGCCATCGTCGTGACGAATACGGGACAAGTGGAGAACAAGACGATATCCGTTCCGGCTGGCTTGTCCGTTTCAGAGATGGAACGGGTGGTCAATCTGTTGAACCGCAAGCTGACCGGCGTGCCGATCTACAAGCTCAAGTCCGCCTTGTATAACGAGATCGGTCAAGAGATGCAGCGGCATATCGAGCATTTTGAAGAGTTGATGAAAGTGTTGGATCAAGCGCTTGACGCAGGCACGGAAGGCCAACGCCTCTTCTTGAGCGGGGCGACGAACATGCTGACCCAGCCGGAGTTCCGTGACGTAGACAAGGTGAAAGGCATCTTGGATTTACTGGAGGAGACGCCAACTTTGACGAGAATGATCTCTGCGGCGGCGGGTTCGGGGATTCAGGTGCGTATCGGTACCGAGAACGACCATGAAGCGTTCGCCAACTGCAGTCTCATCACGGCAACCTATCAACTGGAAGGTGAAGCGGTTGGAACTATTGGCATTTTGGGACCAACTCGGATGGAATACGCCAGGGTCATTCGGATATTGGAGATTTTATCGAGAGATTTGAGCAAATTTCTGACCCGGATGCCATAACATGCATGAATGATTCATCTAGCTGCATGTTAAGGAGGTGAGCATCTTGAAGGAATCGCAACCGATTCAAGATAACATCAATCATAATGTAGAGGAAGAAACGAACATGAACGATAACGTGCAAGAGGACCTGCAACAAACGCCGGAACCTGACGCGAGGCAGGAAGAGGTTGTCGATGAACCGCAGATTGCTGCTGAAGAGGTTACCGCAGATGCCGGCGCTTCCGCCGAATTGGAGAAGCTGCGCGCAGAGAGTGAGGATTACCAGCAGCGGCTGCTAAGAACGCAAGCCGATTTCGATAATTTCCGTCGCCGTACGGTTAAGGAGAAGGAAGAGTTAGGGAAATACGCCTCCGCCAAATTGATTACCGAGCTGTTGCCGGTGATTGATAACTTTGAACGAGCGCTTAGCTCATCCGGAGAGAGCACGGACGCCAATTCCTACATTAAGGGAGTGGAAATGATCTTCCGCCAGTTGGAAGGCGTGCTTAAGGCCGAAGGATTGATTCCGATGGAAGCGGAAGGACAACCGTTTAACCCTGAGTTCCATCAAGCCATCATGCAAGTGGAATCCGATGAGCATGAAGAGGGTATCGTCGTAGAAGTGGTACAGAAGGGTTATCTTTTGAAAGATAAGGTACTGCGTCCGGCGATGGTCAAAGTCAGCGGCTGAGATGATTGAACCTGCTTTGTAATTTAAGATGATTTAACCTATTAAGGAGGACATAACGTAATGAGTAAAGTAATCGGTATTGACTTAGGAACAACCAACTCCTGCGTAGCAGTGATGGAAGGCGGCGAAGCGGTCGTCATTCCTAACCCGGAAGGTGCGCGTACGACTCCATCCGTCGTAGGCTTTAAGAAGGACGGCGAACGGATCGTTGGGGAAACGGCAAAACGCCAAGCCATCACCAATCCGGATCGTACGATCATATCGATTAAACGGCATATGGGTACAAACCATAAAGAATCGATCGACGGTAAAGATTTTACGCCGCAGGAAATTTCCGCAATCATTCTGCAAAAGCTGAAAGCCGATGCAGAAGCCTATTTGGGCCAAACCGTCACCCAAGCGGTGATCACGGTCCCGGCTTATTTTAACGACAGCCAACGTCAGGCAACCAAGGACGCCGGCAAAATCGCAGGTCTTGATGTGCTGCGGATCGTCAACGAACCAACGGCAGCTGCTCTGGCATACGGTCTGGAAAAAGCGGAAGATCAAACGATTCTCGTGTATGACCTTGGCGGCGGTACGTTTGACGTATCGATCCTTGAACTAGGCGACGGCTTCTTCGAAGTAAAAGCGACGAGCGGGGACAACCATCTCGGCGGCGATGACTTCGACCAGAAGATCATCGATTATCTGGTGGCTGAATTCAAGAAAGATCAAGGAATTGATTTGAGCAAAGATAAAGCGGCAGTGCAACGTTTGAAAGATGCGGCAGAGAAAGCGAAGAAGGAATTGTCCGGCGTATTGACCACAACAATCTCCCTGCCGTTTATCACCGTCGTTGACGGCGTGCCGCAGCACCTTGAGGTTAACCTGACTCGCGCGAAATTCGAAGAATTAACCGCGGATCTTGTAGAGCGTACGCTCGGCCCAACTCGCCGCGCCTTAAGCGATGCGGGGATGACGCCTGCGGATATCGATCGGATCGTTCTTGTCGGCGGTTCCACGCGGATTCCAGCCGTTCAGGAAGCAATTAAGAAATTGACCGGTAAAGAACCGCACAAAGGCGTGAACCCGGACGAAGTTGTTGCGCTTGGCGCAGCGGTGCAAGCCGGCGTGCTGACGGGCGATGTGAAAGACGTTGTACTGCTCGACGTTACTCCGCTTTCGCTCGGGATCGAAACGGCCGGTGGCGTATTTACGAAGATGATTGAACGGAACACAACGATTCCGACAAGCAAATCGCAAGTATTCTCCACTTATGCCGATAACCAGCCAAGCGTAGAAATCCACGTCCTGCAAGGGGAACGGGAGATGGCGGCTGGCAACAAAACACTGGGACGCTTCATGCTGGGTGACATTCCACTCGCGCCACGCGGTGTACCGCAAATCGAAGTTACCTTCGACATCGATGCGAACGGGATCGTAAACGTGTCGGCAACGGATAAAGGAACCGGCAAGAGCCAAAAAATCACGATCACTTCCTCCAGCGGCTTGAGCGATGAGGAAGTTGAGAAGATGATGAAGGACGCCGAGCTGCATGCCGAAGAAGACAAGAAACGCAAAGAGCTGGTTGAAGCGAAGAACAACGGCGACCAATTGATCTACAGCGTTGATAAGACGTTGAAAGAGCTGGGCGACAAAGTAGACGCAGCCGAAACCGACAAAGCTAATGCGGCCAAAGAAGAGCTGAAGAAAGCGCTGGAAAGCGACGATCTCGAGCAAATCAAAGCGGCTTCGGAGAAGCTGACCGAAATCGTTCAACAATTGTCCGTGAAGCTGTATGAGCAGGCTTCGCAAGCAGCTGGAGCAGAAGGCGCAGCCGAATCCGCTGGCGGTCAAACCCGCGATAACGTCGTGGACGCCGACTATGAAGTGGTTGACGAAGACAAGAAACAAAGCTAAGATGACTCACAGAGCAGTAGAGTCTTGGGAATAGACTTTGGCAACCAGGAAGGTCAAAGTGCGGGCTGCCTCCGCGCTTTGACTTTCCTTTTGCCGTGATCAAAAAATGACTGGTAAATCGGGTTTTTGCTTTGTGATCTAACTATATGTCGGGTTAACTTCTCGATTTGCTTCGTGATCAAAAGACGACAGACGGGGGTGGAAGAATGGCAGAAAAACGCGATTACTACGAGGTGCTGGGCCTCGGTAAAACCGCATCCGACGAAGAAATCAAAAAAGCTTACCGCAAGCTGGCCCGGCAGTATCACCCGGACGTCAATAAAGCGGAGGATGCGGAAGCGAAATTTAAAGAAGTTAAAGAAGCGTATGACGTCCTGAGTGACTCAGGGAAACGTGCGCGTTATGACCAATACGGCCATGTTGATCCGAATCAGGGGATGGGCGGCGGCTTTTCCGGCGGGGATTTTGGCGGCTTTGGGGATATTTTCGATATGTTCTTCGGCGGAGGCGGCGGCGGTCGGCGTGATCCTAACGCTCCGCAGCGCGGCAACGATTTGCAATACACGATGACGATCGAGTTCAAGGAAGCGGTGTTCGGCAAGGAAACGGACATCACAATTCCGCGCACCGAAAACTGCGACACCTGCTTTGGCACCGGGGCTAAACCCGGAACGAAGCCGGTTACTTGCTCCGTGTGCCACGGTACCGGCCAGCAGGAAGTCGTACAGAACACGCCGTTTGGCCGTATGGTTAATCGGCGGGCCTGCAGCAACTGCGGCGGCAAAGGGCAAATCATCAAGGAAAAATGTTCGACCTGTGCCGGCAGCGGTAAAGTGAAAAAACAGCGTAAAATTCATGTGCGCATTCCTGCCGGGGTTGACGATGGGGCACAACTGCGGATGTCTGGGGAAGGCGAAGGCGGTCTGCGCGGCGGTCCTGCCGGTGATCTGTACATCGTCATCCGCGTGAAAACGCATGATTTCTTCGAACGCGAGGGCGACGATATCTATTGCGAAGTTCCGTTAACGTTTGCCCAAGCTGCGCTTGGCGATGAGATCGAAATTCCGACGCTGACGGAGAAGGTGAAGCTGAAAATTCCGGCCGGGACGCAAACCGGAACCTATTTCCGCTTAAAAGGCAAAGGGGTTCCGCGCCTGCGCGGGATTGGCCAGGGAGATCAGCACGTGAAAGTGGTTATCGTGACGCCAAGCAAGCTGAGCGACGAGCAAAAGGAGCTTTTGCGCCAATTTGCTTCGCTGGACGGCGAACAGACACATGAGCATGAACAATCTTTCTTTGACCGAATGAAACGAGCATTTCGCGGGGATTGATCCCCAATGAAAAAGCGCGAACCGAGGACTCAACTCGGTTCGCGCCTTTTTTTTGCTATGGGCTTTGGATCTCCGCCATGATTTCTTCCTCCAACACCAGCCGGATATCTTCCCGGAATACTCGCATCCCATATTCCCGGTGAACGTACACCATGATCGCTTCCATGATGTTCGATTCAACGATATAACGGCTGCGGCCGTTAACCCAAACCTCGCCGGTATAACCGGTATCTTCATCCCAACTGAGTTCCACCGTCACATCGGTGGGGCGGACGCCCGTCCGTTCAGCGGTATGCAGGCAAATCGCGTTAATGATCTCGTCCATCCCGAGGATCATGGCTTAATGTCGGCCTCCGCCCCGGTAATCGTCGTGGCGCGGTTGCTTCTTAAACCGGCGGTATAAGGCCGTGACGGCAATAATAATGACATAGATGGCCAACAGGTTTACGGCTAACCCTAAGAGATTGCCAAAGAAGCCCATGTTGCCAAACAACCCACCGAACAGCAGACCGGCAAAACCGCCGATCATCATCCCGCGCATAAAGCTGCCGCCGCTGAAGAATCCCCGGTTCGTCGTCGGAGTCCCTGTCGTAGCTCCCGTCCGGTTACCCGTCGTGTTCTGGTACTCGCTTTGTGCCGGTTTTTTCGGAGTTGGTTTATAGGTACGCGGCCCGGATTTAAACCCTCCGCCGCGTCTTGCATCGGCAAAGTCCGGGGCAGTGAAAGTGAAGAATACGGTAAAGGCCATCATGAGCAGCATCACTCTTTTTAACATGGTGCATGAACCCTCCTATGCAAGTAAGTATGTTCTGTTCCCTAGCAAGTAATACGGACAAGTTCGTTCAACGTTTCAAATTTAAAATAAACAGGCCTGGAACAAAATTTGCATAAAGCCAAGGCCAAGATTACATCCTACGGAATAATGGGCTGTGCAGGGTGCAGCTTCATTGAAGCGTAAAACGAAAGGCAGGGAGGAAGAATGGCTGAAAAGAATGTTTTGGCCTATTTCAAAAGCCCGGAGGAAGCCGAGGGGGTAGCCCGCAAATTAAGTGCGCTGCGGGTGGAGGATATGTCGATCGACCGTTTCAGCCGTTATGCCGGCGAGGGTTACGATCCGATGAACCCGGTAACGGGAAGCATATCCAGCTTGGCGGCGGTGACCCAGGATGCGGCGATCACCAACCGTTCGGCAGGGATTCTCGCCGCAGCGGATCCGGCAGCGAGCGGACTCAGCCATGGGGGACAAGGCGGCCCAACCGGCCATGATATTCTGTTGACCGCCGTCGTCGATGAATCGATACACCATCAGGCGCTGCGTATTATCGAAGAAGCAGGCGGCTTGATTTAACAAATGGACATTTTGAACCTAAAGGAGATGAACCTCTGATGAGTCAAAATCAGGAGGATCGGCGAACAAAGCGAGTTTCCGCCAATGGAAAGAATCTGCCGATCGGACATAACAACGATGTAGAGTTTGCCGATGACTTAGCCGATCAGGAGGACTGGGAGGCACTGGAGCGCAGTGAACGAGCAGACGCTCGCCAGCAGGGACAATATAAGCTGTAACCGTAGTAGCAGGCGGGGGAGTCTTATCGAGGCTCCTCCGTTTTGCTTTGTCACGTTCTTTATTCTATAGTACAATAAAACTTATGCATGTTAGTCAAGGAGGAAATCATACGATGATTTGGAAAGAAATAACTATACATACGACAGAAGAAGCGGTGGAGATGGTATCCAACTTTCTGCATGAAGCGGGTGCAGGTGGGGTGACCATTGAAGAGCATGTCGATAACGATAAACCTCGCGATACTTCGCTGGGGCAATGGTTTGAAATTCCGCCCAACGACATTCCCGAAGGGGAAGCCAAAATCAGCGGGTATTTTCCGGAAGGACTGAATATCGATGAAGTCATCGCCGAAGTCCGGGCACGCATCGAGGAGCTTAAGAGTTATGAGATCGACCCCGGAGATGCGGTTATCACCGTGCGGGACGTAAGCGAAGACGATTGGGCCAACAACTGGAAGCAATATTTTAAGCCGCTGCGGGTGTCTGAGAAGCTGACGATCAAACCGACATGGGAGGATTATATGCCTGGGCCGGGCGAGCAGATCATTGAACTGGATCCCGGAATGGCGTTTGGCACGGGTACACATCCAACGACATCTTTATGCTTGCGTACGCTTGAGAGTATCATCCAAGATGGCGACGAAGTGATTGATGTCGGTACAGGTTCAGGCATTCTGGCGATCGGGGCCTGCCGGCTTGGCGCCTCCAAGGTGTTGGCGCTTGATCTGGATCCGGTGGCCGTATCCAGTGCAACGGAGAACACGCGACTGAACCGTCTGGAGAACCAAATCCAGGTGGTTGAAAGCGATCTGTTGTCCGTCCTTAAAGGCGAAGGCAGCGCCGAAGTTAAGGTCAAGCTGCCCGTACGGGTGGTCGTCGCCAATATTTTGGCTGAGATCATTTTGCTGTTTATCGAGGATGTATACCAAGCACTTGCGTCCGGCGGTTACTATATCGCATCGGGCATTTATAAGAACAAAGAACAAGCCGTACAAGAAGCGCTGATTGCCGCGGGTTTCGAATTGGAACGGACAGCCCGGGATGAGGATTGGGTAGCTTTTGTGGCGAGAAAGAGGTAACAGTATATGGAATGGTTAGACCGAATATTGAGGTTTCCGCTAGACCAGCTTCCCTTTTATTTGATCACCCTGGTGATCGCTTTTACGCTGCATGAATTTTCGCACGCTTATTTTGCCAATAAATTCGGTGATCCTACCGCCAAGCTGTTGGGACGCGTTACGTTGAATCCGGCTGTCCATTTCGATCTGCTGGGCATTATTCTGCTTCTCATCGCCGGCTTCGGGTGGGCCCGGCCCGTGCCGGTAAACCGTGATAACTTCAGCAAGCCGCGCATAATGGGCGTGATCGTATCGGTTGCGGGACCGCTCAGCAATTTGCTGTTGGGCGTTCTCGGGACCTTGGTTTACGTGATGTTGGCTCAGTTTGGCGTTCTGGATTCGATTACGAACGAGAAGCTGTTTCAAGCCGTATTGATATTCTTTAATCTGTTTACCGTCATGAACTTTTTCTTATTTTTATTCAACCTGATTCCTTTACCGCCGCTGGACGGCTATCGGATCCTGGAAGATGTTGTACCGCGTCGAATGTTGGGCAAACTGCAGCAATATGAACAGTGGTCGGTATTGATTTTCTTGGTGATCCTGATCGTTCCAGGAATGCAGCGTTATACGATCTCGCCGCTGTATAATGCGGCCGAGGCGATCTATTTTCAGTTCGCCCATTTGTTCCTTGCCATGTTCGGCGCGTAGGGCGGAAGAAGGACTGGAAACAGGGTTTCAAAAGTTGTATGATGTAGTTTGGCGATTTTGAACCATGAACGATGAGGATGATACTATGCAGCGTTATTTTGTGGAGCCCATGCAATTTGGCGATCGGGAAGTGACCATTGTCGGCGAGGATGCCCGCCATATCGGCAGGGTGATGCGTTCCAAGCCCGGCGATAAGCTGATCGTGAGCGACGGGGGTTCCCGTGAAGTCCTCGCGGAGATTACATTCATCGAGCCGCAGCAAGTAACTGCGACGATTATAGAGGAACTGACGGGATCGGGAGAACCGTGGCTGCAGGTGACCGTGGCCCAGAGCTTGCCGAAAGGTGACAAGATGGAAACGGTGATCCAGAAGTGCACGGAGATTGGAGCCGCTTCGTTTCTTCCTTTTCTATCCGAACGCACGGTGGTGCAATACGATAGCAAGAAGGAAGAGAAACGGCTCGCCCGCTGGCAGAAAATCGCCAAAGAAGCCGCCGAGCAGGCGCATCGCAGCAAAATTCCGGTTGTCGAGCTTTCGGTCAAATGGGAAGAACTGCTGGCCGCGCTGCCGGGCTACGATCTGGTATGCTTGTGTTATGAGAAAGAAGACGGCAGACAGCTTCGGGACGTATTAAAGCCATTCGTCACTGAGCTGACGCCTGATATGAAGGTCAATGTCGCCGTTGTAGTTGGACCCGAAGGCGGCTTTACCGAAGCTGAAGTACGGGAAGCCGAAGCCGCCGGTGCAGTATCCGTTGGTTTAGGCCGACGTATTCTACGTACCGAAACGGCTGCTATGGCTGCCCTAACTTGCATCATGTATGAATCCGGAGAAATGGGGGGGGATTGAGCGATGCCAACCGTCGCCTTTTACACCTTGGGCTGTAAAGTTAATTTCTATGATACCGAAGCCATTTGGCAGCTATTTAAAAACGAAGGCTACGAGCAGGTTGATTTCGAGCAATCGGCCGCTGACGTCTATTTAATCAATACCTGTACCGTTACGAACACCGGCGACAAGAAGAGCCGTCAAATTATTCGGCGTGCCGTGCGCCGCAATCCGGACGCTATTGTAGCGGTGACCGGCTGTTACGCGCAGACATCGCCTGCGGAGATTTTGGACATCCCCGGCGTAGACTTGGTCATTGGGACGCAGGACCGGGACAAGATTATCCCTTACGTGAAGCAGCTTCAAGAGCAGCGCAAGCCGATTAATGCAGTTCGCAATATCATGAAAACGCGGGAGTTCGAAGAGCTGGACGTGCCAAATTTCGCCGATCATACCCGTGCGTTCCTGAAGATCCAGGAGGGCTGCAACAACTTCTGTACCTTCTGTATTATCCCATGGTCTCGTGGCTTGTCGCGCAGCCGTGACCCGCAAAGTGTTATCCAACAAGCGCGTCAGTTAGTCGCCGCAGGGTACAACGAGATCGTCCTGACGGGCATCCATACAGGCGGATACGGGGATGATCTCGAAAACTACCGTTTATCCGACTTGCTTTGGGATTTGGACAAAGTAGAAGGCCTTGGCCGCATCCGGATCAGTTCGATCGAAGCAAGCCAAATCGACGAGCGTATGCTTGAGGTGTTGAAGAATTCCTCGAAAATGTGCCGCCACTTCCATATCCCTCTGCAAGCAGGCAGCAACGAAGTATTGAAGCGTATGAGAAGAAAGTACACCATCGAAGAGTTTGAGCATAAAATCAAAATGATCCGCGATTTCATGCCGGACGTTGCCATTACGACGGATATCATCGTTGGCTTCCCCGGGGAAACGGATGAGCTGTTCCGCGAGGGCTTCGAGGCAATCAAACGCATCGGCTTCTCCGAGATGCACGTGTTCCCTTATTCCAAGCGGAGCGGAACGCCAGCCGCGCGGATGGAGGACCAAGTCGACGAGGAAGTGAAGCATGCCCGCGTGCATGAGTTGATCGAGTTGTCCGAGCAAATGCAACTCGCATATGCCGAGAAGTTCGTCGGCCAGGTGCTGGACGTCATCCCGGAGAGGGATGAGAAAGGCACCGCCGGGGACGGTTTCGTGACTGGCTTCAGCGATAACTACTTGCAAATCCGCTTCCCGGGCACCCCGGACCTGACCGGCAAAGTGTGCCGCGTCAAGCTAACCCAAGCGGACGTCAACACCAGCGAAGGCCAATGGGTCCGCGTCCTAGACGAAGCCTCGCAAGCTCTAGCTTAATACTTGCGCCCGCCATCGGGCATGAGCCAAGGATTTCACCCCGCCGGGGGTTGAAATCCTTGTTGTTACATAAGGGCGAATTGGAAGTATGAGTACGCTGCGCCTATAATTAACAAGTGACATGGAAGGTAACAAGCGCATTCCCGAAGGGAGAAAAGCGTTCCACGAGCCCACGTTAAGCGCATTCCCGAAGGGAACAGCGGCAGGAGCGCCTCAGCCGATCTCACGTTCTCTAGGTTTAGCAGGTAACCCTGGAGCGCAAGAAGTAAGACGGCCCCGAAGGGGGAAAAGCGTTCCATGAGCCAACGTCAAGCGCATTCCCGAAGGGAACAGCGGCAGGAGCGCCTCAGCCGATCTCACGTTCTCTAGGTTTAGCAGGTAACCCGGGAGCGCAAGAAGTAAGACGTACCCGAAGGGAGAAAAGCGTTCCATGAGCCAACGTCAAGCGCATTCCCGAAGGGAACAGCGGTCAGGAGCGCCTCAGCCGATCCCACGTTCGTCCAGTTTGCGGGATCCCCAAGGGCAGCGGGCCCTTGGGGGCCCTCCCTTACGGTAAGGGAGGGTTTGGGAGGGTTGAGTCCCGGTTTGGGAGGGTTGAGCCCCGGGTTGAGTTATTTTAAGGAGGTACAGCCAGAATGCCATTCAAAGAAATCTCTGCAGGAGGCGTCGTCTATCGCTTCCAAGACGGGCGGCTGCAAGTGCAGCTGATTACCGACCGTTACGGCAAAATATCGTTTCCGAAGGGGAAGAGAGAGCCGGGGGAAACCGTTGAGCAAACGGCGCTGCGCGAAATTTTGGAGGAAACCGGCATTGTGGGCCGGATTGATAGACTCATCGATATCATCGCTTATACTTACCATCATCCCAAACTGGGGAACGTCGATAAAGAAGTGCATTAC
The DNA here is from genome assembly GCF_014947195.2 of Paenibacillus rhizolycopersici. NCBI lineage: Bacteria > Bacillati > Bacillota > Bacilli > Caryophanales > Paenibacillaceae > Paenibacillus > Paenibacillus rhizolycopersici. The sequence continues at coordinate 148,531 of NZ_JADCNN020000003.1, read as the reverse complement.
TACCTGGTGGAGTGGCAAAGCGGGGCGCTCCAGCCTCAGCTTGAGGAGATCCGCAGCGTGTCCTGGTACGAGCCGCAGGAGGCTTGGCGTCAGCAGCGGAAAGCCGGTTACGACAACAATGATTTTATCTTGGAAAATGCGCTAAAGATGCTTGGCGTCGAGCCGCTAGGTTAGAAGGGTGGAGGATGACGGAAATAGTTGACTATGTGCAGTTATTTCTTCGGAATTCGCCCTAGACGCTGAAACAAACGCTAGAGTGCAGTTATTTTTTACGGTATTTGAGAAATGGAGGATATCGGCGAAAATAACTGCATTTTTGCACCTACTCCTACACCTTCGTATTCGGAAGAATACGGCCGGAGAGATGATCATCGGACCGATCCAGCCGGGACCAAATCGGTAAATAACAAAACGGCAGCGCGAGCAAAGAGCATGCGACATTAAAAATCGTTTGCGTATGGGCGATTTGCGCCGAGAGATCGCCGGTCAGCGAGGCTGCCATCCCTTGCAACAGCGGAACCAGCGGCAGGAACAACGCTGCCCCCAGCACGTTTAGCGTCACATGCGACCAGGCGACGAATCGGCCCGACCGGGTGCCGCCGATCGCGGCGATCACCGCGGTGACGCAGGTGCCAACGTTGGAGCCGATGACCATGGCGATTCCAAACTCCACCGGCAGGGCACCGCTGGCGGCAAGTCCCATCGTCATGGCGACGACCGCGGCACTGCTGTGAATGATCGCCGTCAGGACGGCGCCGGCGAAGGCGCCCCACAGCAGGCTGCCAGTGGCATGCTCCAACAGCCAAGAGATTACGCCGCGTTCCTCCAGCGCCGGACCGATCGATTGCATGAAGCGAATCGCGATCATCACGAGGCTGAAGCCGGCCATAGCAAGGGCACCAAACTGCAAGGGTTGCAGCCAAGGCAAGCGGCGCTGAATATAGCCGGGCAGCATTTCGCCGCCAAGCACGGCGGCCGCCCACATCCCTAACGAAACGATGAGCATGGGAACGCCTAGCTTGGCTATATTAAGGGCAAGCAGTTCCGTGGTCAGGCAGGTTCCGATATTGCCTCCCAGGATGATCCCTAACGTTCGCGCGTAGGACAACAACCTAGCGTTAACGAGCCCGATTGTCATGACCGTAACGGCTGTGCTGCTCTGCAGAACGGCCGTGATCAGCGTACTCGACAGCAAGCCGGTCCAAGGCGTTCGCGTTGTCCGATGAAGAAAACCGATCAGCTTGGGGCCGGCCCAAGCATGCAGGGAAGCCTCCATGACCTTCATGCCAAACAGGAATAGGGCGAGCCCAAACGTCACCGGGAACAAGATGTCTTGAAACATATCGGCGATCCCCTTTCCCGCAAAATAAAAGGCTACATTCGTACAAGTTACATATATGACGGACGGACAACTTCCATGCTAGCAAAGCAGGCGCAGGTCCGAGCCGAAGAGGCGCCAAGAAGCATTGGCTTACTTTTTTTATGAGGAGTGAAGTATCGAGTGGCAAGGGTTATACTGCAGCGCAGCCGTAAGAAACGGTTGGAAAAAGGGCATCCTTGGATCTTCAAGAACGAAATTGAGAATGTAGAAGGTAACGTAGAACCGGGCGCTTTGGTTGAAATTGTCGATTACCGACACCGCTACCTGGCAACAGGGTATTACAATCCGGCTTCGCAAATTACCGTCCGCGTCGTATCCTATACGCCGCTGGCGGCGATGGACACCGCCTTTTTTGTTCGTCGGTTTACGGAATGCATGAAGCATCGGGAACGGTTCGTGAAAGAGGATGCCTACCGGCTGGTCTACGGGGAAGCGGACTTTCTGCCTGGTCTGATCGTAGACAAGTTTGGAGAGGTGCTGGTCGTACAGCTGCTGACGTTAGGGATGGACCGCTGCCGAGAGCAGATCGTTACGGCGCTGACGGAAGTGTTGCATCCCGTTGGCATCTACGAACGCAGCGACGTATCCGTGCGTGAAATGGAAGGCCTGGAGCAGGTGAAGGGTCCGATCTTCGGAGAGCCGCCGCGTCATGTCATCGTGACGGAGAACGGGCTCCAGATTGAAGTGGATATCGAACAGGGGCAAAAAACGGGGTATTTCTTCGACCAACGGGAAAATCGGGCCTCCATCAAGCCGCTGATGACCGGTTGGGGCGAGCGCAGCGGCATCGCGCTTCAGGAGTTGCCCACGGAAGACGGCGGAGTTCGACTTGCACCGGTCAACCGGAACGGCAAAGAGGTCACCTTCCCATATTGGGACGGGGCGACCGTGCTGGAATGCTTCTCACATACCGGAAGCTTCACCCTGCACGCCTGCCAATACGGGGCGAAAAAGGTCACCTGCCTCGATATCTCCGAGCATGCGATCGAAAGCGCGAAACGGAACGTCGAGTTAAACGGGTTCACCGACCGCGTTGAATTTGTCGTGGCCGACGCATTTGACTATTTGCGCAGCCAAGTGAAGGGTCTGGAGGAGCGGACGCGCAGGGCGGCTCAGGACGGCAAGGTCGATACTTCCGTACCGCTGACGGCCGGCGGCGGACGTTCCTGGGATGTCGTCATACTCGATCCGCCGGCGTTCGCCAAGACGAAATCGGCGGTCAAAGGTGCCTGCCGCGGCTACAAGGACATTAACCTTCACGGCATGAAGCTAGTTAACGAAGGCGGGTATTTGGTAACGGCCAGCTGCTCCTACCACATGCGGCCGGATCTGTTCCTGGAGACGATTTTGGAGGCCGCGGAGGATGCCGGAAAAGTGCTGCGCCTGGTCGAATGGCGGGCGGCTGGAAAAGACCATCCTCAAATTCTGGGGGTCGACGAAGGACATTACCTGAAATTCGCCATTTTCGAGGTGCGTAGTAAAGACGCTCTCTAACCTTGGAAACCAAGAGACAAGGGTGTAACATTTTTCCTGATTTCTGCCGATAGCTAAGGGTAAGAGGAAAAATGAAAGGGAGAGGGTACAATGAAGCCTTTGCGCAAGGGGACGCCAAATCGGGTCTAGGCTTGCTGCTCGATTTCGTCCGAAACATCCCGACTCACCCGGAATGGATGGACAGCTACATGAAAAGTAGGCAACAGGCTGATTTCTAAATTGAACAGGGATAGATGGGCCTCGTTTCGCGATTATCGCGGAGCGGGGCTATTTTTTATATGCGAATGTTTGATCGTATTTATGCTATACTGAAAACTAACGAATTGTCCGTGGTAGGAGGTACTTCCATGTCTTTACGGTTCATACTCGGCCGCTCCGGCAGCGGCAAAACCAGCCTCATTCTCGACCGGGTAACCGCGGCACTGCGCGAGCATCCCACCGGTCCGCCGCTCATCATCTTAACCCCGGAACAAGGCACCTTCCAAATCGAACAGCGGATCGCCACCGCCCCGGGACTTCGCGGTACCGTCCGCACTCAGGTGCTGGGCTTTCGCCGCCTGGCGCTGCGCGTCATGCAGGAAACCGGCGGTGCGGCGCTTGTACCGATCGATGACGAAGGCAAGAAAATGCTGCTGTACAAGCTCATGCGCCGTCGGAAAGGCGAGTTAAAGCTGTTTGGGCACGGCGGGGATCAGCTCGGATTAATCGACCGGATCGCCGGACTGTATACGGAAATGAAGAAATATAACGTGGATTTCCCGGCTTTGCAGGAGCACTATCGCCTTCTGGAACAAAGCGAAGGAGAGTCCCCGTTACTGAAGGATAAAATGCACGACCTTAGCCTGCTGTTCGCCGAATTCGACGAGGAGCTGTCCCGCTTGTACATCGACAACGAGGACCATGTGGTCAAGCTGGCACAGGGAGCCGGGAAATCGGATTATTTGCGGGGGGCAGAGATTTGGATCGACGGATTCCATACGTTTACCCCGCAGGAATACACGGCGATTATCGAACTGCTCAAGGCCGCCGCGTCTGTCACGATCTCGTTGACGCTGGATCGAACCTATAATGACGGAACGCTGCCGCATGAGTTAAATCTGTTCCACACACCCGCATCCGCCTTCGTCAAATTGAACCAACTGGCTGCGGAGGCTGGAATTGAAGTCCAGCCAGCCGAGCTGCTGGAGGAGCGTCCATTTCCCCGTTTTCGGGAGAGCGAGACGCTTTCGTATCTGGAGTCAGCTTACGAGCGGCGCTCACCGTGGCCGCAGTCAACTCCGCCGCAAGATCTGGGACGGGCTTTGTCTATACACCGGGCAGCCAGCCGGCGCGCCGAGGTTGAAGGCACCGCTCGCGAGATGGTGCGCTTGGCTCGGGAAGAAGGAATACGCTGGCGGGATATGGCGCTGCTGGTTCGTAATCTAGGGGATTACGAAGAGCTGCTCGCTCCGACGATGGAAGCCTACGGGATCCCTTGTTTTCTTGATCAGAAGACAAGCATGTTGTTTCACCCGATGGTTGAATTTATCCGTGCGACGCTGGACGTCGTGCTCGGGTTTTGGAAATATGATGACGTATTCCGCTGCGTAAAAAGTGAATTTCTTCTGCCGCTGGACGGCAGCTTGACGCGCGAGCATATGGATATGCTGGAGAATTATGCGTTGGCGAGCGGCATTCAAGGCTACCGTTGGTTTGACGGGCGGCCATGGAAGTCCGCTCCAAGCCTGTCGCTCGAGCAGGATGATCAAACAACGGCTTCGGCCAAGGCCTTGGAGCAGTTGAAACTGCTAGAACGTTGCCGCGCTGCGGTTGCCGGTCCCTTGTCGGCGTTCGAGAAAGAGATCCGGAAGGCGAAAAACGCCGCCGACATGTGTGCCGCTGTGTATCAGATGCTGGAGAGCGTTGAGGCGGCTCAGCGCCTGGATGTGCTGGCCCACCAGATGGTACGTGAAGGCAAGCCTCGCCAGGCGATGGAGCATCGCCAATTATGGGGCGCGGTGCTTGACGTGTTGGACCAGATCGTAGAAATGATGGGGGACGAGCCCCTGGAGCTGGAGCTGTTTGCCGGCGTGCTGGAGACCGGACTGAAGGAGCTCAAGGTGTCGCTGGTGCCGCCTTCGCTCGACCAGGTGCTGATCGGGAGCACCGAGCGTACGCGTTCGGGGCAGGTCAAGCATCTGTTCCTGCTGGGAATTAACGAAGGAATCATGCCGGCGAACCTGCAAGAGGAGGGCGTGCTTAGCGAGCAGGAGCGCCAGCGTCTGGCGGAGATCGGCTTAGAGCTGGCCCCGGGGCTTGCTCGCAAGCTGCTGGATGAGCGCTTCCTCGTGTATGAGGCGTTGTCGGGGGCGAGCCGCTCGCTGTGGCTTAGCTATCCGGCTGCGGACGGGGAGGGCGGCGCACTTCTGCCGTCCGAGGTCATCCGACATGTGAAACGGATCTTCCCGGGACTTCAGGAGCGGCCGCTTGTCTTAGCGCCGGGACCTGCCGATGGACTGGACGACCAGGCTGCTTTGCCAATGGAGTTTGTCTCGCGACCAGGACCCGCGCTCAGCGCTTTGATTGGTCAACTGCGGCGATGGAAAGCGGGGGAGCCCATTTCGCCGTTATGGTGGCGCGTGCTGGAATGGTACAAGACCCAACCGGAATGGGAGAGCAAAGCATCGCGTTTGCTCACTTCGCTGGATTATCGAAATCGGGTGCGCGGCTTGACGCCGGCGACCAGCAGGCGGTTATACGGCAAGCGGCTGCGGACGAGCGTGTCACGGATGGAGCAGTTCTCGGCTTGTCCGTTCGCGCATTTCGCTTCCCATGGACTGAAGCTGAAGGAACGTCAGCTCTACCGGCTGCAAGCGCCGGATATCGGGCAGCTGTTCCATGCTGCACTCAGTCAGATGGCAATTACCTTCAAGGCGCAAAACCGCAGTTGGGGTAGCCTCACGCCAGAGGAAGCGATTCAAGCGGCGAACACGGCGGTCGATGAACTCGCACCGAAGCTTCAGGGAGAAATCCTGTTAAGCTCCAAGCGTTACGGGTATATCTCCCGTAAGCTCAAAGCCATCGTCGGCCGGGCTTCGCTGATCCTTGGCGAGCAGGCGCGGCGCGGCAGCTTCGAACCGGTCGGGCTGGAGCTGGATTTCGGACCGGGGCGGTCACTGCCTCCCCTGACGTTTGAGTTACCTAACGGCTGCGTCATGGAAATCGTTGGCCGGATTGACCGGGTTGATATGGCGGAAGGCGAACAAGGCTTGCTGCTGCGGGTCATTGATTACAAGTCGAGTCAGACCGATCTGAAGCTGCATGAAGTGTATTACGGCTTGTCGCTGCAAATGCTCACCTACCTGGATGTCTTGCTGTCCTCGGCGGAAGCCTGGTTAGGCGAGCCAGCGCTTCCGGCAGGCACGTTGTATTTCCACGTGCACAATCCGCTGCTGCAGAGCAGTAACGGCATGAGTGCGGAGCAGGCGCAGCAAGAATTGTTGAAGCGGTTCAAAATGAAAGGCCTGCTGCTGGCGGACCGGGATGTGATCGCGAAAATGGACGCGCAGCTGGAAAAAGGGTATTCGGAGATTATCCCCGTTGCGCTTAAGGCGGACGGCGGGTTCTACAGCAGCGCTTCTGTGGCGACGCCGGATCAGTGGGATACGCTGCTGGGTTCCGTGCGGCAGACGATCACCGAGATTGGCACCCGCATCACCGACGGTGACGTGCAGATTGCCCCTTACCGACTTGGGATGGAGACGGCTTGTACGTTTTGTCCCTACAAACCGGTGTGCCGGTTCGAAGAGTCGCTGGACGGAAATGCGTACCACGTACTCGGCAAGCCGGGCAAAAACGAGATTTGGCAGCTCCTTGGACAGGAGAGCGGAAAGGAGACGACCCCTTCATGACAACCACGATGAAACCCAAACCGGCCGGCACTTATTGGAGTGATGACCAATGGCGGGCGATTGCCCTGTCTGGCGGCGATATGCTGGTTGCAGCAGCGGCTGGCTCCGGCAAGACAGCGGTGCTTGTCGAACGGATCATCCGAAAGCTGATGGACCGCGAGCAGCCGTTAAGCGTTGATCGGTTGTTGGTCGCTACGTTCACCAAAGCAGCGGCCGCGGAGATGCGGGGGCGGATCACGGAAGCGTTGGAGAAGGAGCTTGCCAAGGATTCGAACAATGAGTATTTGAATCGTCAGTTGGCCATGTTGGGGCGGGCTTCGATTACAACGCTCCACTCCTTCTGCATGGAGGTCATTCAGCGCTACTATACGTTGATTCCGCTGGATCCGGGCTTTCGGATCGCTTCGGAAAGTGAAACGGCGCTCTTGCGGCAAGAGGTACTTGAGGAGCTACTCGAGGAAAAATACGGCAGCGAACCGGTGGACAGCCCGTTTGTAAAGCTGGTCGATCGGTTTGGCGGGGAGCGCAGCGATGCGGCTGTGTTTACGCTGATACAGCGGCTTTACGATTTCTCCCGCAGCCATCCTTGGCCGGATCATTGGCTGCAGGAAGCGTCCTCGGCCTTTTTGGCACCGGATCTGAACGCCTTGGAGAAGAGCGCATGGGTCCAAAGCCTGCTGGCCGATACGGCATTGGCGCTTGGAGGCGCGATGAGCCTGCTGTCGCAAGCGAAGGCGTTGGCGCTGTCTCCGGGAGGACCGGAGCCTTACGCCGTGACGCTGGAGGAAGACCTTAACGTTGTCCAGTCGCTGCATGAAGCGGTGGCTGGAGGAGCTTGGGCTTCGTTGTACGACGTGTTTCAGGGGGCGAGCTTCGGCAAACTGAAGCCGGTGAAGAAGGATCAGACCGATCCGGATATCCAGGAGCGGGTGAAGGCGCTGCGGGAAGATGCGAAGAAGACCCTCGCCGATTTGCGCTCGCAGCTGTACGGGCGGCCGGCGGAGGCATTTTTGCGGGAGATGCATGACATGGCTCCATTGCTTGGCGCCCTATCCGGTTTAGTCAGCGAATTCGGGGAACGTTACCGTCTGCACAAGGTCTCTAAAGGCTGGCTCGATTTCTCCGATCTGGAGCATTATTGCCTGCGGATTCTACGGCATCCGGATTCGGAGCCGGGCGAGCTCCGTCCGTCCGACGCCGCTCTGGAATACCGCCAGCAGTTCGATGAGGTGCTGCTGGACGAATACCAGGATACCAATACAGTTCAGGAGACGATCGTACGGTTGATCGCCCGGGAGAACCCGGGCAACCGGTTTATGGTCGGTGACGTGAAGCAGAGTATTTACCGCTTCCGTTTGGCCGAGCCTGGTTTGTTCCTGGAGAAATATCGGACCTATGGGGATGATTTTGACGGGGCCGGGATGCGTATCGATTTAGCCAGGAACTTTCGCAGCCGGCGCGAGGTCGTCGACGCGGTGAATTTACTGTTCCGGCAAATCATGAACGAAAGCGTGGCGGAAATTTCTTACGATCCCCGCGCCGAGTTGGTGTATGGAGAAGGTTTTCCACTTGAGGCTATAGAGGATTATCGCCCCGAGTTATTGCTGATTGATCGCGACGCGGGTTCGGGAGGAAGTTCGGAATCATCCGACCGCGGAGACGGCGAAACGACGCAAGGCGAAGGCGGGGAAGAGGAAGATGAGGCCGCTTTGATTGAAGCGGTGCGTCTGGAGGCCCGTGCGATTGCGGCCCGTATCCGCGGGATGCTGGGGGAAAGCGGCGAACCGCTGCGCATTTATGATAAACAGCTGCAGGCGATGCGTCCGGTGACTTTCCGGGACATGGTGATTTTGCTGCGTTCGACGCTGACCTGGGCACCGGCCATGATTGAGGAGCTTCGGGTAGAAGGGATCCCGGCATACGGGGAACTGAGCCAGGGGTATTTTCAGGCTTCCGAGGTCGAAACGATGTTGTCGCTCTTGCAGGTCATTGATAACCCGCTGCAGGACATCCCGCTGGCGGCGGTGTTGCGCTCCCCGCTCTATGATTTCTCCGAGGAGGAGCTGGCGGACATCCGCCTCGCATCCCCTGGTGGCCGTTATTATGAGGCGGTGCTCGCAAGGGCTGCTGACGGGAATGCGGAGATGTCGCCGGAAGGCGGAGACAACCAAATGAATGATTCGGGGGGAGAGTCTATAACCCCGGTGGCTGGGCTTGAACGTGATGTGCTGTCGCTCAAGCTGCTGGCCTTCTTGCGGCAGTTGGAGGTTTGGCGCGGCATGGCCCGAGTCGGGCAACTGGGCGATCTGATTCGGGAGATTTACCGGGAAACCGGTTATCTGGAATGGGTCGGCGGCCTGCCGGGCGGAACTCAACGCCAAAGCAACTTGCAGGCGCTGCTGGACCGGGCGAAACAATACGAGGTGTCCTCCTCTGCACCGGGTTTGTTCCGCTTCCTGCGCTACGTGAACCGGCTGCGCGAGAACGGCGGCGATCTCGGCGCGCCAGGAGACGGCGGGGAGCAGGGCGACGGCGTTCGCATGATGACGATCCACAAGAGTAAAGGCTTGGAGTTTCCGGTCGTGTTTGTCGCCGGATTGTCGAAGCAATTTAATCGACAGGACTTGAATGCGCCATTCCTGATGCATAAGGAGATGGGGTTTGGTCCGAAATACGTTGACGCGGATACTCGCGTCAGCTACCCGACGCTGCCGAATCTGGCCATCCGGCGACGGGCGCAAATGGAGTTATTAGCGGAGGAAATGCGCGTGTTATACGTGGCGCTAACCCGCCCGAAGGACAAGCTCGTGCTCGTCTCTTCGGTAAAGAACCTCACCAAATCCGTCGAAATCTGGGGCGGCGCGCTGGAGGCTGACGGTGAACAACTGCCGGATTATTTGCTGGCGCGGGGTCGCTGTTACCTCGACTGGATTGGCCCGGCCTTGATTCGCCACCCGAGTGCTCGGGAGCTTCGGCAGTTCGCCGGGCTGCCGGAAACGGGCTCCACCCTGTTGGCGGACAGCCCATCCGAGTGGGATGTCGCGTTTATTTCCGCTCGTGCGGCGGGACAGACCGGCGGAGCGGAAGCGGCGGCTACCGCGGAGCATGCGGCGGATCCGGCGCAAATCAAGGCGTTGCTTCAAGGAGGCCCAGTAGCGGTTCTGCCGGGAGCGGTGGACGATTCAGAAGCCGCTGCGGTGAAAGAAGCAGTGGCGACCCGGCTAAGCTGGACGTATCCTTATGCTGCAGCCAGTCGGATAGCGGCCAAAACCTCTGTGACGGAGATGAAGGCGCTGTTGGCGATGCAAGAGGAACCGGCGCGTGACGTCTTCGCCGAAGCGGAGCTGGCGCACGAACGGGAGCAGGCGGAGGCGGCGGAGCAGCCCGAGTTCAAGCTGCATCTGCGGCGGCCGCGATTCATGGAGCAGCGCAAGCTGACGCCAACCGAACGCGGGGTTGCTTACCACACGCTGATGCAGCATCTGCCGTTTGATGCGGAGCCGGGGATCGGTGTGGTTCAAGCGACGCTGACCGGACTCGTCGAGCGGCAGATCATGACCACCGAGCAGGCGGCCGCAATCGACGCGGAGAACATCGCGAGATTGCTGTTAAGCCCGCTGGGCGAGCTGCTGCGTCAGGCGGATTGGGTGAAGCGAGAAATGCCGTTCAGCTATGGGCTGCCCGCGGCGGAAGCTTCGCCGCAGCTTGGAGGCCTGGAAGCAGCGGATGAAGCTCTGGCCGGTGCATTTGCTGGCGAAGCGATCCGGGAGCTGGACGGGGAAATCGTGCTGATCCAGGGGATCGTGGACTGCCTTTTCGCCGTGGACGGCAAAGTGTACCTGCTCGACTACAAAAGCGACCGGGTGCTGGAGCATCGCGGCGGCACGGCGGCGCTGGCGGAATCGTACCGGTTCCAGCTGGAGCTGTACGCCAAAGCGGTCGAAGAAATCACCGGCGCGGCGGTTGATGAGAAGTGGCTGTATTTCTTCGATGGCGGCCAAGCGGTGAAGCTGTAAGAGAATCAATTAAACTAAGAAGCACAGATACAGATAGAGTGAAATGATGTTCTTATTTCGGCAAATCCGTGCGGTTAAGGAAATATAGCGATATTGCCGGAATAGCGACATCTGTTCACTCTATTTCTTTCGGTGAGCTTCCTAAGCTAGCAATGGAATATACTAGAGTCAAATACTAGAGTTTATGAACTGTATTGTTGAAGAACTAGGATGTTGAAACGCCGGCGTTCGTTGGCGGGATTAAGGGGGAGAAACGGATGCGTATATTACATACGGGCGATTGGCATTTGGGACGTACGCTGGAAGGACGCAGCCGGCTTGCAGAGCAGGAGGCGTTCTTGGAGGAGCTGGCGCGGATGGTGAAGGAGCAACAGGTCGATCTCGTCCTGATGGTAGGTGACGTCTATGACAGCGTGAACCCGCCGGCCGCGGCGGAGGGAATGTTCTACGAAGCGGCGGCAAGGCTGACGGAGACCGGCTGCCATCTGGCAGTGATCGCAGGCAACCATGACCAGCCGGAACGGGTGGCCGCAGTGTCGCCGCTGGTTGCGCGCCGGGGCATCTCGTTGGTGGGGCTGCCGGTACCGAAGGCGATCCCCGTCCCCGTTGCCCGCACCGGGGAAACGGCGATCATCGCCGCACTGCCATATCCGTCGGAAGCCCGCCTGTCCGAGCTGCTGGCTGGGGATGCGGACGAGTCCGAGCTGCGGCTCGCCTACAGCGCTAAGGTGGGTCTGCTGATGCAGCAGTTGGCGGGCGCATTCCGTCCGGAGACGGTTAATCTCGCAATGAGCCATATTTATGTACTCGGCGGACTGGAGTCCGATTCCGAACGTCCGATCCAAGTTGGCGGCGCTTATACCGTTGACCCGTCCGCGCTCGACGTAGGCGCGCAATATACGGCGCTGGGTCATCTGCACCGACCGCAGGCGGTTAAAGGCGGCGGATTGACCCGGTACAGCGGGTCGCCGTTGGCGTATTCTTTTTCCGAGGCGGGACAAGCCAAGTCGGTGATGTTATTGGACGTGGCTCCAGGCAAAGAGCCGATCCTGGAGGAGCTGTTCCTGAGCAGCGGTCGGCCGTTGGTCCGTTGGAGCTGTCGGGGCGGACTGGCGGAAGCGTATCGCTGGCTGGAGGAGGGACGGGACGCCAATGCGTTTATCGACCTCGAAATCAGCCTAACCGAAGCGATGTCACTGGGCGATATCCAGGCGCTGCGCAAAGCCCATGAGGGCATCGTGCATATCCGTCCGGTGTATCCCGGACGGGAGTTGGAGGAGGACGAACTGTCGTCCCGCGCGAGCGTGCCGGTGCATGAGCTATTTCGGAAGTTTTATCAGCGTCAAACCGGCGGGGCGGAGCCCGAGGAGGAATTGGTTGAGCTGTTTATGTCGCTTGTTTCCGAGGGAGAGGACGAGGCTTCGGGCGAAGATGAATTTGCGGAGGGGGGAAGCCGATGAAGCCGATTACGCTGAAATTAGCCGGACTGCAAAGCTACCGAGAGTCGCAGACGATCGATTTCACGGAGCTGTGCGAGACGGGATTGTTTGGCATTTTTGGGCCGACGGGCAGCGGGAAGTCGACGATTTTGGACGCGATTACGTTGGCCTTATACGGCAAGGTCGGCCGGGCATCCGGCGGAACCCAAGGCATCATGAATCATTCGGAGGACACGTTGTTCGTGGCGTTTACGTTCGAGCTGAACTCCGCCGCCGGCACGGAACGCTACCGCGTGGAGCGACGCTTTAAACGGCAGGGCGAGCTGTCGGTGAGCAATACGATCAGCCGGTTTATCGAAATCCTGCCCGAAGGGGAAAAGGTCGTCGCCGACAAGCTCGCCGATGTAACGCGCTGTGTGGAGCAGAAGCTTGGCCTCAAGATGGACGATTTCACCCGCGCGGTTGTGCTGCCCCAAGGCAAATTCGCCGAGTTTCTATCCCTGAAAGGAGCGGACCGCCGGGCGATGCTGCAGCGGTTGTTTCACTTGGAGAAATACGGCGACTTATTAGGGCAGAAGCTAACCCGCAAGGTACGGGCCAACGAGCAGCGCCGTGCCGAGGTGGCCGCCGAGCAGCAAGGGCTCGGCAATGCCTCCGCCGAGGCGCTGGAGGAAGCGGCGGCTGCGGCGCGCGAAGCCGCGGAGCAGGCCGCCGAGCGGCGCCGCGAACTGCAGCAGGCGCAGCAGCGCTACGACCAGCTCGCGAAGGTGCGCGAGCTGGCGGTGGAGCGCGCCGAGCGCGCGGCGCAGCTTGAGGCGCTGCGCGCGCAAGGCGGCGAGGTCGCCGCGCTGGAAGCGAAGCTGGCGCGCGGAGGCGCCGCCGAGGCGCTCAGGCCGGTGCTCACGGCCTGGAAAGAGGCGCAGCGCGCCGCGGCGGAGCGCGCGCAGCTGGCGGCCGAAGCCGAGCAGGCGGCTCTGGCCGCTGCGGCGGCTGCCGCCGAGGCCAGCGCGGCCGCCGAAGCCGCTGCTGCGGCGCTCGGCCGCGAGGAACCGGCGCTGCTCGTGCGGCTCGAGCAGCTGGAGCAGGCGCGCGGCCTACAGGAAGAGGCCGCGCGCCTCGGCGCCGAGCTGCAGCGGTTCGCGGCGCAGCGCGCGGAGGGCGCGCAGCGCAAGCAAAACCTCGCCGAGCAGACGGCGAAGGAGGAGCAGCTGCTAGCCAAAGCGCAAACGCGCCAGCGCGAGCTGGAGCAGCAGCTGAAGGAAGCGGAGGTCAAGGCCGAGGAGCGCCGTCTGGCGCAAGCCGCCGTACAGCTGGCTCAGCAGTTGACCTCACTGCAGGAGCAGCTCACGGCGGCGGAGTCCGAAGAGGCGGCAGGGCGCTCGAACCTGCAGCAAGCATCGTCCAAGCTGGAGCAAATCGCCGCCGAAGTCGCCGCCGTGCAGCAGTCCGGGCAAATCCTTGCCGGGCAGCTCGCGGAAACCGCCGTACAGTTGGCGGCATTGGAGGAAGAAGTGCGGCAATATGCTTGCGCGCTTACAGGGGACGAAACGACGCTGCGCCAAGCGCTTAAAGCCCGCGAACGCCACTTGTGGGCCGCCCGGCTCGCAGAGCAGTTGGATCACGGCGAGCCATGCCCCGTGTGCGGCTCCGCGCATCATCCGGCACCAGCACAGGCCGATGCCGAAGAGACGGCCGGCGGCGAAGCGGAGCTTGCGGCGCTAGCGGACTTGATCGCGGAGGCTCGCGAGTTGCAATTCGCCGTCTCCCGCGACCGCGACGCTTGCGGCGCTTTGCTGCAAGCGCTCGGCCGTGACGGCGGCGAACCGGCCCCTGCGGCCGCAACGCTCGCCGCCGCTCGCGAAGCCGCCGCTACTGCCGAGGCGGCCGCGCCGGACGTGCCTGCGCCGGCGCCTGCCGGCTTGGCTGCTCGCCAGCGGCAGGCTATGGCGCTGGGCGAGCGGCACGCGACTTGCCGCCGCCGGGTGGAGGCGCTGCAGCAGGAAGGCCGCGCCGCGCAAAACGCGCTGGCGGCCTTGCAGCCGCAGCGTACCGCCGCCGAAGCGGCCGCGGCAACGGCCTCCGGGCTGTTGGAGCAGGCCGCGGCGCGCAGCGCGCAACACCGCGAAGCCCTCGCGGCCAAGCGGCGCGAGTGGGTGGAGCAATACCCGGGCTTCACGCCAGAGGATGCTGCCCGGCAGATGGAGTCATTTGCCGCGAAAGATCGGTTGGCGGAAGACCTGCGTGGCCGACTGACGGTCAGCGTGCCGTTTATCGAGGAGAAGACGGCAAAGCTTCAGGCATTAGCCGGAGAAACGATCGAGTTGGATAAAACCTTGGTGCAATGGGAAGTGCAGGAGCAAAGTAAACAGGAGCTTCTGCGCGAGAAACAGGAGAGGCTGCATACACTGGCTGGAGAACGCCCTGTTGAGGAGCTGCTTTCGGAAGCTAAGGAGCAGCTGACGGCCCTTCGAAAACAGGCGGAGAGCAGTCGGGTGCAGCAAACCGAAACCACAGCGCGTAGCCACGAGTTGGCCAAAGCGGAGGCGCTTGCCGGTCAAGCGGCAACGGTGGCCCGAGAGCAGGAGGCAGAGCTTCAAGCCCGCTGGCATGAGGCGCTGACGGCATCGCCTTTCGACGGAGAAACCTCCGTCCTGGACAACCTGCTCGCCCCGGGAGAAGCGGAATCCATCGCGGGTAGGGTACAGAACCACCGCAGCCGCGAACAGGAGCTGGTGATCGGCCTTAGTGAGCTGGACGCCAAGCTAGCGGGACAAACGATTAGCGATGAGGAATGGCAGCAAAGCGAAGCGGTGCTGATCGTCGCCAAAGAGCAAGATGAGGTTGCTCTGCAACGGAAGGCCCGCGTCGAGCGGGACTGGGAGGACCTGCAGGTCCGCCACGTCCGCTGGCAGGAGTTGGAGACGGTTCGGGGCCAGTTGGAACAGGAAGCAGGTTTGCTCACCAAATTGCAGTCCGCGTTGCGCGGTAATGCCTTTGTTGAATACGTGGCGGAGGAACAGCTAATGAACGTCAGTCATGCGGCATCCCAACGTCTGCGCTTCCTGACGAAGCAGCGATATGCCCTGGAGACGGATTCCGGCGGCGGATTCGTAATACGCGATGATGCAAGCGGCGGCGTAAAGCGTCCGGTAGCGACGTTGTCGGGCGGAGAGACTTTCTTGGCCTCGCTGGCACTGGCGCTCGCCTTGTCCGCGCAGATCCAGCTGCGCGGACAATATCCGCTGCAGTTCTTTTTCCTGGATGAAGGCTTTGGGACGCTGGATCCGGAACTGTTGGACACGGTGATTACCTCGCTGGAGCATTTGCATCACGATCATCTCTCGGTGGGGATTATTAGCCACGTCGCCGAGCTGCGGGCGCGGTTGGCCCGTAAGTTGGTCGTCATTCCTGCGGAGAGCGGGGGTGCCGGCTCCCGGATTGAGCTGGAACGGTTGTAACGGAAACGGACGGAACGGAGGAACGGAGGAACGGTATGAAAATACGGGTGCTGATCGCGGATGACAACTCTTTTATCCGCGAGGGGATGCGGATCATATTGAACAGCTTCGAGGAATTCGAGGTGTCGGAGACGGTGCAGGACGGGCAGGAGGCGGTCGATTACTGCCGGTGTAATCCGGTGGATGTCGCGCTGCTGGACGTGCGGATGCCGAACCTGAACGGTGTGGAAGCGACCCGATTGTTGACGGAGGAAGGGTTGGCAAAGCCGTTGATCCTGACTACGTTCGACGACGATGAATACATTATGGATGCCATCCGTTTCGGGGCCAAAGGGTACTTGCTGAAAAACAATGATCCGGAACGGATCCGCGACGCCATCAAAAGCGTGTATTACGGCCATAACGTCCTGCAGGACGTTGTGCTGGATAAGCTGAAGCAGTCGCTCGCCTCCGGTGCAGTCCCTAGGGAAGCCGTTACGCAAGCGAAGCCGGAACACCAGGACGCTCGGGCGCATGAGGTTGCTCCGGCCCCCGCTTCAGCTGCGGTTCCGATATCGGAAAATCCCGGTCTGCCACCGATTGATCTGGATCCGTTCACCGAACGGGAACTGGAGGTCATGTCGCGAATTGCCAAGGGGTTATCCAACAAGGAAATCGCCAAGGAAATTTTCATTTCCGAGGGAACCGTGGCCAATTACATTACCTCGATCCTGAACAAAACCGGGCTGGAACACCGCACGCAAATCGCCATATATTATTTGACTGGAAGGACTCGCTAGCCTATGGAAAGTTGGAGCCTCGGCAAAAGATGGCTTGTGCTTGGCCTTGCAGTCGCCCTGATCTATGCGGTGGAATCGTCCCCGTCCCCTCGGCTGATCTTATTTATCCTGCTTTATCTGGCTTTGGATCTCACGGCGCTCTTGCTTCACAAAACGGGTTATCGGGACGCTATTTATGGGATATTGATCGTATACTGCTCCGTTTGCGCGGTTTACGTCAACCCCGAGTTCGCACTCCTGCTGCCGCCAAGCGCCTATGAAACGGCGAGAGGGATCGCCGCGCGTATTACCGTAACGGTCTTGCTGACGATCCCGCTGCTATTCCTGGAGGCGCCGCTTTCAGAGGTTTATGCGTTTATCGCGGCGATTAGCTTGTTTGACGGGATCTACATCCGGCACCTATTGTTGCGCCAGGTCCGGCAGGAGGAACAACTCGACAAACTGCGTCTGGATCAGGAGAAGCTGCGGAAGCAACTGCACGGTAATCGGGAGTTCATTCGGGCTTCGGAATACACGTTCAAGCTGGAGGAACGAAACCGGCTCTCCCAGGAAATTCACGACGGCGTCGGCCATTCGATGACAGGAGCGCTGATCCAGATGGAGGCAGCCAAACGGGTGCTGCATACCGATCCGGCAGGGGCGGAGAAACTGCTGCAAAATGCGATCGGCATCGCCCAGGAATCGATAGAGCAAATCCGCCAAACGCTCAAGAATATGAAACCTCCAGTGGAACAGCTAGGCATTCACCGGTTGAGAAATACCGTGGAAGCCTTCGGTAGCCGTTCCGGGCTGCAGACCTCGGTCGTTCACCAAGGGGATCTGGAGAAGATTACACCGCTTTTCTGGAAGATCATTCATGACAATGTAACGGAAGCATTGACTAATACGGCCAAATACGGAGAGGCTACCTCCGTTCAAGTCGAAGTACGGGTGCTCGGCAAATGGATTCAATCCGTCGTTACGGATAATGGGCGAGGGCAGGCCAAAATCGTCAAAGGCATGGGCCTGCTCGGTATGGAGGAGCGCACGGCTGCGGTCAACGGCACGGTAATCGCGGATGGGACGCAGGGATTCAAGGTGACGACGTTGATTCCGTACGTCCCATCCAAGGAATGAAGAACCTCACCCCTCCTTGTCCGGCCCCGGCGACAACATGAACATTCTCATGCGCAAAGGATGAACTTATGCACTGACATAAGGGCATCCTTTTTTTCTACAATAGGGTCATGAACAAGAAGCAGGAATGGAGAGGTTGCAATGAATGTATTGGAGATTCACGGACTGACGAAAAAATTTGGCGACTTCATCGCAGTTGACAATATGTCCTTATCCGTTAAGGAAGGAGAAATTTTCGGGTTCCTTGGCTCCAATGGCGCCGGCAAAAGCACAACGATCCATCTGGTTGCCTCTCTGCTGCGTCCGACAAGCGGGGAAATCCGGATCCTGGATCAAGATATCGTCAAGCACAGCCGTTTTGCCAAAATGAATCTGGGGATCGTACCGCAGGATTTGGCAATCTATCAGGACATGACCGCTTATGAAAACGTGAAGTTCTTCGCTGGACTGTACGGCTTACGGGGAGCGGAACTCAAAGACCGGGCAGAGGAAGCGCTGCGATTTGTCGGGTTGGAGGATAAAGCTAAAAGCTTTCCGAAGAACTTCTCCGGTGGGATGAAGCGCCGGCTTAACATCGCGTGCGCCATTGCACACCGGCCGAAGCTGATCATTATGGATGAACCTACGGTCGGCATCGACCCGCAGTCGAGGAACTACATTCTGACCTCTGTGCGCAAGTTGAACGAAATGGGCTGCACGATTATTTATACCAGCCATTACATGGAGGAAGTCGAAGAAATTTGCTCCCGAATTGCCATCATCGACCACGGGAAAATCATCGCCGACGGCACGAAAGAGCAACTGATCGCTACGATTACCGATGTGAAGGAAGTGCGCATTGAACTGAAACAAGACGGCGAGACTTTTCTAGACCTCATTCGGACATTGCCCGGGGTACGCAGTGTAACGGCACAGGAAGAGATCATTCGTATTTACAGTGATTTGTCGGTCGATAACCTGAGCGGTATCTTGAAGCGGTTGATCGACGGCGGGGCGGTGATCCGTTCCGTCGAGGAGCAGGAACCGAATCTGGAGACGGTGTTCCTGACGCTAACCGGACGCAATTTGCGGGACTAGGGCGACGGTCGGTACATCGGATCGCTTAAGGAGGAGATTAGAAGAATGAATACATTATCCATCGCGCTCAAAGAACTCAAGAGGGAGACGCGCAACCGTTGGACGCTCGTGTTCATGCTGGCGTTTCCGATCGTGCTGATGTTGATTCTGGGCACGGCTCTGTCGAACGCCTTCGGGGGTACGGCCCAGGTGGGGGATATCCGCGTGCTGGTTCGGGATAACGGTGAAAATCCGGCTTTAACTCAGGCCTTTGGAATCTTTGTCAAAGAAACCGCCGACATGGGGTTGTCATTCGAGTCGCTCGCAACCGAAATAGACGGCCGATCGGAGGTCGAGAAGGGCCATTACGACGAATACGTAGAATTGGGGCGTCAAGGCATGTCGCTTTATTTAAGCGGCTGGAATGCGATTCAGAGCAATGTTGTGCAAGGCATGATGGCTGCCTTTGCGGAGCGATACAATGCGATTCTAGCCATTGAGAAGAATACACCGGGCCAGGCAGCCGCGGCTATGGCCGCAAGTTCAATGAAAACGAGGGATTATATCAAGGAGACGTCGATCACGGCCGATCGCCAGCCGGGTTCGCTTGATTATTACGCGTTGGCCATGACCTCCATGATCGCCTTGTGGAGTTCGCTTTCCGCCAGCCGGCTGATCTCCGGGGAGATCCGGCAGGGAACCAGCACACGGCTTGCGGCGTCCCCGATAGGCAAAGGGGAGATTTTCGCCGGTAAGGTGCTTGGCAACCTCGTGATTAACATGCTGTGCGTACTCATCCTCATTCTGTTCAGCAAATTCGCCTTTCAGGCTTATTGGGGAAATCATCCGGCTGCCGTCCTCGCCGTCTTGGGCTCGGAGGTCGTTATGGGCGTCAGTCTAGGTCTGGCCGTAAGCTATGTCTTGAAAGATGCGGCTACGCAGGGCGTACTCATGATCCTGACTCAGGTAGCGTCATTTTTCGGCGGAGCTTATTTTCCAATGGGGGCGGATGAAGACTTGGGTGTCATCGGTTATGCGGCGAACCTATCGCCGATCCGGTGGGCTAACGTAGCGATCACACGGATTATCTATAACGATCAGGTGTCGGTGATGTGGCCGGTCGTGGCTTTAAACTTGAGTCTCGCCATCGTCTTGTTGGCTGCGGCAGCGTGGATGATGCGACGTAAGGAGGGATTGTAACATGATCAAGGACATTTGGTGGCTCTCTTCCCATATCTTGCGAACGACGTTTCGAAAACGCAATAATTTGATTTTGTATGTTGGCTTGCCGCTAGCCGGAATTTTGTTAACGATGCTGATGTACGGCAACGTTGGAGAGACCGGCCTCAGGGTAGGCGTCGTGAATCAGGACGGGAATGAGACGATTGCTGCGGATACGGTTCGGTTTCTGGAAGGGCTGGACCAGATTCGGTTGACGAAAGTAACGGAGACGGAACTTCGCGAACAACTTGCGTCCGGGAAACTGGACAGCGGTCTTGTGCTAGCTGCGGGTTATTCGCAAAGCATTCTTACGGGTAAGCCTGACCATATCGGCATCCAATCGGTCAAAGGAGCACAGGTTACCGCGTACATGAAAGCGATGCTGTACAATTATACCGGGAATTTGGCCGCGCTTAGCCGAGCGGCCCAGGGGGACGAGACGAAGTTTGCCCGTCTTTATGCAGATTACCAGAACCCCAGCATGAAGCTGACCGTTCAGTCGGCCGATAGCTCCGCGGAGAAGAAGCAGGCAATGACGTATCAAACGATCGGCTTCCTGATCATGTTCATGATGATGTCGGCGGTAAATTTGTCGGAGTTGATTCTGAAGAGCAGAGAGGATCGCACCTTCTTCCGTGTCATTTCCTCGCCGATCAACGCCCGAAATTTCGTGATCGCCAACATTATCGTGAATTTAGTCGTGATGGCGGTGCAGATTATATTGACTCTGTTATTCTTGGAAAAGGTGTTCCGGATCGATACCGGAATTCCGTTCGGGCGAATGGCCCTGCTTCTGATGTTGTTCTCCCTGGTATCGATCAGCCTGTCTCTCGTCATTGTTGCTTTCTCCAAAAACAGCGGAGTCTCTGGCGCATTGCAGAACATTATCATTACGCCGACCTGTTTGCTCGCAGGCTGCTTCTTCCCGAGCGAGATCATGCCTGCGGCGGTGCGGCAGGTATCCGAATTTATGCCGCAGCACTGGGTACTGCAATCGATCGAAACGCTGCAGCAAGGCGAAGGTCTTGCCCGGATCTGGTTTAACCTGTCCGTACTGGCCGCGTTCGCCCTAGTCTTCTTCTTGCTTGCGGCCTACAAGATCGGACGCAACAACGACACACGCAATTTCATATAAAGTAGTTCAAAAGTCGTCTTTTGATCATGAAGCGTAAACGATGAAGCGGATTCGGCGTCGAATCTTGAATTCAAATCCATAAATAACTTATTTACTCGTGATGTACATCACAGATACAGTATCACCCTGCTGTTATACTACAGTTAGCCGACATCATATTTGCAAGCACCCCGCCGGACGTATTGGTGACAGAGAGCGTTACGCGATTTTCCGTCCAATACGTCCGTGCGACCAGCCAACTCATTATTGAGGCGGCAGGGTGCTTCTTTTTTTTGCCTATTTTCGGTATGATGAATTTTAGCAAAGAATATGTTTAGGAGGCTCTCCAATGGACAACTGTTTATTTTGCAAGATCGTTGAAGGTTCGATTCCCTCGAATAAGGTTTACGAGGATGAACGCGTTCTCGTTTTTCACGATATTCAGCCGGCTGCTCCCGTTCACGTGCTGATCATTCCTAAGAAGCATATCGCCTCGATGAACGACGTTGCTTCGGAAGATCTTGCCTTGATCGGCGAGATGCATCGAATTGCTCAGGAAACCGCGAAACAGCTTGGTGTAGCAGACAGCGGATACCGTCTGATCAACAACTGCGGACCCGACAGCGGACAAGCGGTGGCGCATTTACATTACCATCTCATCGGGGGCGCTAAGCTGGGTGCGCTGGTGCAATCCTCGGACTCGCACGCGCTCTAGAACTCCTTTTAGAAATTGGAAGAGAAAAATGCGGGCGCTCAGGTTGACACCCTATTTCTCTTTCCCCTATAATGAAGTTTGATGAACCGTGTTATGCTCTTGGACGGTCTGGTCGGAGGGAGGGAAAACTGGTGTCTGAAACTAAAGTTCGCAAAAACGAGACAATTGATGCTGCACTTCGTCGCTTTAAACGTTCCATCGCGAAAGATGGAGTATTGGCTGAGGTGAAGAAACGTAAGCATTATGAAAAGCCAAGCGTAAAGCGCAAGAAAAAGTCCGAGGCTGCTCGTAAGAGAAAGTTTTAGGAGGATTTAATCAGCGATGAATCTTAGCGAGCGATTGAACGAAGATATGAAGCAAGCGATGAAGAGTCAAGACAAGTTCAAGCTCTCCACCATTCGAATGGTTCGTGCTACGATGAAGAATCTTGAAATAGATTTGAAAAGAACTTTGAACGATAATGAAGTGCTTGATATCCTAAGTCGTGAAATCAAACAGCGCAAAGATGCCCTCCAAGAATTTGAGAAAGCGGGTCGTGACGATCTTGCCGAGCAAGTGAAAGCGGAAGCGGAGATCCTTGCTGAGTACCTTCCCGAACAGCTAAGCGAAGAAGAAATTAAAGTCATTGTACAGCAGACCATCCAGGAAACCGGTGCTTCTTCGAAAGCCGATATCGGGAAAGTGATGAGCGCGCTGATGCCCAAGGTTAAAGGCCGGGCAGACGGCAAACTCGTAAACCAGACGGTTCAACAGCTTTTGCCATAACTTCGAGAGACAAACACCTTCTATGAAGTCATTCGTAGAAGGTGTTTTTTCATTGTTTTCATCGTATCCAAGCCAAGGTTGCCCGCCGGAGCAGCCTTGGCTTTTTGTTGCTCTTTTCCTTTCTCATAAATCACGGAAGGGCCGCATAATTTGTACAGTAGGGGAAGGAGGATTGCCTCATATGAGCCGGTTTGTCCGCAAAATACGCAAATGGACGGTTGATGCGCTCGACCTGCCCAGCGACCTTGTATTCGATTTGCCGAGGCTCACCTTAATTGGAGGTCAGCAGTTATATATAGAAAATCACCGGGGTGTTATCCACTTCTCTCCCGAGGCACTGCATTTGGCGCTTAGTCAAGGGACGTTGGAAGTCGAGGGGAGCGAACTGGTCATTAAAGCCATCATGCCGGAAGAGGTCGTTGTGGAAGGCCGGATCTTTGGCATCAAATATCGTGGAACGGAGGAATGAATCGTGAAATCACCGGCCTTAAGCCAGTTGAGGGGTATCGTTACCATCAGGGTCCGCGGAGGATCGATCGAACAGCTCGTTAATGAACTGTCCCGTCAGGGTATCGACGTTTGGGATGTTAAGCCCTTGCCTGGAGGGCAAATGGATATGAAGGTATCTTTATCCGATTTCTTTCGCCTGCGGCCGCCGTTGAAACGGACAGGCTGCCGAATGTCGATTCGGGGGCGCTCCGGACTGCCGTTCGTATTGGCCAGGGTGTGGAAAAGAAAGGGGTTTATCGCCGGATTTGCCTTATTTGTTGCGGCGATTTTTTGTTTGTCCTCCCTGGTTTGGGACGTCGAAGTGAAAGGGAATGAGGAAATCGCCGCTCATGACGTCCTTCAGGCGGCGAAACAGGAGGGCATTTATCCGTTTCAGTGGATTTTTCGTTTGCCGGATCAGGACAAGCTCTCGGCAGAATTGACCCGCAAGCTGCCGGGTACCTCCTGGGTGGGAGTTACCCGCACGGGTACGCGGATCACGATTCAGGTTGTGGAAGCGACGAAGCCAAAGGACCAAAAGCTCGTTAGTCCGAGCCATCTCGTGAGTAAGCATGACGCCGTGATTACGCATATTTACGCGGAGAAGGGTCAGCCGGAGGTCGGAAAGAACGATCGGGTGAAGAAAGGACAAGTGCTGGTTTCGGGATTCCAGGGCGGCAAGCCGGTCGTGCCTCAAGCGAATATTCGCGGTATTGTCTGGCATGAGTATAATATTCAGGTCCCGCAGGTCTATCGACAGAAGGTATATACGGGAGAGCGGAAGCAGCGGGGATATTTGTATTTCGGCAATACGGCCATTCAATTGACCGGTTACGGTAAGGTCACCTACGCCCAGTCGGAGACGATGACGGACGAGGATCCGTTGACATGGCGCGGGTGGAAGCTCCCGATCGGTTGGATGACGGAGAAGGTCATGGAAACGACGGAGCTAGAGTTGAAACGGACGGAAGAACAAGCCAAGCAGGAGGGGATCGAGCGTGCAAAACGTGATATCCTAGCGAAATACGGCACGGATAGCGTCATTATGGATCAAAAAATTTTGCATGAGAAGGCCGACAATGGTAAAGTTTATATAAAAGTGCATTTCGAAGTAGAGCAGAACATAGCGGAAGAAGTGCCGATAGTACATGATCAAGGAGAATGAGGCTATTTGTCGGAACAACTGGTGAACATCAAATTACCGCTGCACAGTGCGGCTGAAGGGCTTTCTTTGTTTGGTCCTCAGGACTCGTTTCTGAAATTAATTGAACAGCATTTGCCAGCAAGCATTGTATTGCGGGAATCGGAAATTACCATCCGCGGAGAGCAGCGTGAAGCGGAGAAGGTAGAGCAGTTGTTTGAAGTGTTACTTGAACTGATCCGGAACGGATACATATTGACCGAACGTGACGTACTTTACGCTATCGATCTAGCTAAGGACTTCCGTGCCGATCAGCTGCTTGATTTATATAAAGGCGAGATTGCCATAACCTATCGCGGCAAGCCGATTCGGGTGAAGACCATTGGTCAGAAGCACTACGTCACGACGATCAAGAAACGGGATGTCGTCTTTGGCGTCGGCCCGGCCGGGACAGGCAAGACGTATTTGGCCGTTGTTTTAGCCATTACGGCGTTGAAGGAAGGTTCGGTCAAACGGATTATTTTGACGCGTCCGGCGGTTGAAGCAGGGGAGAGTCTCGGGTTCTTGCCGGGCGATCTGCAGGAGAAGGTGGATCCTTATCTGCGTCCGCTGTATGATGCCTTGTATGATGTCATGGGTCCAGAACAAACGGCCAAAGCGCTGGAACGCGGGTTGATTGAGATTGCACCACTCGCCTACATGCGGGGCCGGACACTGGACGATTCGTTTATTATTTTGGACGAAGCGCAGAACACAACACCGGAGCAGATGAAGATGTTTCTGACCCGGCTTGGCTTCGGATCCAAGATGGTTATCACCGGGGATGTGACGCAAATCGATCTCCCAAAAGGGAAGAAGTCCGGGCTGGTGGAAGCAAAGGCCATTTTGAGCGGGATTGAAGAGATCGGGTTCGTCCAATTTACGGAGTCCGATGTTGTTCGTCACTCGCTCGTGCAGAAGATTATTGTGGCGTACGACCGCGCTGCCGAAAACCAAGGGTAAGCTTCTTAGCCGCTTCAGGGTTTACCATGTTCAGGAGGGCTGTCTATTATGACAAATAACGATCAGCAAAAGAGAAGCGCATTTCAGTCCAGAATTACGGGATGGAAACATAGCACCGGTGTGCGTTATGTTCTGTTTGCGTTGCTTGTCGTTATGTTTTATGTCAGTTTGGCGCCCAAACTGCTACCCGAAACCTATGACATTGCGGTAGGTTTGCCTAGCGACAAGGAAATTATGGCGCCGATGGACATTCCCGACACCAAGGCGACGCTGAAGGCGCAGGAAGAGGCGGCTGAAAAGGTCGGACAGGTCTACACCATCCTCCCGTTACGTAATGAAACGTTAGTTGCGCAAATGCTGGATCGGATTTTCCGCTTGAACCAGGACGATCAGGTCTCGGAGGATGACAAGATCAAGATTTATCGGGAAGAACTGCCGCAGCGCGTCAAGGATTATGTGCAGAACTTCATCATGAACAACCGGAACTCCAGTGTCTACTCGCCGACCTTGTTTGAGGAAGTCACTCAACGCGTGGACGAGCAGCAGTATCATATCTCGGAGGAGACATTCATCAAGATTCCCCGCTTAACCGCGGAGGATATCAACGAGATGAAGCCGGTGGCCGCTGATATCGTTGCCCGTCTTACGGCGGATCCGATCGTCGAGGCGCAGGCGGCGCGAGCTAAAGTTGCCGAAATGGTCAGCACGAGCTCCCTAAGCAAACGGACCGCCCGCGAAGTCGTGCAGGAGTTGGCTCGTTTATCGATTACCGCCAACAAGTTCTACGATGAAGAAGCAACCAAGACGGCAAAGGTGGAAGCGCGCGAGAATACGCCAACCGTGTATATCAAACAAGGGGACGTTCTCGTCCAAAAGGGCGAAAGAATTACCCAGGAAATGTACACCTTGTTGGAGAAGAACGGCCTGCTGAAGGATGAAGTCAATTATTCGCCGCAATTCGGGCTCGTTTTGCTGTCCCTCCTGATGGCAACCGGGCTGATGTTGTTTATCCGTCAATCCGAAGGCGCCAGCCGATTCAAATATAACAATGCGCAGTTCGTCATGCTGTTATTGATTATTTTCATCACGATCCTATCTATGCATGTCATCAACATACTGCAAACGGAACAGCAGGCTTATATCGGGTATTTAGCTCCGATCGCCACCGGAGCAATGTTGATTACGCTGCTGTTGGACTTGCCGCTGGCGTACATTTGCTCGATCTTGTTTAGCATCTTGGCTAGTATCATTTTGAATCAGCGGCAAAGCGAAATATTTGATTTTCAATTTGGCTTCTTCGCTTTGGTGACTTCGTTTGCGGCGATTTTTGCGATTCACCGGGCTAGCCAGCGTTCCACGCTGCTCAAAGCGGGGATCATGATCTGCTTGTTTGGTGCGTTGTCGATCTTCACGTTGCAGCTGATCGATAATCAGGACTGGACGCAGAACAGCACGTTGTATGCGCTTGGTTTCTCCGTGGCTGGGGGATTGGTAACGACGATTCTGGTCATCGGCTTGATGCCTTTCTTTGAGGTCACCTTTGGGATTCTCTCGGCGCTCAAATTGGTGGAATTGTCTAATCCCAACCACCCGTTACTGCGCAAGTTGTTGACGGAAACGCCGGGTACGTACCATCACAGCGTCATGGTCGGGAATCTATCGGAAGCGGCGGCTGAAGCGATTGGCGCGAACGGCCTGCTCTGCCGTGTTGGTTCCTATTATCATGATATCGGGAAAACAAAACGGCCGAGCTATTTTATCGAAAATCAGAACAATATGGAAAACCCTCATGACTTTATAGATCCGAAGCTAAGTAAATCGATCATTATCGCCCATGCCCGGGACGGGGTGGAGATGCAAAAGGATTATAAGCTGCCGAAGCCGATTCGGGATATTGCCGAGCAGCATCATGGAACGACGTTTTTGCATTATTTTTACCATAAGGCGCTTCGCTTGGCGGAAGAACAAGGCGTGGAACCGGATTTCACTGAAGAGGATTTCCGCTATCCGGGGCCGAAAGCCCAATCGAAGGAAGCTGCAGTGGTCGGTATTGCCGACAGTGTGGAAGCGGCCGTGCGTTCGTTGCGTAAACCGACGGTGGAGCAGGTTGAGTCGATGATTGAGAAGATCATCAAAAGCCGTTTAGATGATCATCAGTTTAACGAATGTGACTTGACCATGCGGGAACTGGATTTGATCGCGCAAACGTTGAAGGAAACGGTCATGGGAATCTTCCACTCCCGGATCGAGTATCCGGAGGAAGTGAAGAAGAGTAAAGAGAACGAGGAGAAGGACAGGGGGCAAAACGTAAATGGGCCTACAGCTGGCTTGGAGCAATGAGCAGGATAAAATGGAGATCGGGCAGGAGTTGATCGATCTCTTGGATCGGGTGCTGCAGATCGCCGGACAAGCAGAGGGCGTTACCGAAGGCGAGGTCGCCCTCACGTTCGTGGACGATGAGGCGATTCATGAGCTGAACCGCGATTATCGCGGGATTGACCGACCGACGGACGTGTTGTCGTTCGCCATGAACGAATCGCTGGAGGATGAATCAGAAATGGAAATCGTCTATGAGCTCGAAGAAGACGAGGAGTTGGACGATCTGACCGATGTGCTCGGCGATATTATTATCTCCGTTGATCGGGCCAAGGCACAAAGCGAGGATTACGGCCATTCGCTGGAGCGGGAAATCGGATTCCTGTTTGTGCATGGCTTTTTGCATCTGCTAGGTTACGATCATCAGGACGCTGCCAGCGAAGCGGAAATGATGGGCAAACAGGAAGCGGCGCTCGCTGAGGTCGGGCTTGTGCGTTGATGAAGCCTTCTCGCCGCGAGTTCTCATCTTTTCGCTATGCCATGGAGGGGATCGTCACTTCGTTCAAGATGCAGCGCCATGTGCGGTTCCATTGCGTAGCGGCCGTGATTGTGATTGCTGCCGCGATTACGTTGTCTCTCCCTGTGAGAGACGTGGCCTTGTTGCTATTTGTGATCGCCTTGGTCATCTCGCTTGAGCTTGTCAATACGGCGATCGAAGCCGTTGTTGATCTCGCAGCCCCGGAGTGGCATCGTCTTGGCAAGATCGCCAAGGATGCCGCGGCCGGGGCCGTACTGGTCGCAGCGATTTTTGCGGCTGCGATCGGGATCTTGATTTTTTACGAACCAGTGATGCAGTGGTTGGGTCAGCGGTAAAGACTGATTCGCGCCACATATCCCGTACTTATTTGCCTTTGTTGAGGAGATGATATTGAATGGATTACGGTCAATTAATGCAAGAAGCAATTGAAGCCCGCAAAACGGCTTATATTCCCTATTCGGGATTTGGCGTGGGGGCCGCTCTCCTCGATAGCGAAGGCCATGTTCACCGCGGCTGCAACGTGGAGAACGCGGCGTACACCCCGGGGAACTGTGCGGAACGTACCGCAATGTTCCGGGCGATTGCCGACGGACACAAGCCGGGAACATTCCAGGCGATCGCGGTTGTAGGCGACACAGAGGAACCGGTAGCGCCTTGCGGCGTTTGCCGTCAAGTGCTGCTGGAACTATGCGGACCGGACATGCCCATCATACTGGGAAATCTAAAAGGCGACATCCGCCAGACTACGGTGCGGGAATTGCTCCCTTACGCATTTGCCCCCTCCCATCTGGAGGAAAGGTAACTTCCGGCTCTCGTTGCCCCAAACCCGCCATTCTGTTCGCAAAGACGTCAGTTGAGCAACGCTAACGGACACCAGAGCCGCTATTTGCTTGCATATGGGTGCGGTCAGATTCTAACGGACTCAGGAGCCGTTATTTCGGACAAAGTGGCAGATATGACCGACTAGAAGGATAGATAAGGTCCTTGGAGTCCGTTACACTGGGAAATCACCGGGAATTGAGCGAATAAGGTCATTACGGTCCGTTAGCGAGCGGTTCGGCATGTACAAACACGGATAAATAGAACATCAAGCACCTTTGCGGTCAGAAACGTTGATCAGGTCATAACGAAAGGAACTCAAATATGGCAAAAGCAAAATTTAAATCCGGCTTTGTGGCGATTGTAGGTCGGCCGAACGTGGGCAAATCGACGCTGATGAATCAGATCATCGGTCAGAAAATCGCCATCATGTCTGACAAACCGCAAACGACGCGGAATAAAATTCACGGCGTATATACATCGGAATCGATGCAGATCGTCTTTTTGGATACGCCAGGGATCCATAAACGCCAATCCAAACTTGGCGATTATATGAATACGACAGCGCTCAACACGCTTGGCGAGGTCGAGGCGGTGTTATTCCTCGTCGACGCCGCGGAAGGGCTGGGCGGCGGGGATCGCTTTATCATTGAACGACTAAAGGATCTGCGCACACCGGTCATCCTTGTGTTGAACAAAATCGACCGCGTGGAGCCGGAGCAATTGCTGCCTCTCATCGATGAGTACAGCAAGCTTCACTCGTTTAGCGAAATCGTGCCGATTTCGGCGATGCACGGCAATAATGTCAATACGTTGCTGGAGCAAATCGGCAAATATCTCCCGGAAGGCCCGCAATATTATCCGGAAGATCAGGTCACCGACCATCCGGAGCAGTTCGTCTGCGCGGAGTTGATTCGCGAGAAAATTCTGCACCTAACCCGCGAGGAAGTGCCGCATTCCATTGCCGTCACGATCGAAGACATGCGTGTCCAGGAGAACGGCGTGGTGAATATATCCGCAGTGATCTTCGTCGAGCGCGATTCTCAGAAGGGGATTATCATCGGCAAACAGGGGTCTTTGCTGAAGGAAGTTGGCAAGCAGGCCCGGCATGACATTGAGAACCTGCTTGGTTCGAAGATTTTTCTCGAGTTATGGGTCAAGGTCAAGAAAGATTGGCGCAACCAGGAGCGTATTCTAAAAGACCTTGGTTTCCACAAGGACTCCTAAAGGATATTATTTCATCGACATTATGAACATCGTCTATACTGGGAGTTATTGCAACGCATAGATCTCGCTCTTGGGCACATCCTATCTTTGAAGATGCAGGCGTCATTTCCGAAGAAAGGGTGAATACGAATGCGAGATTTTTCGTGGAAGTATTTTGCGATGACTGGAGATGTCGATGCTTACTTGCTTTATAAAGAAGCCAGTGGCCCGTACGAGGAGGAGGTTGCGGCTGCTGAAGAGCTGATCATAGAGGAAGAGGCTGAGTAACACGATCTGGCGGGAGAGGCGAGTTTGGGGGAAATGGAATGCTCTACAGAGTGGAAGGAATCGTCATCCGCAGCATGGACTATGGGGAAGGCAATAAAATTATTACATTATGCACGGAAACAAGCGGTAAGATCGGGGTGCTGGTGCGCGGCGCCAAAAAGGTCAAGAGCCGCCATGCGGCCCTGACCCAACCTTTTACACATGGAGAATACGTGTTCTTCCGTCAAAACAGCGGTTTGGGCACCTTAAATCAGGGTGAGATTATCGAATCTCACTTTTCTTTGCGTGAAGACCTTTTCTTGGCGGCATACGCCTCGTATGCCTGCGAGCTGCTGGATAAAACGCTGCAGGATGAAGAAATCGGCAGCTTCTGGTATACCCAACTGAAGGCTTGTCTTGAAGGCTTATCATCCGGCAAGGATCCGCAGATCGTTATCCACCTGTTTGAAATGAAAATCCTGCAGGCGGCAGGCTACGGACCTTCGTTTGAGAATTGCGTCTCTTGCGGCCGGAATGACGACTCGCCTTATGTCAGCCCGCGATTGGGCGGGAAACTGTGTCGAGGCTGCCGTCATCAGGATCCAGCCGCGATGCAGGTGACGCCCGGTGTCCTCAAGCTGCTTACATTGTTCGAACGAATGGACCTGCGC
The DNA here is from genome assembly GCF_014947195.2 of Paenibacillus rhizolycopersici. NCBI lineage: Bacteria > Bacillati > Bacillota > Bacilli > Caryophanales > Paenibacillaceae > Paenibacillus > Paenibacillus rhizolycopersici. The sequence goes on along the minus strand of NZ_JADCNN020000003.1, from coordinate 117,638 downwards.
AGGCTCGGTAACGTGGAGGTTAAAGAGGAAACGAAGCAGGAGTTAAAAACGGTAATGCGTGCCTTTATGGACATGCAGCTGGGGCTTAAGCTGAAATCCCTCCATTTTCTCGATCAATTGGATAAGTATGAAATTTGACGAACGAGATAAAATTAGTTAAGATAAAAAAGAATTTCTGTGCGTTGAACGGGAAGAGTAACGAGGAAGGTCTATAAAGTCAGCTTAAGGATCAGTGGCTGATTAAGCGACCGGGGGTGGTGAGAGCCCGGATAGGCGGCCTGGTGAAACGGCGTCCCTGGAGCATAAAAGAACGATCGTGAAAAGCGGATTTGTCGGCAAAGGTCACTGATAAGCGACCTCGGCGAATCAAGTAGGGTGGAACCGCGGGAACTTAACAGTGCGAGATTAATAAGTGTTACTTCTTGATTCACTTCGTGATCAAAAGCGGACTTATTAAAGAACCACTTCACAGCTCTCGTCCCTACGTCTGACAGCAGGCGTAGAGGCGGGAGCTTTTTGTATTGTCTCTCTAACTCATGCTTGCTGAACAAACCTGAAGGTTAGGAGATGAGGTTCGCCATGAGTATTAACTTTCAACAAATGATTTTGACGCTGCAGCAGTTCTGGGCAGAACAGAATTGTATCGTCGTGCAGCCGTATGACGTGGAAAAAGGGGCAGGTACCCTGAACCCGATGACGTTCCTGCGTTCCATCGGCCCGGAGCCGTGGAATGTAGCCTACGTTGAGCCTTCCCGGCGCCCGGCCGACGGCCGTTATGGGGAGAATCCCAACCGGCTGTATCAGCACCATCAGTTCCAGGTGATTATGAAGCCATCCCCGGACAACATCCAGGAAATTTACCTGGACAGCTTGAAGCGGCTCGGCATTAACCCGCTGGAGCATGACATCCGTTTCGTGGAAGACAACTGGGAGCATCCGGGACTGGGCGCCTGGGGCCTCGGCTGGGAAGTCTGGCTGGACGGCATGGAAGTGACTCAGTTTACTTACTTCCAGCAGGTCGGCGGGATCGAAACCAACCCGGTGGCCGTGGAAATTACCTACGGCATGGAGCGCCTGGCTTCCTATATCCAAGACAAGGAAAACGTGTTTGACTTGGAGTGGGTGGACGGCACGTCGTATGGCGATGTTTTTCATCAAGCTGAGTTTGAGCACTCGAAATATACGTTTGAAATCTCCGACGTTAAAATGCTATTTACGTTGTTCAACATGTACGAACAGGAAGCAGGCAAAGCGATGGAGCAGCATTTGGTGTTCCCGGCATACGATTACGTGCTGAAATGCTCGCACACGTTTAACCTGCTGGACGCCCGCGGGGCGATCAGCGTCACCGAACGGACGGGGTACATCACGCGGGTACGGAATTTGGCACGCCAGGTTGCCGCGACCTATTTGGAGGAACGTGAGAAGCTCGGCTTCCCGATGCTTCAGAAAGGGGGTGCTGCACGTGGCTAAGGATCTGCTGTTCGAAATCGGTTTGGAGGAAATGCCGGCCCGGTTCATCCGCGCTGCGTTGGAGCAGTTGAAGGAGCGGACGGTCAAGTGGCTGGAGGAATCCGTCATCCAGCACGGAGCGGTGGAAGCTTATGCGACTCCGCGCCGGTTGGCTATTCTCGTTAAGGATGTGGCCGAGAAGCAGGAAGACGTGCATGAAGAGGTCAAAGGACCTTCGCGCAAAATCGCCTTGGACGAAAAAGGCAAATGGAGTAAAGCGGCACTTGGTTTTGCCCGAAGCCAAGGGGCGAGTCCGGAGCAATTCACATTCCGTGAAGTTGGCGGCACGGAGTACGTTTATGTCAATAAGAGCCGTATCGGCGTAGAAACCTCAAGCCTCGTCGCTGAGGGATTGCTTGGGATTTTGCAGGCGATGAATTTCCCGAAGAACATGCGTTGGGGAAATTACGATTTTAAATTCGTTCGCCCGATCCGCTGGATGGTGGCTTTGTTCGGCAAAGACATCATCGATCTAGAAATCGCTGGCGTGAAGTCCGGGAACGTGACACGGGGACACCGGTTCCTTGGGAATGAAACGGTGATTGAAGAGCCTGCAGCTTATGTGGAAACGCTACGCGCTCAGCAGGTGATCGCGGACGTGAACGAGCGTCAACAATTGATTCAGAACCAAATTGATGCCTTGGCCAAGGAAAAGGGCTGGCATATCGCGGTGAAGGAAGATTTGCTGGAGGAAGTGCTATTCTTGGTGGAGACGCCAACCGTGTTGTTCGGCACGTTCGAGGAATCGTTCCTGAACATTCCGCAGGAGGTGCTTATCACCTCGATGCGTGAGCATCAGCGTTATTTCCCGGTGCTGAACGAACAAGGAAACCTGCTTCCTTACTTCGTGACCGTGCGCAACGGCAACAACACCTCGCTGGATGTGATCGCCCGCGGCAACGAGAAGGTGCTCCGTGCCCGCTTGTCCGACGCGAAGTTCTTCTATGAAGAAGATCAGAAGCTGGCGATCAAGGACGCGTTGTCCAAGCTCGAGAGCATCGTGTTCCATGACGAGCTCGGCACGATCGGGGACAAGGTGCGCCGTATTCGCCGCAATACGGAGAAGCTGGCGGCGATGCTTGGCGCCGATACCGGGACGGCGGAGGCTGCCGCGCGTATTGCGGAAATTTGCAAGTTCGACCTGGTGACGCAAATGGTTTATGAATTCCCCGAATTGCAAGGGGTGATGGGTGAGGATTATGCCCGCAAAGCCGGCGAGCCCGAAGCCGTTGCACGAGGCGTCTTCGAGCATTATCAGCCGCGTTTTGCGGACGATGCCGTGCCGGCTTCTTCCGTAGGCTCGATCGTCAGCATCGCCGACAAAATCGACACGATCGCCGGGTGCTTCTCGATCGGTATCATCCCAACCGGTTCCCAGGATCCGTACGGACTGCGCCGTCAAGCGGCGGGCATTGTCCAGATTATTGTCGAACACCAGCTGTCCGTTTCATTGACCGATATCTTCAAGCTGGCGCTGGAAACCCATCAGCAATTCCGCGGACTTAAACGCAGCGAAGAGGAAGTGCTGAAGGATCTGATGGAATTCTTCGGACTTCGCGTCAGAAAGACGCTTTCGGACGAAGGTCTCCGTTATGACGTCGTGGACGCCGTCCTGTCGGCCGGTTATAACGATGTCGTCTCCTCGGTGGCTCGTGGCAAGGCGCTGATGGATGCTGTTAACGGGAAAGAAGACTTCAAGGCGACGGTTGAATCGTTTGGACGCGTGAGTAACCTCGCAGCAAAAGCCACCGGCGAGAAGGTTCGTTCTGATTTGCTCTCCGAACCGGCGGAACAAACGCTCTACGAGGCATGGCGTTCGGTATCTGAGAAGTACCGGGAGACGCTGGCTTCCCGCGACGCTGCGGGTGCGCTGGAGCTGATTGGCGGCTTGAAGGAAGCGATCACGGTCTTCTTTGAAGCGGTTATGGTTATGGCCGAGGACGATGCCATCCGGACAAACCGCTTGGCACTGCTGGCCGCGATTGATGAAGATCTCAAGTCGTTTGCCGATTTTGGCAAACTGGTTTGGGCATAATAGAAGAAGGAAAGTAAAGCGAATGTGTGGCTGACGGCAAACGAAGGGCTTGCCGTCAGCCATCCATCGCTTATCGGCATAAATCGATAAGATTCGGCGTAACGCTTGTTTAGATTAGGCCATTTCGAGGTTATATTGTATTACATGGAGGCATGGAGGATGCGAATCGTCGTCGATGGGGACTCCTGTCCGGTAAAGGCGGAAATTGCCGAAACTGCAGGCAGGTTCGGCGTGCCGGTGTTGATGGTGGCTTCATATGATCATGTCTTACAACCGGGGCCGGGTGTAAATATCGTTCAGGTTGATCGAAGCGGACAAAGCGCTGATTTGTATATCGCCGCCCATGTGGAGAAGGGCGATATCGTTGTGACCCAGGACTACGGTCTGGCGGCTTTGGTCATCGCGAGAGCTTGCTACGGTTTATCCCCCCGCGGCGACGTCTACCATGCGGATAATATCGACTATTTGCTAGAACGCCGCCACCACCAAGCGAAGGCAAGGCGGGCAGGGCATCACAGCAAAGGGCCGAAGCCGTTTACCGGCGAAGACCGCGAACGGTTTACGGACGCTTTGTCAAAACTTTTGTCACGTTTGCAGGAGAATGTATAGTTTTAGCGAATTACTATTTACGTGTCACCCGAGAACATCAAAATGTCGGTGATTTTGACATTTTGGATGATTCTCACGCGTGAAAGATGAAGGTGATTTGGATGAGTACCGGGCGTGGCATTCCGGAGGAAGTCATCGAGGCGGTTCTGCGTCAGCACGATATCGTCGACACGGTCAGCAAGCACGTTCATCTAACGAAACAGGGGAAGTACATGAAGGGGTTATGCCCGTTCCATTCGGAGAAAACCCCGTCGTTTACGGTAACGCCCGAACGGCAAATCTTCCATTGTTATGGCTGCGGCAAAGGCGGGAACGCCATCAAATTCAGGATGGAAATCGAAGGATTAACCTTTCCCGAGGCAGTCAGAATCATGGCGGAAGAGGCGCACATCCCTTATGAGGATAAGGGGAGAGGTTACGGTGATTCACCGCGTAACCAAGAGTTGGAGCAACTGCTGCAGGCCCATGAATGGTCCTCCAAGCTTTATCATTACTTGCTGAAGAACACCGAATACGGCAAGCCGGCGATGGAGTATTTGAAATCCCGCGGCTTTACCGACAAAGCCATCGATACGTTCCAGATTGGTTACGCACCCGCTAGATGGGATACGCTCGTCCAGTTTTTGGACAAACGATCTTTTGAACTGGAAGCGATGGAGAAGGGTGGATTGCTCTCGTCCAGGCAAGACGGTTCCGGTTTCGTGGATCGTTTCCGTGACCGGGTGATTTTTCCGTTGCACAATCGAAGCGGGAAAGTAATCGCGTTTGCGGGAAGAGTGCTTGGCGACGGACAACCGAAATATTTGAACTCGCCAGAAAGCAAGCTGTTTACCAAAAGCCGAGTTCTCTACAATTTGCATCAAGCGAAAAATGAGATCCGCAAAACAGGTCAAGTTGTCCTGTTCGAAGGTTACGGCGACGTCATTAGCGCGTGGGAGGCCGGGGTTCATAACGGCGTGGCTACGATGGGGACCGCATTAACGGAAAGTCATGCGGCTATCTTGCGTGGCATGGCCGAGGAAGTGTTGGTCTGCTATGACGGCGATTCCGCCGGACAAGCTGCGGCGTTGAAGAGCATTCCGATTCTTGAAGGCGCAGGTTTTTTTCAGGTAAAAATCGCATTGCTCAGCGAAGGGCTGGATCCCGACGAATTCATCCAAAAGTACGGGGCCGAGCGGTTCCGCCATCAAGTTTTGGACGGCGCGGTTTCTTCCGTCAAATTTAGGCTTATATATCTGAGAAAAAACCATATACTGCTAGAAGAAGATGGGAAAGTCGCTTATATCAAAGAGGCGATGCCGATTATTGCGGCGCTTTCCTCCCCAAGCGAACGCGAGATTTATCTAAAGGAACTCTCCGCCGATTTGCAAGTCTCCTTCGACAGCTTAAAGCAGGAATGCAACGAACTGAGAACGGTTATGCAAAAAAAGGCAGATGCCGGGGATAATAAGCCCGAAAGGTGGAATAATGGTAGGCATAAAAAAGGGCAGGCATCCATGCCAACGTTGCTGCCCGCTTTTCATGCGGCGGAACGAAGACTGCTGTCTTTCATGCTGCAGGACGAAGAGGTGTCCCGTTATGTAGGCGAACGCCTAGGGACGAACTTTAACATCGAAGATCATGTGGCGATTGCCGCTTATCTATACGCCTATTACGCACAAGGGAAGAACCCGGATGCTAGTCATTTCATTTCCTCACTTCAAGATGAGCGATTGGAGCAGACGGTCATTTCGATCGCGATGATGGATACGCCAGCCGAATGGACGACGCAGGAGCTGGACGATTGTATTCGTGAAATTCAGAAGGTGCCTTTGCTCGAACAGATCAAGCGCAAGAAAGAGGAAATGGTATCGGCCGAACGAGCCGGAGATTTTATGCGTGCGGCACAAATTGCAAGTGAGATTATTGCCCTAGAGAGACAGTAAGACGAACGGACTTTCGGTGATGTTTCTAGGGAGGAGGGAGCCAGATATGACGAATGACCAACATACTGAACTAGAAACGGAATTAACGCTGGATCAGGTAAGGGATCAATTGATCGAACAAGGGAAGAAAAGGTCATCCTTAACTTACAAAGAAATTATGGAGAAGCTTTCGCCTTTCGATCAAGATCCTGAGCAGATGGACGAGTTTTTTGAGCAATTAGCCGATCTTGGCATTGATGTAACAGGCGACGGCGACGAGGATCACCGGCGCGGCGATGGAGACAACTCGCATGAGGGCGACGATTTCAACTACGATGACGACCTCTCGCTTCCTCCGGGGATCAAGATCAATGACCCTGTACGGATGTATCTGAAAGAGATCGGGCGGGTACCGTTGTTGTCGGCGGACGACGAGATGGAGCTTGCCAAACGGATCGAAAACGGGGATGAAGAGGCGAAACGCCGTTTGGCCGAAGCCAATCTGCGTCTGGTCGTCAGCATCGCCAAGCGTTATGTCGGTCGCGGCATGCTGTTCCTGGATTTGATTCAAGAAGGAAACATGGGATTGATTAAAGCCGTGGAGAAGTTTGACCACAAGAAAGGCTTCAAATTCAGTACCTATGCCACCTGGTGGATCCGTCAGGCGATTACCCGCGCGATTGCCGACCAGGCGAGAACGATTCGAATCCCGGTTCATATGGTCGAAACGATCAATAAGCTGATTCGGGTATCCCGGCAGCTGCTACAAGAGCTGGGACGCGAACCTACGCCGGAGGAAATCGCTGCGGAGATGGAGCTTAGCGTAGAGAAGGTCCGGGAGATCATGAAGATCGCCCAAGAGCCGGTTTCGCTGGAAACGCCGATCGGGGAAGAAGATGATTCCCATCTCGGTGACTTTATCGAAGATCAGGAAGCCTTGGCTCCGGCGGACGCAGCGGCTTATGAGTTGCTGAAAGAACAGCTGGAAGATGTGCTGGACACGCTCACCGAACGCGAAGAGAACGTGCTCCGATTACGCTTTGGACTCGATGACGGACGCACAAGAACCCTCGAAGAAGTGGGGAAGGTATTTGGCGTAACGCGGGAGAGAATCCGGCAAATCGAAGCGAAAGCGCTCCGTAAGCTGCGCCATCCCAGCCGCAGCAAGCGGCTGAAGGACTTCCTCGAATAGGCGTGATCGCCTGCAACCTTGACCTTCTGCAGCTAAGCAGTAAGGTCATTTTTGTTGTATGAGGTGTCCGTTTCTTCTATAGGGCGCCAGTTGCTAGCTTGTAGCCGTTAACGGACCGTAAAGACCTTATTTGCCGATTTCCCGGCAATTTCTCGCTGTAACGGACTCAAAAAGCCTTATTGGGCTTTCCTTACGGTTATTTAACTGATTATGACCGAAATAAGGTCTCTACAGTCCGTTAGAGTTCGGAATTGCCTGGAATCAGGTTAATAACGGCTCTAGTGTCCGTTAGCCGTCGCATCTGTGCTTCTGCTTCGTGATCTAAAGTTGACTAAGTGAACAACCATATGGGAGAAGGTGTTCTGTTGGATCAGGATAAACGCAAGATCATCCTGAAGGAAATCGATCATTGGCGGAGAAGTCGGCTGCTGCCCGAGCAATATTGCGATTTCCTGGAAAACTTATATAAAGATCAGACCGAGGGATCGTCACCCCGCTCAGGCTTCACGCTAAATACACTGATTCAACAGGGAAGCTTGAAACTTTGGTCCCTTTCATTTGGAATAATTTCCTTCTTTTTCTTTATTGTTTTTTATTTTAACGTTTTTCCCTGGGGTTTGCAAATCGCCATAACGCTGTTGCTTTCTGCGGCTTGCTATGCCCTTGCGGCTTATCATCGGCGTGATAAAGCGCTGTTCTCCATGTCGATGGCCGGACTTGGCAGTTTAATGCTGCTAGGCTTCGGCAGTTGGATCATTGCCATCCAGGGTTGGCCGCCCGGTATCGGTACGACGCTGCTAATCGCTTTCTGCGGGTTCGTCTGGCTTGTCTTGGGATACGCGCTGCGGTTTGGTATCATCAGTTACTGCGGATTTGCTTGCGGTATGCTGCTATATGCCTTTTTGCTCGGGCAACTAAATCCGGATGCATCTTGGGGAATGCTGCAAGTGTTTTGGCTGCCGTTGGCAGCAATCTTCTTCTGGCTGAGCTGGCTGGGTTATCATCGGCTTAAAGCGATGGCTCCCGTGTTCTTTGCCGTATCCGTGTCATTATGGTGTATGCCGGAAGCGGATGCTCTCCTACTGCGGGACGCCGAGATAGCAGCTATGCCGGCGCTGATCCTAATGAAGATCGTTGCGGCTTTTCTCCTCTTGTTTGGACTACGTAAAAAATGGGTGGTGTGGATTACTTCATGAAATTGTCAGCTAGATTACAGCATATTGCCGACTGGCTCCCGGCCGGTTGCCGATTCGCCGATATCGGATCGGATCACGCGCTGCTGCCCGTGGCTGCGGTACGCAGCGGGCGGGCGGCCTTCGCTATCGCCGGTGAAGTGAATGACGGCCCGCTCGAGGCGGCTCGCCGTCAGGTGGCCGAAGCCGGAGAGACGGGGCGCATCTCCGTTCGCAAGGGAGACGGACTTGCTGTCATTGCCCCGGGCGAAGTGGACGCGATCACGATCGCCGGTATGGGTGGGGCGTTGATCGCTTCGATTCTAGACGAAGGCCAAGCGAAGCTGGTTGGCGTAAAGCAGCTCGTGCTGCAACCGAACGTCGGCGGAGAATTTGTCCGCCGCTGGCTGCTTAAGCACGATTGGTATTTGGTCGAAGAGGCTATCCTGGAGGAAGACGGCAAAATATACGAGGTGATGAAGGCCGAAGCGCGGACCGATGCGGGCGAACAAAACAACGAGCTGTATCGCGAACGCGAACTGGAGGGGTGTCAGGTCAAATTGACCCGCGAGCTTCAGTTATTGATGGGGCCGAGATTAATGGCGGCTCCGAATGAAGTCTTTTTCGCAAAATGGGAATCGGAGCTGCGCAAGCTGGAGAGTATTCGTCAATCGGTTGCTACGTCGGCACTGGAGACGTCCCGTCAGAAGGAAGCGGAGCTTACCCGGCTATCGGAACAGTTGAAGGAGGTTCTGGCATGTTTGCCAAAGGACAAACCGTAGTGCAGTACATGGAGCTATTGGCTCCCAAGCATGTAGCGATGGAGGGAGACAAAATCGGACTCCAGCTGGGCAGCCTGCAAAAGGAGATTCGGAACGTCCTGGTAGCGCTTGACGTTAATGAAGAAGTCGTAGATGAGGCGATCTCCCTGGAAGCAGATCTGATTATTGCCCATCATGCGATCATTTATCGTCCGCTGCCTCATTTGCAAAGCGATACCCCGATGGGGAAGGTGTACGAAAAACTGATCAAAAACGATATCGCCGTTTATATCGCCCATACGAACCTCGACGTCACAGACGGCGGGATGAACGATTGGATGGCGGAGGTCTTGGGAATCGAAAGCTCCGGTTCGCTCGAAGATGTGCATACGGACAACCTTTATAAGCTTGTCGTCTTTGTGCCGAAGGACCACCATGAGCAGGTACTGAAGGCTATGCTGAACGCGGGCGCAGGCCATATCGGCAACTACAGCCATTGCAGCTTCAACTTGGAGGGCTATGGCACGTTTAAGCCCGGGGAAGGCACTGATCCCTATATCGGGACCGAGGGTAAGCTCGAACGGGTGGAGGAGATCCGCATCGAAACGGTCGTTCCTCATAGCCTGCGTAGTAAGGTCGTCCAAGCGATGCTGAAGCAGCATCCTTATGAAGAAGTAGCTTATGACTTGTACTCGATGGACCTGAAGGGGCGCACTTTCGGACTCGGGCGGGTTGGCAAGCTGTCGGAGCCGGTTACGCTGCGGGACTTCGTGGAGCGCGTCAAAACGCGGCTGGATGTGCCGATGGTTCGGGTCGTCGGCGATCTGGACCGGCCGGTTCGCAAAGCGGCTGTCCTTGGCGGTTCGGGAGGACGATATTGGAAAAGCGCTCAGTTCCGTGGAGCGGACGTGCTCGTGACCGGGGATGTGGATTACCATACCGCGCAGGATGCCTGGATGGCCGGGGTCGCGATCGTCGATCCGGGACACAATGCCGAGAAGATCATGAAGCCTCGCGTTGCGGCTTGGCTGACCGAGAAACTAACAGAGGACAAATACGCAACTCTCGTGCACGTATCCCAGGTCAACACCGAACCGTTCAGATTCATGTAGAGTATCGAAAGCAGCGAGAAAATACGCGACAGAAGCTGGTAGGATACGTCAGGTTTACCGTCAAATCGCTCTTGTCAGCAGGCAGCAATGCCTGTATACTATCAAGTGTTGCCTTTCGAAAGTTTGACAGACAATCGCCGGCGGCTGAAGAGCCGCGGGAGGAAAGTCCGGGCTCCATAGGGCAGGGTGCTGGATAACGTCCAGTCAGCGCGAGCTGAAGGATAGTGCCACAGAAATGGACCGCCGATGGACGACTTCTCACTTAGTGGGAAGGAGTCACAGGCAAGGATGGAACCGAGGTGTAAGAGACCCCGAGGAACGCTGGTGACTTCGTTCCTGGTAAACCCCACTTGGAGCAAGACCTAATGGGACGCAGCTTCTTCGCGAAGCGGCCTTTGCCCGAGGCGCGTCCGGGTTGGTTGCTGGAGCCGCCCAGTAATGTGCGGCCTAGATAGATGATTGTCACTCAACGCGGGAGGGTTGTTCCCGTTCTACCGCAACGAGTACAGAACCCGGCTTACGGCAAACTTTCAACACTAAAGGGAACATGATCTATTTCTATGGATAAAGCCTCCGCATCGCTTGGAATGAATTCCGGCGATGTGGAGGCTTTTGGTTTTAGTGCGTTTATTTGGCGCGGTCCACGGCGCGGTCCATTTTACGCTGAATCGACTGCGGCCAAAACTGCAGCGGCGCCTCGCCGCCTCCGGCGGCTTGCAGCGCAGCGTAAACGTCGATCTGCCCGTATCCGTAATATTTATCGCGTCCGGTATCTCCAAGATCGATGACGTTTTTGCGGATGATGTCCATGACCTCGGTGTTTTTCAGTTCTGGATTCACCGATCGAATCAAGGCGGCAAGGGCTGCAACGTGCGGGCTGGCCATCGACGTGCCGGACAACGCCGCATATTGATTATCCGGATAGGTGCTGGCAATACTTTCGCCTGGTGCCATGACGTCGATGTAATCGCCGTAGTTGGAGAAGGAAGCTTTCTGCAGGTTGTAGTCCGTCGCGGAAACCGACAAGACTTCGGGGTAGGCGGCCGGGTAGCCCGGGCGTTCGGTATTGTCGTTGCCCGTAGCTGCGATCAGCACCACGTCCCGATCATATGCGTACTTGATCGCCTCATGTAAGAACTGGGCGTCTGCGTAGTTGCCCAGACTCATATTGATCACTTTGGCGCCGTGGTCCGTTGCCCAAATGATACCTTGGGCCACCGAATAGGTTGTACCCGAACCTGACTTATCTAGCGCCTTCACAGGCAGGATTTTGCCGCCCCACATCATCCCTGCGATGCCCTCGCCATTGTTCACGTTGGCGGAGATGATGCCAGCCACATGGGTGCCATGCCCAACGTCGTCGGACGGTTCCTTGTCGGGTTCGATGACGTTATAGCCCTTCAGCAACCGACCTTGCAAATCAGGGTGCTTCAAGTCCACGCCGGTGTCGACGATCCCCACGATCACGTCGTTGCTGCCTTTGGACAGCTGCCAGCCGCGGTTCGTTTCGATGATCGGCAGGTTCCACTGGTATTCGGAGAACAGCATGTCGTTCGGAACTTCCGGCGTCTCTTCGGCATAACTCGTATCGTCTTCGTTAAAGAAACTCCCCGGATCGTCCCAATAACTTCCTCCGCTTTCGTTGGTCAAATACAAATAATGCGGCTCGATGTACTTCGGTTGCCATTTATTCAGGAAGTACTGCCGAAGTTGTTTCATGGTCATCGTATCCGAACGAAAAATGTAGGTGCTATTCAGGTTGCGCGGCTCTTTGCCGGAAATCTCCTGCACGATTTGCTTCATTTGCTCCGGAGTCGGCTTGCTGTGGAACGTAACAACGATTTCGTTTTCGTAATAGTGACTCGCTTTTTCGTTATCATGCCCCGTTTTGACGGTGATGTCTTTAAGCGTATCCGCATGCACCGATTCAACCTTGAATTTACCTTCTCTCGGGTAAGGGATCAAACGCAGGTTTTTGTGTTGATGGTCCTGTACCCGTCCTAAGATCCCGATGTCCATCACCGCGATGACCCCTTGCTTCTTATCCTTGGCCGGCTCAGCGGCAACGAAGTATTTCGGCTGCTTCGCCGGGAAAGCAGGCGATTCGTATGCCGTCGATTTGTTCAGCGCTTTTTTGGCATAACTCAAATAAGTGTTCAGCTGCTTCTTCACCGCTGGATCCGGGTTGAAATCTTCTCGCCGAAATTGCTTGGTTTGCCCGCTTGCGGCATCGTACCACAGAATCGCTTGAAACTGCTTATGGTCCTTTTGCAATTCTTGGGCAGAGCCGGGCAGCTTACCGCGCTTACTTTGGCTAAAGTCGGCGGCAAGCGAACGAAGGTGACCCCGGGCGTCCAATCGGGATAACCGTTCGGTTGCGGTCATGTCGCGCTTCAGCATACTCTGCTTCAACTTTTGTTCCTCAGCCGGTTGGGGTACGGAAAGCCGATTTACGGTATTCCGCGGCTTTGCTTTGTCATTGTCCGAGGAAGGGAATAGAAACGAAACCGCGACCACTGTGGCTGCTCCCGCCAGCCCTAAGGCAGCCCATCTGCGCCATTTCATCGGTTAGCCTCCTTTAAGATGTCGATAGCCATAGCGTGAGGTGATGTCCCTGTTTTTATTCCTTGAGGGATACCGTATTCGGTTAAATTGTGTTACGATATTTTCGTTAATGACTATACCGATCATTACAGGTGAAGGAGAATTGTTCGCATGTCACAAGCCAATAACATCAGGCAGTTGTGTGAAGCCACTCGAGAGAATTTGAAACGTGCGGCCGAGAAGCTTGAAGCGTTTTTGAACGAGCATTCGCTGCCGCAGCTTATGGAAGGTCAAGAAGAGGACAGAGCTTTGTTTTACCAAGGATTTTTATCGGATCTCCGGCATCTGCTCGTGTTCAGCGAGGTTTGCTACGAGAAGCTGGGCGTCGCTCTTCGGCGCGGGACCTTTGACGAGGAAGCTGCCGAGAAAGTGCTGTACCATGTATATCATGACTGTGTTAACAATTTCTTCTATCCTAAAAATGAAAGCTATTCCGAAGATGGAAGATATGCTTATACCGGGCAGGATGCGATCCGGTTCCGTAAAAAGCCGGTTCGGGCAGCACGTGATATCGTGTTGGACATTACGGGGATGTTCGAGGAATTACGCGACGACCTGACTTATTATGAAAGCGATTATTTGACCCAACTGCGATTAAATCGTTCCGCCAAATAGAAAATTGAATTAACGACAAGATGCCGAGATCTCGGCATCTTTTTCTTTTGGGAACGATTTGCTAATGGCTTGGCGCATAAGGGGATGGGGGCGAGGAGAAAATGATACGCGAGGTGATCAACATGCCAAATGGGGAAAAACCCATGGTCAAATGTAGCGTATCCAACTGCACCTATTGGGGAGACAAAAATGTATGCAACGCCGACGTCATTATGATCGATGTCGATCAGCATGCGAACAGCCGTTATTCAGCGGAATTTGCCGGCGAAACGTTTGATACGGAACACCGAGACTCCGCCCTGTCGTCCGCCGCTACTTGCTGTCATACGTTTAAGCCTAAATCGAAATCGTCGTAAGTAAAACATTAGTTAACGGAGGTGCTTTTGATGACGGATACCAAATCAGACAAACCGGAACAACTCTCATCCGGCAAAAGCCGCACCGATTATCCGCGCAAAGTTGACCGCGAGTATCACGAGGAGTATGCGGCAGAGGTCACGCCAGCGGGGACGTTTAGCGGTAACGTGGTCCGCGGGGAAAGAGCCGAGAGAACTCGCGATGCAGATCGATCCGATCGTGTCGATGGGGTTCGTACGGCCGGTCGGACGGTAGGCTACGTTGGCGTCGGTCTGGGGATCGCTTCGCTCTTTATGTGGTCGATTATCCTGGGGCCGCTGGCGGCGGTGATGGGCTTTTACGCCTATAGCCAGGGCAACAAAACGTCCGGAGCTTGGGCGATCGGTCTGGGTATCGTATCTACGTTAAGTTATTTCGTGCTCATGCCGTTTACCCGCTAATCCTTCGGCGGTCGTTAACGATGAAATCATGAATGTCATACCCTCAGGCTAACGTCGTCTTACGGACGTTGGCCTTTTTCCCTTTTTGCGAATTTTATCGAAAAAGGGTGGTGCAAGGCGTTGAATGCGTGTAAAATATAGGCATTGAACTAGTTATTCCCGAAAGAGGAGACTTAGAAGGCATGCAAATCGATCCGCGAACGATGGGACAATGGATCCAGCTTCAGTCCTTGAACCCTGTAGACTTGCAAGGAACGTCGGCACAGCGGGCTTCTGGCGATATGGACGGTTCATTGTTTGATATATTGCTGCAAGAAATGATGCTCTCGGAACAGGATTCGCAAGGATCATCCGATTCTGCGGGCGCCAATTCTCGTTCGGTGTTGGAATCGCTTCAGGGGTACCTGTATTCTGGCGGGCTCAATGATACGGACACTTTGGACGGGCTGTTTGCGGAGTTACTTCCTAGTTCCGGGACCGTAGCCGGAATGGGGTCAGCGGAGGATTTCGCGGAAGTGACTTCGGAAGGCACATCGGATTTGCAATCCCTGATTACCCAGGCCAGTGCCAGGTACGGCGTGCCGGAAAGCTTGATCAAAGCCGTGATCGCGACCGAGTCGTCGTTTAACCCGCAGGCGGTTTCGTCCGCCGGTGCCAAAGGGCTGATGCAGCTGATGGACGGGACGGCTAGAGGGCTAGGTGTTAGCGATCCATTTAATCCGGCGCAAAACATAGACGGGGGCACCAAATATTTGTCGTATCAGATCAATCGTTACGGCGGAGACGTTAAAACAGCCCTTGCGGCATATAATGCCGGACCTGGAAGACTGCAACGACTTGGGATCGGCAACGATGAACAATTGATGGAGAAATTCCATTTGTTGCCTCAGGAGACGCAAGGTTATATTGCTAAGATTATGAGAGCACAGGCAAAGTTCGAGGCTTAATGCAGTTTGCAGCTTATCGAATATGGCGTTACATGATAAGAAAGATCAAATGGAAAACGCTCCGACCGCGGTTGTTTCGGGTATACGCGTTTTCAATTTGGTCTTTTTTGAGATGAAGGTGAAAAGATGATTTATTTCGACCACGCAGCAACGACACCCCCTTATGAGGATGTTGCCAAGACCGTAGCGGAAGTGATGGCTCGGCATTATGGGAATCCGTCGTCACTGCATCGGCTTGGCGAGGAAAGCTCGAAGCTGTTGGATAAAGCAAGGGACGTTAGCGCCGCGGCATTGGGAGTTCGACCGCGGGAAATCGTATTTACCGGCGGGGCCACGGAAAGCAACAATATGGCGATTAAAGGCGCGGCCCTTCAGTTTGCCGGACGAGGCAAGCATTTGATCACAACCGAAACGGAGCATCCGTCCGTGCTGGAGAGCGTGAAGCAACTGGTGTCCTGGGGCTGGGAGGCGACCGTTCTTCCGGTTGACGGGAATGGAAACGTAACTGCTGAACAGGTGCGGGAAGCGCTGCGTCCGGATACCGTTCTTGTGTCGGTGATGCATGTCAACAATGAAACAGGAGCCGTACAGCCTGTGGAGGACATTGGTCGACTGCTGAAATCCGCGGCGCCCCGAGTCCTGTTTCATGTGGACGGTGTTCAAGGCTTTGGCAAACTGCCGTTATCCTTGACGGATGGCGGCATTGATTTATACAGCTTGTCTGCGCACAAACTAAGAGGGCCCAAAGGCGTCGGATTGCTGTATGTTCGCGAGGGACTACAGCTTGCACCGCTGCTGGCGGGCGGAGGTCAGGAGGGGGGCTACCGTTCCGGAACGGAGAACATTCCTTATATCGTGGCCTTCTCCAAAGCTTTGCGTTTGGCGGCGGAAGGCCGGGACGCCCGGGCAACCGTGATGTACCGCTTGCGGGAGCAGTTGATCCAAGGGCTAGCGGAGCTCCCGGAGCTAGCGGTAAATTCATCTGCGCAGGGAGCCCCGCACATCGTGCATTTTTCTTATCCCGGTATGAAAGCGGAAGCGTTGCTGCACATGCTGGAGGAGGAAGGATTTTACGTATCGACCCGCTCGGCTTGCTCTTCCAAACGGAGTGAACCAAGCCGCATTCTGCTGGCTATGGGTAAATCCAAGGAAATCGCCTCGTCGGGCATTCGGATCAGTATGGGCGATGAACACGAAGAGCGAGACATAGATGCCTTGCTCGCTGCGTTGAAGCAATCGGTCAAGCGGCTGCAGGCTTTACGATAGGAGAGAAATGTCAAGATGCTGGAATATGATATGCTGTTGCTCCGTTTTGGAGAAATTATTCTTAAAGGGCGGAACCGGTCTCGTTTCGAGAAGGTGGCCCACAAGCACGTTAAGGCGCTGCTGCACCCTTTTCCCCGCGCGGAGATCATCAAGGAATATGGACGGATCTATATTGCCTTAAACGGAGAGCCGCTAGAGCCAATCGTCGCAGCGATGAAGAATGTGTTCGGCGTTGCCTCGATCTCGCCGATCCGGGTTACGCCGTCCCGGCTGGAGGATATCATCCCAACCGCTGTAAATTTCGTTAAGGAGCTTGGCGTCGCACCTGGCACGAGATTTAAAGTAAGCGCCCGCCGGGTCTGGAAGCCATTTCCCCATTCGACGCATGAAATGAATAAGCTGGTCAGCGGCCCGATCCTAAACGCCTGTCCCGAGCTGAAAGTGGACGTACATGACCCCGAATTGGAGCTTCGCGTGGAGATCCGGGAACAGGGCACCTATTTGTTCAGTGAAGTGATTCCCGGTGCGGGGGGATTCCCGCTCGGAACCAACGGTAAAGCGATGTTGCTGCTATCCGGCGGTATCGACAGCCCTGTCGCCGGTTGGTCGGCGCTGCGGCGTGGTTTGGAAATCGAATGCGTTCATTTTCACAGCTATCCGTTTACGAGCAAAAAAGCCGAACAAAAGGTCATCGACCTGGCCACTGTCTTGGCGGGGTTTGCAGGCTCGATCAAGATGCATCTCGTCCCGTTTACCGAGATCCAAACCACATTGGCGCAATCCGGTCAAGAGAACCTGATCATCACTTTGATGCGAAGATCGATGCTGCGCATCGCCACCAAGCTGGCTGAACGTAATGGAGCCTTGGCCTTGGTAACGGGAGATAGTCTAGGCCAGGTGGCCAGCCAAACGTTGTCCAGCATGAATGCGATCGGACGGGTGACCGATCTGCCGTTGCTGCGGCCGTTGGTCATGACGGATAAGGTGGATATTATCGCGATGGCACAGCAGATCGGCACGTATGACTTGTCGATTTTGCCTTACGAGGATTGCTGTACCTTGTTCGTGCCGAAGTCACCGGCAACCAATCCCAATCTGCATGTGCTGGAGAGCGTCGAGCACTCCCTGAAGGATTTGGACCAGATGATTGCCAAGGCGGTGGAGGACACGGAAACCATCGTCATTCGGCCTGGTCGCAGGATCGTGCGGCGGGAATCGACAGAAGCTGACGTCGTCCAGGAAAATTGGTTCTAATGCTACAAAAAAACCGCCAAAGCCATGTTTGAAGGCTGAGGCGGTTTTTACTGCTCTTAACGGGTTGCCGGATGGGTCTGACGGCTATCCGTTTCCTTGCGATGCTGGCGTTTCTTCATGTAACCGGCCAACAGCACGCCGGCGACCACAATCGCGATCAGCAGATAGCGCAGAACCGGATTTTCCTCGAAGAAATGCAAGAAATGGCGTTCCTCGGTAACCATATTGGCGGCAGTGTAAGCCAGTACCGCGGAGCCAAGGTAAGCAATCCAAGGGAACTTGTCCAGCAACTTAATAAAGAGGGTACTTCCCCATACGACGATGGGAACACTGATTAGCAGGCCAATTACGACCAGAACCATATGTTGTTTGGACGCCCCTGCGACCGCGATGACGTTGTCGAGCCCCATCGCCGCGTCGGCAATGATAATGGTACGGACGGCAGGCCACAGTTTGTCCT
Organism: Paenibacillus rhizolycopersici; assembly: GCF_014947195.2. Classification (NCBI taxonomy): domain Bacteria; kingdom Bacillati; phylum Bacillota; class Bacilli; order Caryophanales; family Paenibacillaceae; genus Paenibacillus; species Paenibacillus rhizolycopersici. The sequence continues at coordinate 99,398 of NZ_JADCNN020000003.1, read as the reverse complement.
TGGCTTCGATGTTGTCATGATCGCCTTCATCCGCTAACACCTTGTAAGCGATAAAGACCAACATCAAACCGCCGATGGCCAGCAGCCAGGGGATTTGCAATAACCAGACGACAATAAGGGTCGCGGCGATTCGCAGTACCACAGCTCCGGCTGTCCCGTATAGGATCGCCTTCTTCTGGACCGAGTTGGGCAGCTTTCTTGCCGCCATCCCGATGACGATTGCATTGTCACCCGCCAAAATAAGATCGATAAAAATAATGTTGATCAGGGCGAGAAAAAAAGCAGCACTAAATAAGTCCACGTTATGTCACTTCCTCTATAGACGTATATACGTATTAAATCGCTAAAAGGATTCATTTGTCCAGAGTTGTTTTTGTAAAGTGGCATAGCTTGGCTCCATTCCTCATACAAGTTGTAGGGGAGGGATGAGCTTGGAACAATTGCTGCTGTTGTCGGAAATTCTGATCATCAATTTAGTGCTAAGCGGCGATAATGCCGTTGTTATAGCTATGGCCAGTAAGAACTTGCCGCTTAAGCAACGCAAACGGGCCGTGTGGTGGGGCGCACTGGGAGCTGTGCTGCTGCGCTGCATTTTGACCTGGGTGGCAGTTTTACTGTTGAAAATCCCGTTTATTCATGCGGCAGGAGGCGTGCTGCTAGCGGCCATTGCCTTTAAGCTGCTGCTCCCTCAGGAGGAGCATTCTCGCGTGTCCGGCGCAGGCTCATTGTGGAAGGCGGTGCAGACGATCCTCGCCGCCGACTTCATTATGAGCCTGGATAACGTGCTGGCGATCGCCGCGCTGGCGGAAGGCGACGTATCCATCCTTGTCATCGGGATCGCCATCAGCATTCCGATCGTGGTGTGGGGCAGCAACCTGATCGCCGATTGGCTGCAGCGAATGCCGATCCTCACCTATGCCGGAGCGGGTATCCTCGGATACACTGCAGGGGATATGCTGCTGCAGGACCCTCAACTCGGTCCGGTCCTGGAAGCTGCCATCCCCGCATTGGCACATGCCGTACCTGCGGTGACTGCCGCGGTCGTTATTATGTTCGGCTGGCTGCGAAAATATAACGCTGGACGCGGGTAACTCGCTTCGGCAGTTCCATCCACACGATCCGAAAAAAAACATCCGTCCTAGGCCGTGGGCCGAGTGGTTTTTTGGGCAGATTTCATATAAACTGGAAGGGAAGGGGATGTCGTAATTTGCTGCGTCTTGTCCCTCATTGTCTTCTGGAAGGTGTGTGATGGATATGTCCGACAACAACAAGCTGATGACTGGCGTCTTTATTCTCGCTGCCGGAGTGATTATCCTGCTCGGGAAATTAGGGGTGTTCAGCTTTCTTGGAAAGGCGCTTTGGCCGCTGCTGCTGCTGATTCCGGGGATCGTGCTTCATGTATGGCATTTTTGGCGTAAAGGCCCGGCAGAGCTGTTGCTTCCCGGCGCAATTCTGGTTGTCTACAGCCTCGTGTTTTTCACCGGGGTTATTGGCGGATGGCAAACGCTGAAGTTTACCTGGCCGCTCTTCTTCCTCGGCCTGGCCGTCGGCCTGTTCGAATACGGCTACTTCTCGCCCCAGCGCCAGAACGGAATATTCATCGCCGCTATGATTCTGGGAGCCTTCTCGATCCTTCTGCTCGGCTGGACATTGTTCGCTTCCTCGATTGTATATTTCCTGGCTGCGCTCTTGATTATTGCCGGGATCTGGCTGATCGCCGCCCGCGGCAATCGCCGGAGATCCTGGTAATGTTGGGTTAGTTCTTGAATTATTCAAAATTTCACGTATAATATAAGGGATATGTCAAGCGTCGGCATCTAGTCGACGCTTTGTTTTGTGGTTAATGAGGCTGCACTTGGTCCTGTCGATTAAATACCGTTCGAAGTGCAAACTTTATATATAATTCATTACGCTTGACAACTGCTTGATAATCTATAGAGACGAAAGGATTTGGAGATAAACCTATGCGTGAAGAAAACGAAATTCGCAATATTGCGATTATTGCCCACGTCGACCACGGGAAAACGACGCTAGTCGACAAACTGCTGCAACAATCCGGGATTTTCCGGGAAAACGAGGCCGTACAGGAACGGGCTATGGACTCTAATGATTTGGAACGGGAACGCGGGATTACCATTTTGGCGAAGAATACGGCCATTACGTACAAGGATTACTTGATCAACATCGTGGATACCCCGGGACACGCCGACTTTGGCGGAGAAGTGGAACGGATTATGAAAATGGTCGACGGTGTATTGCTTGTTGTTGATGCCTACGAAGGCTGCATGCCGCAAACCAAATTCGTGCTTCGCAAAGCGCTGGAGCATCACTTGACGCCGATCGTTGTCGTGAACAAAATCGACCGTCCGGCTGCACGCCCGGCCGAAGTCATCGACGAGGTACTGGACTTGTTTATCGAATTGGAAGCCAGCGACGATCAATTGGAGTTCCCGGTTGTTTATGCTTCGGCTTTGAACGGCACATCCAGCCTGGATCCCGAGAAGCAGGACGACAATATGATGGCGTTGTACGAAACGATTATCGATCATATTCCGGCGCCTACGGAGAAGGTAGACGAGCCGCTGCAATTCCTGGTTACGTTGATGGACTATAACGAATATTTAGGCCGGATCGCCATCGGCCGGGTAAACCGCGGCATCATTCGCCAAGGCCAATCCGTGGCGGTTATGACACGCGACGGCGGCAAGAAGACCGCTCGCATCGAGAAGCTGTTCGGATTCCAAGGCCTGCGCCGCGTGGAAATCGAAGAAGCTGGAGCTGGCGATATCGTAGCCATCGCTGGGATCAAGGACATTAATATTGGCGAAACGATTGCCGATCCTAACCAGCCGGAGGCTTTGCCGGTATTGAAGATCGACGAGCCGACGCTGCAGATGACGTTCCTCGTCAATAACAGCCCGTTCGCCGGACGCGAAGGGAAATGGGTGACCTCCCGCAAACTGCGCGAGCGTCTGTTCAAGGAACTTGAAACCGACGTTTCTTTGCGCGTCGAAGAGACGGACAGCCCGGACGCCTTTATCGTATCCGGACGCGGGGAGCTTCACCTGGGCATCCTGATCGAGAATATGCGCCGCGAAGGCTACGAGCTGCAAGTATCCAAACCGGAAGTTATCGTACGGGAAATCGACGGAGTCAAGATGGAGCCGCTTGAACGCCTGCTGATCGACGTGCCCGAAGAAAGCATGGGTGCGGTTATGGAAAGTTTAGGTTCCCGGAAAGCGGAAATGGTCAACATGATCAACAACGGAACCGGTCAAGTTCGCTTGGAGTTCTTGATTCCGGCTCGCGGTTTGATTGGATATACCACGCATTTCCTGACATTGACTCGCGGTTACGGTGTAATGAACCACGCCTTTGACAGCTATGGTCCATTCCTTGGCGGTCAAGTAGGTGGGCGTCATGAAGGGGTATTGGTATCCAGTGAAAACGGCGTTTCGACGCTTTACGGGATTTTGTCGATCGAGGATCGCGGGATTTTGTTCTTGGAGCCTGGTACCGAAATTTACGAAGGGATGATCGTTGGGGAGCATACCCGTGACAACGACATCGTCGTTAACATTTGTAAAGAGAAGCAGTTGACGAACGTGCGCTCGGCCACGAAGGACGACACGGTGAAGATGAAGACGCCACGTCTGTTCTCGCTGGAACAAGCGCTGGAATATTTGAATGATGATGAATATTGCGAAATTACGCCGAAATCGGTTCGCCTCCGCAAGAAGATTTTGAACAAAAGCGAACGTGAACGGGCGGAAAAACATCGCAAAATGTCGGAAGCCAACTTATAATAATTGTAACGTTGCCATTTGAAGGAGGGGTTCGATATGCAGGCCTGGTTTGCTGAGCATCCAGTCGTTTCCTACGTGCTGATCTTCGTGCTGATCGTTTTCGTTTACAATAAAGTATTTCGCGCACAGCAGAAGCTGCCGCTGTTTAAGGAGATCATCCTTTACCTTCTCATGGCGTTGGGTTCGTTCCTGCTGCTCATTTTTCAAATCGACAAACTGCCGATCATTCAATGCTTGCTGGTCGCTGTTGTTCTGATGCTCATGGTACGAATCCGCTATTTTGTCGAGGGACGACGGAACAAGGAGAAAAAGGCAGGTCCGCCGGCTGGAGATAAATCGGCATAATTTGGCTCCCGCCTAAATTCGGTAACTTTTTCGAAACCCGGTACGTCTTTATGGATGCGACAACATTTTTATAGAAATAAGGTGTTTGAGTTCATGAGTTCTAACCGCAGCGGCTTACCTCCTCGGGGGCATAGCCAAAGAGGCTCGGCAAAAGGTGCGAAGAATGGGTCCACCGAAAAAAAGAAGTCCAGCGGCTTTAAACGATTTTTAAAATTTGTCCTGACGCTCCTCATTATCGGGGTGGTTGGGGTTGGCCTTTATGCAGGTTATTTGTTTTATACCGCAGATCAGGTGATCGATGCGACCGGGACCACGGATAAAGTGGCACCGGGAAAATCCGCTAAGGTGAAGCCAATCACGATGCTGCTGCTCGGCACGGATTATCGACCGGAGACCGGCACACATCTTAGCGACGTAATGATGATGATCGCGATGAATCCGGACACGAAGTCCGCTACTGTCGTATCCCTGCCGCGAGACACGAGAGTGAAGATGGACGGATATAAGACAAACAAGATCAACGCGTTTTATCCCAATTTTCTAGCGGCAGAGAAAAAAACGGGTATTTCAGCCACGCAGGAAATGAAAACGATGATGAGCAAGTTTTTTGATATCGATATCGACTATGTTACGGTTCTGAATTTTCAAGGATTCCGTGATGTGGTGGACGCACTAGGTGGCGTCGACGTGAATGTCGATGCAAATATGTGTTACCGCGATACGGCGGACGGTACCGATATCAATTTGAAGCAAGGGGCTCAGCACCTAAACGGGGAAGATGCGCTTGGTTACGTTCGATACCGTAAATCGAACTGCAGCCCTCGAACGAAGGGCTCGGATGACTTTGACCGCAACCGCAGGCAGAATGAAGTGCTGCATGCCCTAATCGACCAAGCGAAGTCGCTTAATGGTGTAATGGGCGCAGGTAAAGTGATCGAGTCCGTCGGCAAGAATATGGATACCGATCTGGAATCGCAGCAGATGAAGAATATGATTCAAGCCTACTGGAGCATTTCCAAGGAAAATGTTGATTTCATGCCGGTAACCGGTGATTGGAAGAGTCCGTACGTTTATTTGCACGAGGATGAACTGGATGCGGCCAAACAAGCCTTAAGGAATCAGATTGCCGGCATCAAAACGTCTGACTCGCAGCAAGGAAATGGCGGGCAAGCGGAAAACGAGCCGGTCAACTGACGATTGAATGCAAGTTTTGCCACATGTTATAATACAATTAACTGACAGGATAGCTGAAGCGTCTTAAGTGGAATCTCATGCAATGCCGTACAGGAGGGCTGGTCGTTATGTCCGAAGTCGTTACCCAATTGTCCGATTCGCTTTATTCGATTTTCCAGTCCGAAACGTTTGTATTGCTGAACACGGTGGATCAGGAATCCGGAGGGCCCACGTCCAGCGCGATCTCTTGGGTTTACGCCGTCGATCATTCGAAGCTGCGGCTCGCTCTGGACCATCGCTCCAGGCTGGTCGGCAATTTGAAGGCCAATCCGCGAGTTACCGTCACGGTATTCGGTCAAGAGACGATTTACTCGATTAATGGCCGTGCTTCCGTTGTGCAAGATCCCCTAGACGGCGTGCCGTTCAATATGTGCTGCTTCGATATTCATATCGATGCCGTACGGAATGCGTTGTTTTATGGTGCGCAACTGGTATCGCCGCCGGAATATGCCAAAGTTTACGACCAGCGTGCTGCGGACATGCTGGATCGTCAAGTGTTTGACGCCATGAAGAAAGCCTAGCGAGGTTATCGCTAGGCTTTTTTTCCATCTTGGGACAAACTTAACGCAAGTTTTGCCGCGTCGTGCCGCCGCCAGGGGCCATTTTCATTTGTTTCGGGTTCACGCCTTCGGGAGGTCGCGTATCGCTCGGGAGCTGAGGAACGATTCGTCCGATGATATCGGCAAGCTCGGTGGCGAAACCGGAAACCGGATGGCCTTCGCGAATTTTCTTGCCGATCTCGGTAATCCGTTGGTTCAAATCCATATCGGCGGTTACGATGGCGCCAGCTCCGTGCGGATCTTTTCGAAGCGCTTCAGCGACTGTATATTTAATGCTCCCAACCCTTGCGCGCTCGAGGCGGCTATCCACATCGATGCCCACGATGGCGGTTTTGCCCATAATGACGCAATGTGCGCCTTTGACGCCGGGAACCTTTTTCACAAGCTGCTCCAAATAGACTTGTCTGTCACGGTCTGACATTGCCCTGTTGCCGTTTGTACCGGTTGTGGCGTAAGGGTCCACGCTTTGCGCTCGGGGCGTATTCTCTGTTTGATTCCTTGGAGAGGGTGATGCCTTTTCAGAACCAGTTCCGCAGCTTGTAAGCAGGGAAGCCGTCACTAACAAACACAGCCATATTCGCATGTTCGATCCGTCCTTTCGGAATTGATCTCTCGTTATCGGAGTTCAGATATCGAGATTAGATTTCCCTGGGCGGAAAAAAATATGTATGAATCACATAAGGCTGCAATGACCGCGGTTGGAGGGGATAATGGTGAAGAAAATCTTTGTATTGGATACGAATGTATTGCTGCATGATCCGGGGGCTGTTTTCGCTTTTGACGAGCATGATGTGGTCATTCCGGCGGTCGTGCTGGAGGAAATCGACACCAAAAAGCGCAATGCTGACGAGATCGGGCGCAACGCGCGAGGCGTATCGCGCTTGCTTGACGGATTGCGGGAAACGGGTCATCTGCACGACGGCGTGCCGCTGGAGGGCGGCGGGCGAATCAAGGTGGAATTAAACCACCGCAGCTTTGTCAAGGTCCAGGAAATGTTCGGGGAGGTCACCAACGATAACCGGATTCTTGCCGTTGCCCTGAACTATCATCTGGAACAGGCGGAGCTGGCTTCGCCGCGTCCGGTCATCCTGGTGAGTAAGGATGTACTCGTTCGGATCAAAGCCGATGTCCTAGGACTGCATGCCGAGGATTACTTGTCGGACCGGACCGTTAGCCCCAGCGATCTGTACGGAGGTTACTCGACCCTCAAGGTTCACCCGTCGGTGATTGATGAATTTTATACGTATCGTTTTTTGCCGATCAAACCGCTTGGACTTAATTATTCCCTTTACCCTCATGAGTTTGTAATATTAAAAGATGAAATGGGCACCGGCAAATCCGCTTTGTTAAAGGTTAACGAAGACGCCACACGCATGGAGCCGCTGTATCTCAGCAACGAGCCGATCTGGGGGATCAGTGCTCGAAATGCCCAGCAACGTATGGCTTTGGAGCTGCTGCTCAATGATGATATCCCGCTGGTTACCATCACCGGTAAGGCGGGTACCGGGAAGACGTTGCTCGCCTTGGCCGCCGGCCTGCTGAAGGTTGAGGACGAACACAAATACAAGAAGCTGCTCATCGCGAGGCCCGTTGTTCCGATGGGGAAGGATATAGGTTACCTGCCCGGGGAAAAAGAAGAAAAGCTGCGTCCTTGGATGCAACCGATTTATGATAACCTGGAGTTCTTGTTCGACACGAAAAAGTCCGGCGATATCGAGAAAATCCTGATGGGACTCGGCAGCATTCAGGTGGAGGCGCTCACGTACATTCGAGGCCGCTCGATCCCGGGGCAGTTCATCATTATCGACGAGGCGCAGAACCTGTCGCGCCATGAAGTCAAAACGATTGTGTCGCGCGTCGGGGAAGGCAGCAAGATCGTCCTGGTCGGCGATCCGGAGCAAATCGACCATCCATATCTCGACGCAACGAGCAACGGCTTGACCAGCTTAGTCGAGCGTTTCCGCGACCAAGGCATCAGCGGGCATATCACGCTGGAGAAAGGCGAACGCTCGAAGCTGGCGCAGCTGGCGGCGGATTTGTTGTAGGAGGACGACTGGTTCCCGGACTCGTCCGGCCGGTCACCGTGGCGGAAACCGTGGTAGCCAAGTCAACGGAAGCAAGTAACGCCCTCGGCCCGCTCTTGTCCGCCGGTTGTCCAATGATGAGATGGAAGGGAGACAACCGGCTCCCAAATGCGGACGTAAACTTCCTCTGGTTCGTTACTTGCTTTCCTGGAGTGGAGAAGGTGCTATTCGAGTGCTCGCCACTCGTCCTTCGCGAAATAATAGTAATAGCCCGGCGAATCGGTATAACGTGATTCGCCGGGCTATTTTGGCCGTATGGAGGAGGGCTAACGGAACGGAGAGACGTTATTCGGTTGCAAATGAGGGAACCTGAGCTCTAACGGAACCAGATGACCTTATTTGGACACTTTTGGCGTCTACAGTTAGGTTTTTGACTAAATAGCGGCTCGTGATTCCGTTAGAACGGGAAATGTCCGGGAAATACACAAATAGCGGCTCTCAGTTCCGTTACTGAATAACATATCGCGCGCGAGCCTCCCTAGGCACAAATTAGTTAGTTTCTTAGTCCGGCGAATCGTTATAACTTGATGCGCCGGGCTATTTTGGCCGTATGGAGGAGGGCTAACGGAACGGGGAGACGTTATTCGGTTGCTAATGGGAGACTCTGAGGTCTAACGGAACCAGATGACCTTATTTGGACACTTTTGGCGACAATAGTTACGTTTTTGGCTAAATAGCAGCTCGTGATTCCGTTAGAACGGGAAATGTCCGGGAAATACACAAATAGCGGCTCTCCGTTCCGTTACAGAAGAAAATTTCGCGTGCGTGCCTCCCTCGGCGCACTTAAGCTAACATAGTAGCAGGCGAATCACTATTTAAGATTCGCCGTGCTTTATTACACCATCGGCGGGAGGAGCCGGAATGGTAAACTCAATTAAGAGCGCGAAAGGCCAGAGGGGGAAATGATTCTGAAGAAACTAAAAGCTTTCTGAAAGAAAGCTACTTCGGAAGCATAGGCTGTGTTCGCCTTTGTGAGCGGATTTCTACTCCATCTGAATTTAGTTCAATCAAAGGAATCCGCGAGCAACAGCGATCGTAAGAACATTTCACCCGGCGGCCCCTAGCGCTCTTGAACTCTTTGTATCGCCCGAATCCTCCCGCGACCTCCCGCCATCTCCCCATATACAATTTTTTACGGGACAATCCATTCCACGATTTGCTACAATACGGAGTATCGGAATGTTTATTGACTTACGCTCCTAAACTGAGGAGAGGAAGAACAGGCGTGAAGCGAAAAAATCATTGGGTGCTTTTTGCAATCCTGCTGCTCGCTTTAATCAATCTGTCCCCTAGCGAAGAAACGACGTTGGTTCGCCCGGAAGACCGCGGTGAGACCTTGCCGTTTACACCGCCCGAAGCGAGTAACCTTCAAGAGACTGGCCATATTCAAGTCGCGGTGCAAATGGACGAGTCCGATTTCCGGCGCTTGGAGGAAATGAACCGGCAGTTTACGGTGATCCATCCGGTGGAGGTCGATCTGGTGAATGTACCGGCAGAGGAGACCTATGCTTCTTTTCAGCGACAACTCATGAAGCTAGGGGATTCGCCGGACGTGCTGCTATTGGACAATGTCTGGATTCGCCGCTTTGCTGCGGATGGTTACTTGCTGCCCACAGAGGGATATTATTCAGGTTCATTGTCTGGAGAAGTGTTAAGTGCTTCCTTGATTCCTAACGAATGGAACGGTTATGTCTGGGGAGTTCCGCTGGACGTAGACCCCTATGTGATGGTCTATAACCCGGCCAAGCTAAAGCAGTTGGGCCTGGAGCATCCGCCAGCATCGGTGGACGATTGGAACGCCTTGTTATCCGCTTATAAAAAACAACGTTCCCAACCCTACCTATTGGGCTTGGATTATCGCGATCCATATGCGGCGGCAACGCTGCTTTGGCAAATCGGGGGAGGCTGGAAGCCGGGGGGGACCGAGCCGTTTTTTGCGGTAAAGGGCAACATGCCGTTCTCACTGCAACAGATGGAGCAGATTCAACCTTGGCTACTGGATTCGGGTGCGGCGGGAGCTGATGCGTGGGAGAAATTGAATAGCGATGAGTTGGCCATGATGATCGTCCTGGCAACTGACGCCCAGAAGCATACGCATCCCCAAATGAAAGTGTGGATGCCGGAGGTGCAGCCGAATTTGGCGTCATCCTGGATACGAGGACGTAGTTATGCCGTCTCCTCCCAAACGGACAATGCCGAAGCGGCAGGTTTGTGGATCTCGGAGATGACCTCCGCGTTAAATCAGATGCGCTGGCAGGAATCATCGGGGCATCTTCCGGTAGTGAAAACCATTTATTACGAAGCTGCTCGAAACGAGCTGCCGGCTTGGATTCCCGCTACATTGGCTGCCGGGGCCGGAGCTGCACTCCCGGCGAGTCCGGCGTTGCCAGGACAGCTTGAAGCGTTCGCGACACTCACTTACGATTATTTGAGTGGGGCGATAACCGCCAAGCAATATCGCGGCCGGTTGGCTGAGCTTAGCCAGTAACGCCGCTTTACTTACAAAGCCAATTTTAATTTCACCGTCAACGTTCCCTCGGAGATGGCCGCATCGGTGGCCTCAACGAAGGGGACGATTTTTTTAGGATAAAATCCGAGATCAAAATCCCGTTCCAGCTCGGCCCGCGTCGTATCCGGCAGCGCCAAGCCGTTAAACAACAGGCGGTCAACGTGAAAGACGATTGAATTCTCCGGTTCTTGCTCTACCGTATAATGTCCCTCAACCTCGAGCTTCAAGCCCTCCCGGCTGCCTCGCGCAACGATCTTATCTTTTTCGAAGCGAAAACTCATATCTTTCAACAGCTCGTTTTGACTATATAGAAATGCATTAAGCTCTTCTTCGCGGATTTCCAGGCGATAACCGCCTTTTTCGGCAATCAAGCTGTTCTCGTTTTGCTGCAGGAAGTCGGGAAAGTGCGACATGGCGGAACTGAGTGCCTGAAAATACTTCCGCAACTCATATAATCCGACATTCTCCCAATAAGCCGTGAGCTCTTGAATCAGCGCTTTGAGCTTTTCGGGGTCGGCACTGAGCCCAAGCGTTTCATCGACCCTTTGCTGAAGAGCGGCAACACGGCTACGTTGGAGCTGAAGCTCTTCTTTCATGCGAGCCAATTCAATGGAAGTATCATCCAGTTTCTGTTTTGTACGCTTTAGCTTGGCGTAGTCCGACTTGTATTGGTTTAATACGGCGCGATCCCGATCCATAATGAGTTGGTAATAGTCCAATACGGTAAAAAAATCCTTAAGGTTGTTCACGCTCAGCAAAGCGTACATTAGATTTTCCCGTTCTCCCATATAATAAGCACGCAGCCTTAAGCCGGCTTGATCCCGGCTGACGCGAATTTGTTTATTTTTATCGGAAAGCTGTTCCTGCAAATCACGAATGGCCGATTCTGTCTCCTGCTGGCGGGACTCAATCCGTTCGATTTCCCGGTCGATTTCCTGAATCGACAAGCTTTGCTCCAGGATTTGTTGTTCTTCGGCGGTGAGCGGTGCGGCAACGGCTGGCATGCCGGTAATATGGAGGGCAGTCAATGAGAGCAATAGACAGAGCGATATGAGGCGTTTCTTCAACAGCGATCCTCTCCCGTCAATAGTTGTACTATATATATGATAACAGGTTCGGAAATAGCAGAAGCAACGAAAAAAGGCGTTCCGGCCCACAGCCGAAACACCCTTTTGGAACACTTATGAACGCTTGGGATTAGAGGGGCAAACCCATTTTAAAGATCGTCCAGTAGCTGAAACCGGTAAAAGCGACGATCATGTATCCCCAAAACAGCAGGATATAGGTTCTCTCGGTAAACTTCAAGTAGCCGAAAAGTACGAAAAAGGCGGTTTGCAAGAAAAATAGCAAGGCCATTTCCGTCATATCGCCCGCAAAGGCCATAAGCCCAATAGCCAAAGTGAAGAAGCCAAGGACGCGGAACATGCGTGCCACGAGGTAATCCCCCTTTCTTATGTATCAACGAACCTTCCATTTCTTTTCTCATTATACCCGTTAGGCCGAAAAGTGTAAACGAAAAGTCAATATTAAGCCAGATTCTGCAAATGACAATGTGAGCAATATAACAGTATTATCGACCGTCATATGCTTATGTTATTCGTTTCCGCGAACGTCATGTATGGAGTTCCTTGATTTTGGAAATACATTTTAGTATCAAATAGATTCTATGAACTCTATGAGAGGCATAGAAATGGAGTAAGAAGCATTTTACCCATACGCCTGCCGGAGACCGCCGGTTGGAAGACGGTTAGACTAGGATGTCGTTAGGAGGTTTTTATAGCATGACAGCTGTGAGACAAGATGCATGGAGCGCAGAAGACGATTTGATTCTGGCCGAGGTGACTCTTCGGCATATACGGGAGGGCAGCACCCAATTAAACGCTTTCGAAGAGGTCGGGGAACGGATTGGCAGAACGGCGGCGGCCTGCGGTTTCCGATGGAATAGCTGCGTACGGAAAAAATACGAAGCGGCCATCAGCATCGCCAAAGCACAGAGACAGAAACGGAATTATATGAAAAAGCAAACCCCGCTCATCGCGGGTTCCGGCATGGCTTCTCTCGCTTCCGTCGAAATGGACGACGGCGGTTATCGCGGCAGTGATGGAGTAACCGAGGAAACGATATCCATCGATGCGGTGATCCGTTTTTTGCGCGGATGGAAAAGTACGGTTCAGGAGACGAACCGTCAAATGAAATCGCTCGAGAAGGAGCTGCGTGAGAAAGAAGAGGAGCTTGCCGCACTTCGCGAAGAAAACGAACGGTTATCGACGCAGGTCAATGAGGTACAGACCGATTATCGGGTCGTCAACGACGATTATAAGGCGTTAATTCAGATTATGGACCGGGCCCGGCGGTTGGCTTTTTTGAACGAAGAGGACGAGGAAAGTAAATCTCGATTTAAAATGGACGCGAACGGAAATTTAGAACGAATTGAATAAGAGGGACGAGACAGAAAACTCCTGCCGAAACGGCAGGAGTTTTGTGTTTTAGGGGAAGGGTTTGGTATAAAGGGAATAGGAGGAAAGAAAGGACGTGGAGCTTCAATGCAATTTGATATTATTGGCGCAGGAGCGCTGGGGTTGCTTTTTGGTGGCAAGCTAGCGTCGTCCGGCGAGTCCGTTCGATTTTGGACAAGGACTCCCGAGCAAGCCATTTCGCTGAAGCAGGAAGGAATCCGGCTCGACGAACCGAACGGGACCTCATTCAACGTAGAGGGAAATCAGTTCGAAGCTTATTATATGGAAGAAAGCGGTTCGATTGAGATCGCCAAACGAGCCGATTGGCTGCTGCTAACGACAAAACAACGGCATCTGGATACCAAGCTGCTGAATTCCGTCGGCCAACTTGCGGGTCCGGAGACGAAGGTCGTGTGTTTCCAAAATGGAGTAGGACACATGGAGTTGATTCGCAGCGCATTGCCTGGCGTACCGGTATATGCGGCGATCACGACGGAAGGCGCGAAACGGATAAACGAATATAGCGTCGTCAGGGCCGGCCATGGGACAACGCAAATTGGCGAGAGCGGTAGCTCGCACGATCAAGTCGGGTATGGAGAAAGTTTGGTAAAAATGCTTGAGACAGCAGGATTTACCGCCCTTTTGTCGAAAGACATCGAGAGGGAAATCTATAAGAAGCTACTGATCAATGCCGTCATCAATCCGTTAACAGCTCTATGGAGGGTTGCGAACGGACAGTTGCTTGAAAAAGAGGAGCGACTCCTCCTGCTGCGGCAGTTATGCGAGGAAGGTACTGCAATCTATAACTCCAACGGGATTCCCTGCGATAATGACATGTTTGATCAAATCGTAGCGGTATGCCGGGCAACAACCACCAATATCTCATCGATGTTAAAGGATGTGCAACAGGGCACGCCGACGGAAATCGATTATATTAACGGGCGATTGGTCGAAATGGCACAAACCAAGGGGATTTCAGCCCCCGGTCATGAAATGGTATGGCGGCTGGTCCGCGCATTATAACCTGACATGAATATAAAAATATAGTTACTTACTTGGCAAGTCATCTTTTTAATTACAAATTGATGTGGAGGTGGGGCTTTGGAAGCGTTGGTCTCTTCCTTTATCGTGTTGGCCATGATCCCAATCATTCCTTTTGGGCTGGTTTATTTCATTCATTTCCAAGTGAGACGGGATAAAAAAGCGGCGCTGAAGCTAGCTATGGACGTGACGACGCTGTTTCTGATCTTTTCAGTATCCGCGTTGTTCAATAACGTGTTTCATTCAACCTTTGGCTTCTATCTCATTCTCATCATTCTGCTGGTTGTCGGAGGGTTGATTGGCGGCGCACAGACTCGCCTGAAGGGGAAGGTTGACGGTCGTAAGCTGTTTCGCGTAGTTTGGCGCCTGGCGTTTGCGGGAACCGGTGTGGCTTATGTCCTGTTATTTTTGATTAGCTTCATTACATATATTACAGCGGCATAGATCAAACTACGGATACAGGTGAATACCGAATAAATGAATGACATCTTTGGTTAATTGTTAAGGAAAACAAATGTCAATATTGTATATTGGACTATTTTGTTAAAGAAAAGCGCTGAATTTATCAAATCGCGCGAAAAATCTTTAAATTTATGTTGGATTTTTTTGACCGCTGGTTGTATAATCTAAAAACATATACCAAAACATTTTAAGGGGGATATTGCTAGATGAAGAAGAGTAAAAGTCTTTTGCTTCTTCTGACGCTCGTTCTTGCAGTCGGCACTTTGCTTGCCGCATGCGGTTCGAACGGCGGGAACAATGGCGCTGCCAATAACGGCGCAGCTAACGGAGGCAATACAGCTTCCGACAGTGGCAACAGCGGTGGAGAGAAATTGGCCGCGGATCAAACGCTTAGAATTAACCTGAGCGCGGAGCCGCCAACATTCGACCCGGCTCAAGCTCAAGACAGCCAAGCCAACACCGTTCTGAAGTTGATGTACGAAGGACTTACGCGCCAGGACGAATCTGGTCAAGTCATCCCCGCTGCAGCTGAAAGCTGGGACATCGACGGTACGAAGTATACGTTCCACCTGCGTAAAGACGCGAAATGGAGCAATGGCGACCCTGTAACCGCGAACGATTTCGTCTTCGCATGGGAACGCGTCCTGAGCCCGAAGACAGATCCGGCTGCACCTTATGCATACCAATTGTGGTACCTGAAAAATGGTCAAGAATATAATGAAGGAAAAGTTACGGATTTCAGCCAAGTCGGCGTTAAAGCAGTTGACGACTACACGCTGGAAGTTGATCTGGTAGCTCCGACACCGTACTTCTTGGGTCTGACTTCTTTCTATACGCTGTATCCGGTTCACCAATCCGTGAAGGATGACCCGAAATGGGCGGTTGACCAAAGCAAAATGATCGTGAACGGTGCGTTCACCTTGACCAACTGGGTGAAGGGCCAAACGATTGAAGTGGCCAAGAATGAAAGCTACTGGGATGCAGCCAACATCAAGTTGAGCAAAGTTACGATGTCCTTGGTAAACAGCAGCGCGACTGAGCTGGCATCTTACCAAAACAACGAATTGGATCGTGCCGGTGCGCCTAACGGTGAAATTCCGACCGACCAAATCCCGATCCTGAAGGATCAATTGAAAGATGAATTGGAAATCAAAGGTATTTCCAGTACGTACTACTATGAATTTAACGTAACAGCTAAACCGTTCGACAATGTGAATATCCGCAGAGCATTCTCGATGGCTGTCGATCGTCAAGCAATTGTTGATAACGTAACACTTGGCGGCCAAGTACCGGCGTTTGGCTTTGTACCTCCGGGTATCAAAGGCGTTAACGATGAATATCGTAATGAGCACAAAGACGACTACTTCACAGAAAACCTGGAAGAAGCGAAGAAGCTTTTGGAACAAGGGATGAAAGAAGAAGGCTACACCAAACTTCCTGAAATCACTTTGATCTACAACTCCAGTGAAGCTCACAAGAAAATCGCGTTGGCTGTTGCTGACATGTGGAAGAAAAACCTGGGCGTTGACGTGAAATCGGAAAACCAAGAATGGGCGGTATTCATTGAAAACCGTCAAAACTTGAACTACCAAGTCGCTCGTGCAGGTTGGAGTGCTGACTACAACGATCCGATGACTTACTTGGATATGTGGGTAACTGGCGGCGGTAACAACGACACTGGTTTCTCGAATGAAGAGTATGACAAGCTGATCCAAGAAGCGAAAACTAGTGACGATATGGCGAAACGCGATGCAAACTTCGCAAGAGCCGAAGAAATCTTGATGAAGGACAATCAAGTCCTGATGCCGCTCTACTACTACACGAACGTTTCGGCTACGAAACCGTACCTGAAAGGCGTAGTATTGGACTTCAGTGGCGCGATCGATTACAGCCGCGCTTACCTGTTGGAGCATTAATCGGTAAGTATCAAACTTCATAGGAATTTCGGGATATATATGTGGGTATTCCATATATATCCCGTTTTTTTTGTGCGCGGATTTCTTCCAAGCATTTCGTCCTTATACAATTATATGGAATAGACAAAGTGGTTTTTTTCACCTAAAATCGATATATGTCGAAATTTATAAGAAGGAGGTGTGAACGGGCATGGTGCGTTATATTGCCAATAAGTTTTTCTATATGTTGGTTTCGCTGTTTATACTCATTTCGGCGACCTTCTTTCTGATGAAAGCCATTCCGGGGAGCCCCCTGACATCGGAGAAGCAGGTGCCACCGGCAATCAAAGAACGACTAGTTGAACAGCTGGGACTCGATAAGCCCGTTTATCAGCAGTATCTGAAATATTTGGGTGAGATTGCGCAGGGCGATTTGGGAATTTCCATGAAACAGATCAATCAGGATGTTTCCCACATTATCGGTCAAACGTTTTCAGCGTCCTTGAAGCTGGGAGCCGTAGCTATCGTCGTCGCGTTAGTTGTCGGGGTGGTACTTGGTATGCTGGCAGCGCTGTATCATCGCAAATTGATTGACAATGTGGCGATGGTGTTAGCGGTGCTGGGCATCGCGGTGCCGAGCTTCGTCGTCGCTTCCTTGCTGCAATATGTATTCGCTTCGAAGTTGCACTGGCTGCCGACGATGGGCTTTAAGGGACCGTTGTATTACGTGTTACCGGTGGCGGCCCTAACCGCGCAACCGATTGCGTTTATCGCGAGGTTAACCCGCTCTAGCATGCTGGAGGTCTTGCATGCCGATTATATCAAAACCGCCAAGGCAAAAGGCCTCGGTTGGATGGCTATCCTGTTCCGCCACGTGATCCGCAACGGCATTATGCCGGTCATCACCTATATGGGACCGATGACTGCGAACATTGTTACCGGTTCTGTGGTAATCGAACAAATCTTCGGGATCGGCGGCATTGGCAAACAGTTCGTGCAAGCGATCAGCGTCCGCGATTATCCGCTGATTATGGGGATTACGATCTTCTATGGTGTATTGCTGATGTTGGCTCGTTTCATCACAGATATTCTCTATGTGATCGTGGATCCAAGAATTAAACTTTCGAAAGGGAAGGAGGGATAATGCGCATGGAATCGAATCCGATCAAAATGATGCCAACTCCAGCCGATCTAACAGCGGACGATTTTCGCAAAATCGGCACGGACGAGAAAGAAGCCGAAGTAATCCAACGCGAAAGTATATCCGCCTGGCGCGACGCTTGGCAACGGTTACGCAGCAACAAGCTGGCGATGACGGCTTTGATCATCTTGGCATTGATTACGCTAACCGCGATTATCGCTCCTTGGCTCGTCGGCAAGATTTACGGCTATAACTATTATTCGAACGATCTCTTGTATACCAACAAAGGCCCCTCGGCTACGCATTGGTTTGGAACGGACGACCTCGGTCGCGATATGTTCATCCGGACCTGGATGGGGGCGCGCATTTCCCTGATCGTCGGTTTGGCTGCAGCCTGTATCGACCTGTTGATTGGCGTCATTTACGGCGGTATCATGGGCTACTATGGCGGCCGTGTCGATGAAATTATGAATAAGTTTTCTGAAATCCTGTACTCCATTCCTTACCTGCTCGTTACGATTCTTTTGCTGGTCGTGATGGAGCCAAGTTTGGGTACAATTATCCTGGCATTAACGATTACCGGCTGGATTAACATGTCGTGGATCGTGCGCGGTGAAATTATGCAGTTGAAAAACCGCGAATACGTGCTCGCTTCCCGCTCGATGGGCGCAGGCCATGGACGCTTGTTGTTCCGCCACCTGTTGCCGAATGCGGTGGGCCCGATCATCGTTACGGTCACGTTGTCCGTGCCAAACGCGATTTTCGCCGAAGCGTTCCTAAGCTTCCTTGGTCTGGGCGTACAGGCTCCGGTTGCTTCGCTGGGTTCGATGATCAACGATGCGCTGACCGGTTGGTTGTACTACCCATGGCGTATGCTGTTCCCAGCAATTCTGATCAGCTTGACCATGTTATCGTTTAACATTTTTGGCGACGGTCTTCGCGACGCGCTGGATCCTAAATTGAAGAAATAGGAGGTGGAATGAATGGAGCCGATTTTACAAGTCAAAGATTTGCATGTTTCCTTCCAAGTCAAAGGTGGAGAAGTGAAGGCCGTCCGCGGCATGAACTTTGAAGTGGGGAAAGGTGAAACGGTTGCGATCGTCGGCGAATCCGGCAGCGGCAAAAGCGTCACGGCCCAAACGATTATGCGCCTGATTCCATCCCCTCCTTCCATCATTAAACAAGGTGAAATTGTTTTTCAAGGGCAAGACCTATTGAAGAAAAGCGATAAGCAAATGGAATCGATCCGCGGGAAAGATATTGGCATGATATTTCAGGACCCGATGACCTCCTTGAATCCTACGATCAAAGTA
Organism: Paenibacillus rhizolycopersici; assembly: GCF_014947195.2. Classification (NCBI taxonomy): domain Bacteria; kingdom Bacillati; phylum Bacillota; class Bacilli; order Caryophanales; family Paenibacillaceae; genus Paenibacillus; species Paenibacillus rhizolycopersici. Next base: position 80,553 of record NZ_JADCNN020000003.1, on the reverse strand, counting down.
GGCCGACAAATTACTGAAGTATTAATCAAACATCAGAATATGTCAGCGGGCGAAGCGAAGAAACAGGCTGTCGAAATGCTCAAGCTTGTTGGCATCAAGAATGCGGAAGCCCGCTTTAACCAATATCCACACGAATTCTCCGGGGGCATGCGGCAGCGTGTTATGATCGCCATTGCCCTGGCTTGCCGGCCTTCACTGCTGATCGCGGATGAACCGACGACGGCGCTCGACGTTACGATCCAGGCCCAAATCATGGACGTGATGAAAGAAATGCAATCCCGGCTTGGAACTTCCATCATTCTGATCACCCATGACCTTGGTGTCGTGGCAGGCATGTGTGACCGCGTTATCGTTATGTATGCCGGGGAAGTGGTGGAAACCGGGACGAAATGGGAGATCTTTAAGAACCCGCAGCATCCTTATACAAAAGGTTTGCTCCGTTCGATGCCTCGTTTGGACCAAAAGAAAGGCGAACCGCTTATTCCAATTATCGGCACGCCACCGGATTTGATTAAGCCGCCAATCGGTTGTCCTTTCGCTGCTCGCTGCGACCAGGCGATGAAGATTTGCGAACGCATCGATCCAAGCGCGACCGTATTCAGCGAGACGCATACGGCTCGCTGCTGGGATCTTCATCCGATGGCCAAGGAGGTACAGTCGTCATGAGCAAAGGCAAAACCTTGATTGAAGTTGAAGGTTTGAAAAAATACTTTAATGTCGGCGGCGGCAACGTTCTGAAAGCCGTTAACGATATTAGCTTTTCGATCGCTGAAGGCGAAACGCTTGGCCTCGTTGGTGAATCGGGTTGCGGTAAATCGACCGCAGGCCGTACGATCCTTCGTTTGTATGAACCGACAGCCGGCAGTGTCCGCTTTAACGGCGTGGATATCAACCAATTGTCGCCGAAGAAGATGAAGGCCATGCGCCGCGATATGCAGATGATCTTCCAGGATCCATATGCATCGCTGAATCCGCGCTTTACCGTTACGGATATCATCGGCGAAGCGTTGGATATTCACGGGATGGCCGGTTCTCACGCGGAACGCAAAAAACGCGTCGAAGAGTTGCTCGATATGGTTGGTTTGAACCCGGACCATGCAACGCGTTATCCGCACGAGTTCTCCGGGGGTCAACGTCAACGGATCGGGATTGCCCGCGCGCTTGCGGTAAATCCGAAGTTCATCATCTGCGATGAACCGATCTCGGCGCTCGACGTATCCATCCAAGCGCAGGTCGTCAACCTGCTTGAAGATCTTCAGGATCGCCTGGGATTGACGTATCTGTTTATCGCGCATGACTTGTCCATGGTCAAACATATCAGTGACCGGGTTGCGGTAATGTACCTCGGCCGGATCGTGGAACTTGCAGATAGTGAAGAACTGTATGCAAACCCGATGCACCCCTATACGAAAACGCTCTTGTCCGCGATTCCGATCCCGGACCCGGAAATTGAAGCCAACAAGAAACGGATCCAGTTAGAAGATACCGCAAGCGGCCCGATCGGCAAAGAAGGCACATCCGGCGGCGGATTGTTCGATTTGGACAACTCTGAGCTGGTTGAAGTGTCCAAAGGACATTTCGTCTCCATGCCAAAGAAAGGCTGATTGAACCTGCGAGCTCCCGCAGCCGTAAATGACGGTTGCGGGAGTTTTTTTGCGCTTAATGGTTACGGAAAGTTAGAAGTTTCGCAAAAGTAAGGATTTCTTTGACGGAGCGGCCGGACATCCGGTACAATCAAGGAAGGTTTTGATGCAGACAGGAGGACGCTACCTGATGAATGTCGTTCAAGAGCAACTTTCGTTCGCGGGGCCGCTGGCTGAGGTATATATCAATCAGTTCTCCGCGGTTGAACTATTATATGAGAGCGATCCGAGCCAGTCCGAAAGTTGGACTGAACGGGCCGTGTGGTTAGATCAAACGGAACATACACGCGTGGATCGGAAGGCTTTGGCCACCCGACTACGTGAATATAACGGACGTTATAACCCCGATCCGGCCGTTGGACGGGCGATCGGCCAACTGGAGTTGCCCGGTACAGCGGTGATTGTTGGTGGACAGCAGAGCGGGGTATTCACCGGTCCGCTGCTCGTCGTCTATAAAGCGGTGACGATCCTTAAAGCGGCAAAAGCGGCTTCGGATCGGTTAAACCGCCCGGTTGTGCCGGTATTTTGGATCGCCGGCGAGGATCACGATTGGGACGAGGTCAATCATACCTATGTGTTATCGCAGGATTTGCAAGTGCGTCGAATTCGTATGCACCGTGGGGCGATGGACCGGCTGCCGGTTAGCTTTACGAAGGTGGAGGCCGAAGCTTGGGATAAGGCCGTGTCAGAACTGGAGCAGCTGCTTCCGGACAGCGAGCATAAGGCGGGCATCATGGAACTGGTACGATGTTGTTCAGAGGATGCGGATAATTTGACGGCGCATTTTGCCAAGTTGATCGGGGCCTTATTCGGAAAGCATGGCCTGGTGCTGCTGGATTCGTCGGATCCTGAGTTGCGCCGACTGGAGATGCCGGTGTTCGAGCGGATGATCCGTCAAAATGATGAGCTGGAGTCGGCTTACCATGAGACGGTACGCGATATGGCAGGGTTGGGGTACGAACCGTCCGCGGAAGTGGCCGAAAACGGGGCTAATTTGTTCTACATAAGCGAGCGGGAACGTCTATTGTTGTTTAAGCGGAACGACCGGTTTGAAGACCGCAAGGGCAAGGTTACCTTTACGGCTGACGAATTGTTGGAGGAGCTAAGGAAACATCCGGAGCGATTCAGTAATAATGTACTGACTCGCCCGCTGATGCAAGACAGCCTGCTTCCTGTTCTAGGCTCGGTGCTGGGCCCCGGCGAGATCGCCTACTGGGGGCTTACGCGCAAGGCGTTTCAGAAGCTTGGGTTGAAAATGCCGCTGCTGCTGCCCCGGGAATCTTTTACCGTGATTGACGGGACGATACAGAAGCATATGAAGAAATACGAGCTTAGCTGGAATGATGTAAAGGATCCTGAGGTCTTCCATCGCAAACGGAGCGCTTGGCTCGCTGCTCAGGAGCGTATGCAGGTCGACGAACGGTTCGATGAAGTTGTTGCTGCGTTTGGGGAACTGTATGCGCCACTCCTTGAGGAACTAGCCGGGGTCGAGAGCGGGTTGTCTCGACTTGGGACGGTGAACAGGGACAAAATTCTCGATCAAATCGATTACCTACGCGGCAAGGCGAAGGATGCGATGGAGAAAATCCATGAAACCGGCCTGCGTCATTTTGACCGGATTCAATTGTCGTTATTCCCTTTGAACAAGCCGCAGGAGAGAGTTTACAATCTATTTGATACTTTGAATCGGTTCGGAATGGATTGGATCGAAGACCTGCTGGATATTCCTTATGAGTTGACTGGCAAACATCGAATTATTTATTTATAGGAGGAGACGAATATGAGCTCAGAAGCAATTCAGAACAGTATCATCACCGACTTGAAGCTAGCCCCGGAAGGACATTTGAAAATCGATTGGGTGGAAGCCCATATGCCGGTGCTGAACCGGGTTCGTAAGCAATTCGAGGCCGAGCAACCATTTAAGGGATTGAAAGTCACGATCTCGCTTCATTTGGAAGCGAAAACGGCTTATTTGGCCAAGGTCGTGCAAGCAGGCGGTGCTGAGGTGACCATTACCGGAAGTAATCCGCTGTCGACGCAGGACGACGTCTGTGCGGCATTGGTTGAAGATGGCGTGACGGTTTATGCCAAATATAATCCTGAGCCGGAAGAATATAAGGCGTTGTTGATCAAAGCGCTTGAAACAAAACCGGATTTGATTATCGACGATGGCGGCGATTTGGTCACGATTTTGCACTCGGAACGGACGGATTTGCTGGAGAACGTACGGGGCGGCGCTGAGGAGACGACGACCGGTATTTTGCGGCTGAAAGCGATGGACAAAGAAGGAAAACTCAAATTCCCGATGGTGGCGGTCAATGATGCCTATTGCAAATATCTGTTCGACAACCGCTACGGAACCGGTCAATCGGTGTGGGACGGAATTAACCGGACGACGAATCTGGTGGTGGCCGGCAAAACCGTCGTCGTGGTCGGTTACGGCTGGTGCGGGAAAGGCGTAGCGATGCGAGCCAAGGGCCTTGGCGCGAACGTCGTCGTCACGGAAATCGACGCGATCAAAGCGGTCGAAGCCGTCATGGATGGCTTCCAAGTGATGCCAATGCTGGAAGCGGCGAAGGTTGGCGATTTCTTCATCACCGTGACCGGTAACCGAGATGTCATCCGCGGCGAGCACTATGATGTCATGAAGGACGGCGCTATTTTGTCCAATGCGGGTCATTTTGACGTGGAAGTGAACAAGCCGGAACTTAAAGAGCGTTCCGTATCGATCCGCACCGTACGCCGCAACATCGAGGAATATCAACTGAAGGACGGGCGCAAAATGTATCTGCTCGCGGAAGGCCGTTTGGTCAATTTGGCTGCGGGTGACGGACATCCAGCCGAAATCATGGACATGACGTTTGCGCTGCAAGCCTTGTCCCTTAAATACGTAAACGACCGTTATAAGGAAATCGGAGAAACGGTCGTCAACGTCCCTTACGAGCTCGACGAGCAAGTTGCCCGCTTCAAGCTGGAAAGCCTTGGCGTAAATATCGATACATTGTCCGCCGAGCAGCGCGCTTACCTGGATAGCTGGCAAGAGCATTAATTCGGTTGATCCTTGGGGCTTGAGCGGAGTTGAATTTATAGCTGCGTCGCATCGGGGGAGAATTTACGGTATTTTGCACCGCTAATTATTGCTTTTCAGCCGGTAGATGATAATTAACGGTAAATCGTACCGCTAATTCACCGGTTTGGGCAAAGTCGGGCGATGATGAAAGAAATAACGCTACAAATTCCCGTTAATTCAGAATTAGGACGATCTCGTGCAGAGGAATCTGCCGGGATCGTCCTTTTTGTCGTGTTTTGGCGATCGCTGGCTCCGCCCTTCAATAGTCACGCTAACGCCACTTCAAAAAAAATTATGAACAATAGAAGGATTTTCTCTTCCAATGTGGAATAGTTACATATCACGGTGGTGTAAAGTGGTGCAAAGTGGGGGAAAGAGGTAAGGAGTGAGTCACCAATGTTTATGGGGGAATTCCAACATAGCATTGACGATAAAGGCCGGATTATCATACCGGCTAAGTTTCGTGATCTCCTCGGCAGCTCTTTCGTCGTTACCCGCGGCTTGGACCAGTGTCTTTTCGTTTATCCGATGCAGGAGTGGGAAGTCCTGGAGCAGAAGCTGAAGGCACTGCCGTTGATGAAGTCCGACGCCCGCGCATTTACCCGTTTCTTTTTCTCAGGAGCGACGGAATGCGAATGGGATAAACAGGGAAGGGTAAACTTGCCAGGCAGTTTAAGACAGTATGCCAAGCTGGAGAAGGATTGCGTTGTTCTCGGCGTGTCGAACCGGGTAGAAATATGGAGTAAAGACACTTGGGAGCAGTACTTCCAGCAGTCGGAAGATACTTTCAATGAAATTGCTGAAAAATTGGTCGACTTCAATTTCGATCTTTAAGCGCGTGTTCAAAAAGTCAGGTTCTCAAGATGACTTTTTGAACAACCTCTTTAAAATGAATTCAGGTTTGGGGGCGTAAGTCTTGTTCCATCACATCACGGTACTCAAAGAAGAAGCGACAGAAGGGTTACGCATCAAGCCGGACGGCATTTACGTGGATTGTACGCTGGGGGGCGGCGGTCACAGCTCAGTGATCTTGTCCAAGCTGGGTCCAGGCGGAAGGCTGATTGCTTTCGACCAGGATGACTGGGCGCTGGACAATGCCAAAGAGCGGCTCACAGCCTACGCAGACAAATTAACTTTGGTAAAAAGCAATTTTCGCTATATCGAGCAAAAACTGCTGGAGATCGAGGGAGTGCCACAGTTAAACGGGATTCCCCAAGTGGATGGCGTTTTGTTCGACCTCGGCGTTTCCTCTCCCCAATTTGATGAGGGGGAGCGGGGGTTTAGCTATAACGCGGACGCGCCGCTCGATATGCGGATGGATCAGTCCGCGTCCCTGACGGCGCGGGAGATCGTCAATTCGTGGCCGGAACGTGAAATTGCTCGTATTTTGTTTCAATACGGCGAAGAGAAATTTTCCAGGCGAATCGCTAGAGTCATCGTGGAACGGCGCGAGCAGGAACCAATCGAAACGACGGAGCAGCTTGTCGAGCTGATTAAGGAAGGGATCCCGGCGGCGGCAAGGCGGACGGGCGGACATCCGGCCAAACGCAGCTTTCAGGCGCTGCGCATCGCCGTGAACGACGAGCTGGGAGCCTTCGAGGAAGGGCTGCATGCGGCCATCCGCTGTTTAGCGCCGGAAGGCCGGGCTTCGGTCATCACCTTCCATTCGCTTGAGGACCGAATTTGCAAGCAGATTTTTGCTAGCTATGTTGAGAAATGTACTTGCCCACCCGACTTTCCGATGTGTGTGTGCGGAGGCAAAGGTTCACTGAAATTAATCAATCGGAAACCGCTAGTCCCGTCGGAGCGGGAACTGGCAGATAATCCACGGGCCCGCTCGGCGAAATTGCGCGTGGCGGAGAAATTGCAAACTGGTGTGGAGGTATCGTAAATGGCTTATACGCGAGGGAATCTGGCAGTTAAAGAGAAGCAAACGGAACGCAGCTATCAATCGCAGCGTTATCGGGAAACGACGAAGGTGGTCACCCGCCGATCGCCGCTGCCGGTTCGTGAGAAGCTTTTGTATATGATGACGGTCCTGTTTTGCGTGGCGATCATGGGCGGATTGCTATGGCAAAATGTGTCACTTTACAACATAAAGCGGCAAATGTTTAATTTGAATACGGACATTCAAACCATTAACGCCGAAGTGAAGGAATTGTCGATCCAGAAGGAAAAGCTGGAGGAGCAGATTCCGTTGAAGGCGAATGAGCTCGGTTATGTACAGCCTGAGGTGGAAGGTTTCCACGTCCAAGTTCCTACGGGAACTGACGAGAATAACGGCGTCAACGCGGGCACCGAAACGGCGGCTGCGGCAGATGGCGTGGCTACGGCCAAGAAATAAAGTCTAAAGAGGTTTTGCCATGATCAAGCGAATAAAGCTTCGAACACTGCTGATAGGGGGATGTATTACCCTCTTTTTTGCTGTATTGATGGGTAGAGCGTTCTGGTTGCAGGTTGTGCAGGCTGATTTTTGGCAGGCGCATGCAGAGGAACTCTGGTCAACCAAAAAGCCGCTGCCGGCGACACGGGGAACGATCACCGATCGAAACGGCGATGTTTTGGCGGTGGACGCTCCGGCCTATACGGTGGCCGTGAATCCTGAACTCTTAAACAAATACGACCTTCAGGACGAGGTGGTTGAAGGACTTGGCAAAGTCCTCGGGAAAGACGAGAACGAGTTGCGGGACATCGTAAACGCCAAGAAAGAATCCGGCGAGTATTTTACGCAACGCGAAGTTCGGAATGAAGGTTGGAAAATTGACCAGGACTTAAGAGACCAGGTACAAGCCTTCATCGGCGAGTTGAAAGAAAAACATCAAGACATGCAAGACGTCGGCATTTATATCATCAAGGATCAAAAACGCTATTATCCGAAGCAAAGCTTAGCTTCCCACGTTTTGGGTTATCTCGACCGTGAAGGTAAGGCGGTATCCGGACTCGAAGCTTTTTACGACGAGCAGTTGAAAGGCGTTGACGGTTCGATCGAATACAAGCGCGATGGTCGCGGTATTGAAATTCCGAAGGCGAGTGAGATTTATACGCCGGCGAAAAACGGGGATAATCTGAAGTTAACGATCGATTATACCATTCAATATTATATCGAGCAGGCGATGATAGAAGCTTACGCTCAGCTGCAACCGATCAGTATGACGGTGATCGCAGCCGATCCGAACACGATGGAAATTCTCGGCATGGCCAATATGCCTACATATAACCCAAACGAGTACTGGGCGGACGTCGATCAGAAGAATTTTTATAACCATGCGATCAAGTCGGTCTACGAGCCGGGCTCCACATTTAAAATCGTGACCTTGGCGGGAGCGGTACAGGACGGCTTGTTCAATCCGAACGCAACGTACATGTCCGGGAGCATCCGGGTACCGGGACAAACCATCCATGACTTGAAGCGATCCGGTTGGGGCGAGATCACTTATTTGGAGGGCGTCAAGCGCTCCAGTAACGTTGCTTTCGTCAAACTCGGTTACGAGATGCTGGGACCGGAAAGGCTGAAAACTTACGTTGACCAATTTGGATTCGGCAAAAAGACGGGCATCGAGCTTCCGGGCGAATCCAAAGGGATCGTGGATCCGGTACAGCAAGCCGACTTTGCGGCGATGGCATACGGTCACGGCAAGCTGCTCGTCACGCCGCTGCAGCAAATCGTAGCGGTATCGGCGATCGCCAACGGCGGAAAGCTGATGGAGCCCCATATCGTGAAGTCGATTACGGATCCGCAAACCGGTGAAGCGCAGGACACCAAACCCAAGGTCGTTCAACAGATCCTCACGCCGGAAAAGGCTAAAGAAGTCGGAACCTATTTGGAACAGGTCGTCTCGGACCAAAAGATCGGGACCGGACGCCACGCCTACATTGACGGCTACCGGATTGCCGGCAAGACCGGGACCGCGGTAAAAGTTGTGAATGGACAATACGACTATACGAAGCAGGTCGTGTCGTTTATTGGCTACGCGCCGGTGGACGATCCGAAAATTGCGGTCATCGTTTTGATCGACGAACCGAAGGATTCCGAGCTGGGCGGGGGAACCGCAGCGGCTCCGGTATTCAAGAAGATCGTGAATCAAACGCTGCAGTACATGGGAGTTCCGAAAAAATTGGAAGGCGGCGCGGCCGATGCGCAGTTGAAGACCAGCGTTACGGGGCCGAAGGTGCCTGACGTGGGCGGTCTTGCGGTCCAGCAGGCGAAAGATAAGCTGACGGCAAGCGGCATTTCCTATGCCACTTATGGGAAAGGGACGGAAATTATTTCCCAATTCCCTAAGGCGGGAAGTACGCTGAAAACCGGACAATTCGTTTACCTGCTCACTGAGAAAGGATCGGATATCAACGTACCGAACCTGCAAGGCGAATCGCTGCGCGATGCGATGGAACTGCTGTCCGTGCTGCAGATCCCGGTCACAGCGGAAGGTGAAGGGTATGTCGTTTCACAGGAAGTCGTTAATGAAAACGGAGGGAGACGTGTCATTCTTACACTGGAACCTCCTGACAAAGAGGAAGTATCTACCGACGACGGACAGACGGAAGATACCGGCACCGATGGCGGAGAAGGCGATGGTACGGGCGGAAATGCGGTCCAGGACTCGCCATAGCTTGTTCTAACCCCTGGTTGTCCTGAATAGTCATGTGATGAGTACACTCATGATGAGGTTTCAGGATGGGTTAGGAGGGCGACCTGTGAAAGTATCCAAGTTTACCGTCAGACGAAGATTGTTCTGGCTGTTAATGGTGTTGTGTTTGCTGTTTGCGGCTCTGGCAGTACGTCTTGCCTACGTTCAAATCGGAAAAGGCGCCGAATTGTCTGCCAAAGCGGAGGATTCCTGGCGCCGAAACATTCCCTATTCGGCAAAACGGGGCGAAATCAGCGACCGTAACGGCAACGTGCTCGCTTATAATATTACGACGCCAACGGTGATGGCTATTCCGGTGCAGATCAAGAATCCGGAACAGACGGCCAAGAGTCTGGCGCCGCTCCTAGGGATGACCGAGGAATCAGTTCTGAAGTCGATTACCAAGAGACAATCCATAGTCAGGCTGCAACCCGGCGGACGCAAAATTACGATGGAAAAAGCGCAGCAAATTCGTGATTTGGCTCTTCCGGGTATTGTTGTCGCTGAAGATAATAAGCGCTACTACCCATTTGGCGGACTTGCCGCACATATTTTGGGCTTTACCGGCGGGTACAACCAGGGGTTGACCGGTGTGGAAAGTAAATACGACAGCTTGCTTAGCGGGATGAACGGCAGCGTATCTTATTTGTCGGACGCCGGCGGGCGGTTAATGCCGGGCTCCTCAGAGAAATATGTAGAGCCGAAGGACGGCTTGAATCTCAACTTGACGATCGACAAAACGATCCAGAGCATTATCGAACGCGAGCTGGATCAGGCCATGGACCGGCTGCAAGCCGATTCGGCGCTGACGATCGCGATGAATCCGAAGACGGGCGAAATCCTCGGCATGGCCGCCAGACCGGGGTACGAGCCGGGAACCTACCAGGAATACGATTCGGCGGTTTATAACCGGAATTTACCGATCTGGATGACCTACGAGCCGGGTTCCACGTTCAAGATCATTACACTGGCGGCGGCGCTGGAGGAGAAGAAGGTCGACCTACTGAATGACCGGTTCTTCGATCCCGGTTACGTCAAGGTCGGCGGGGCGACGCTCCGCTGCTGGAAGAAAGGCGGCCACGGCAGTCAAACGTTCCTTCAAGTTGTGGAGAACTCCTGCAACCCCGGTTTCGTAGCCTTAGGCCAACGGCTGGGTAAAGAAACGCTGTTCCAGTATATCAAAAACTTCGGGTTCGGCAGCAAAACAGGGATTGATCTGAATGGGGAAGAAAACGGGATTTTGTTTAAGCTGCCCCAAGTTGGCCCCGTCGAACTGGCGACAACCTCGTTCGGACAAGGCGTATCGGTCACGCCGATTCAGCAAATTACCGCGGTGTCCGCGGCGATTAACGGAGGCAAGCTGTTCAAGCCTTTCGTCGCCAAGTCGTGGACGAATCCGGATACGGGCGAGGTCGTTTCCGAGACAAAGCCGCAGCTGGTGCGGCAGGTGATTTCGGAGGAGACCTCCAAGCAGATCCGCACGGCGCTGGAAAGCGTCGTAGCCAACGGGACAGGCGGGAACGCGTTTATCGATGGTTACCGGGTCGGCGGGAAGACGGGGACGGCGCAAAAGGTCGTGAACGGACGTTATTCGCAAAATGAACATATCGTTTCGTTTATCGGCTTCGCCCCGGCAGACGATCCGCAAATCGTCGTTTATACCGCAGTCGATAACCCGCAGGGTATCCAGTTCGGCGGCGTGGTGGCAGCGCCGATCGTACGTAACATCATGGAAGACGCGCTGGAATATATGAAGGTTCCGCCGCGTCAGCAGCAGGTCACGAAGAAATACAAATATGGGGAGATCCCGATCGTTACGGTGCCTGACCTTATCGGCCACACGACGCAAGAGATCTACGAGGATATGAACATGAACTTTAATCTAGCTAGATCCGGCGCCGGCAACGTGGTCATTAACCAAGCGCCGAAAGCGGGATCTCGGGTGGAGAAGGGCTCTACCATCCGCATCTACATGGGCAGTGAAGCTGAAGCAGAACTACAACATGATCATAATCCGATCACAAGTGAATAATATTCCTGAACTGAGCAATTTTTGGTGATAATATAGAATAAGTGTGTAGAGCACGTAGTTGAAAGACGGAGGGGTATCCTATGCTGCTTAAGGAACTGGCAACTTATTTAATGGCTTCGCAGATCAGAGGGGATGGGGAAACGTCCTGCACAGGGATCGCCATCGATTCGCGCAAGGTAGAACCGGGAGATCTGTTTATCTGCCTTCCCGGCCACACCGTGGATGGTCATGATTATGCTCGGCAGGCTGCTGAGCAAGGCGCGACTGCACTTGTGGTGGAACGTTGGCTGGATAACGCCGGGCTGCCTCAGCTTAAGGTGAAGGACAGCCGACTGGCGATGGCTGTGCTTGGAGGCGTGTTTTTCGGTTCGCCGAGCTCGCGACTGAAGGTGATCGGCGTGACCGGCACGAACGGCAAGACGACCACGACCTATTTGATCGAGCGGATTTTGCAGGATCAGGGCCGGGAAACGGGCTTGATCGGCACGATCCAACGCCGGTTTGCCGGGCAAACCTATCCAATGTCGGGAACAACGCCGGAATCGCTTGAACTGCAAAATTATTTGCATGATATGGCCAAAGGCGGCGGAGAGTATTGCGTGATGGAGGTATCCTCCCATGCGCTGGACCAGGGCCGTGTCAAAGGCACTCGCTTCCGTACCGCCGTATTCACGAACTTGACCCAGGATCATCTGGACTATCATAAAACGATGGAGGACTACCGGGGGGCCAAGGCATTGTTCTTCTCCCGGCTTGGCAATACGTATGCGGAGAACCCGGAGGAGCGCAGCTATGCGGTGCTGAACGCCGACGACCCGGCAAGCGCCTTCTTTGCTAAACAGACGGCGGCAGAAGTGATTTTTTACGGAGTGGAACAGGAGGCGGATGTGCGAGCCTCAAACATCTCCATTACCGCCCGGGGGACGTCCTTCCATGTAGATTCGTTCTGCGGTAGCACGGATATCTCTTTGCGGATGGTTGGCAAATTTAATGTCTACAATGCGCTCGCAGCCATCTCTGCAGCTTTGCTGGAAGGCATTTCGCTGGAGCAGATCAAAGCTAGCCTCGAATCCGTCAAAGGCGTAGAGGGTCGGGTGGAGGCCGTCGACGAAGGTCAAGAATTCGCCGTGATCGTCGATTACGCACATACTCCGGACGGCTTGGAGAACGTGTTGCGCACGGTAAATGAATTCGCTAAAGGACGGGTCATTTGCGTGTTCGGCTGCGGCGGGGATCGGGATCGTACGAAACGACCGATTATGGGACGCATTGCCGCGAAATACGCGCAGCAGGTGATTGTCACCTCCGACAATCCGCGGACCGAAGATCCGGATGCGATTTTGCGTGATATCGAGCAGGGATTGCTAGACGACAGCGTAGATCAAGAGCGTTACGAGTTGATCGTCGACCGCCGCGAAGCCATCCAAAAGGCTATTGAAATGGCAAGCCGTGAGGATGTAGTATTGATTGCGGGGAAGGGACATGAAACCTACCAATTGATCGGATCCAAGGTGCTCGATTTTGATGATCGAATCGTAGCAAAAGAAGCGATAAGGGGTTTGGCAAAGTGATTAGAAGAAACTTAGCGGAAATTGCCGCGATGTGCGGCGGACAGATTCGAGAGGCGGGCGATGCCGGCATCCTGGTGCGAGGCGTGGTTACGGACTCCCGGCAAATAACGGAAGGCTGTTTGTTTGTACCGCTGGCGGGAGAACGGTTCGACGGCCATGATTTCGCCGCGGACTGCCTGCAGGCGGGAGCAGGCGCATGCCTATGGGCTCGATCGAAGGGAACGCCGCCGGGTCCGACCGTACTCGTGGACGATACGCTGATCGCGCTGCAGGCGCTGGCCAAATCGTACTTGACCGAAACCGGGGCCAAGGTGGTCGGCATTACCGGGAGCAATGGGAAGACGACAACCAAAGACCTGGTATACGCTCTCTTGTCTACAACCTATAAAGTGCATAAAACCAAAGGGAACTTTAACAACCATATCGGCCTTCCGTTGACGCTTCTGGCCATGCCGGAGGATACTGAAATCGTCGTGCTCGAAATGGGCATGAGCGGCCGTCATGAAATCGAGTTGCTCTCGAAACTGGGCGAACCCGAAACGGCGGTGATCACCAACATCGGTGAATCCCACCTGCAGCAGCTCGGCTCCCGGGAGGAGATCGCAAGGGCTAAGCTGGAGATCCTGGCGGGCATGAAGGCGGGAGGGCTATTCGTATACAATGGGGACGAACCTCTGATCCCTCAGGTGTTGGCCGAGCCGTCCACTGCGAAGCCGGAAGGGTTGCAAACAGCAACGTTTGGGCTTCAACCGGGAAATGACGCCTATCCAACCGGCATTCTCTTCACCGACAATCGAACATTGTTTACGCCGCATGGCAGCGAAGGGGAGCCGCCGTTTGAGCTGCCGCTCTTAGGTGAGCATAACGTCACCAACGCGCTCGCCGCCATTACCATTGCCCGTCACTACAAGGTGAGCGAGTCGGCGATCCGCGAAGGCTTCAGCAACGTGGAGCTCACCGGGATGCGCATCGAGGTCGTTGTCGGCCGCAGCGGCATTACAATCCTGAATGACGCCTATAACGCTAGTCCCACCTCCATGAAGGCGGCAATCGGCGTTTTGGATCATATGAAGGGGTACCGCAAGAAGGTAGCTGTGCTTGGCGATATGCTGGAGCTTGGCGCTTCTGAGTTGGAGTACCATCGTGGAATCGGAGAAATGTTGACGCCGGGCATGGCGGATCTGCTGTTCGCTTACGGCCCGCTCTCCCGCCAAATCGCCGAAGGAGCCAAGAAACAGATGGACCCGGACTGCATTTTTGCATATACTGATAAGTCTGAACTGATCCGTAAGCTGGTTTCACTGCTGCATCCGCAGGACGTCGTCTTGGTTAAGGCTTCCCGAGGCATGAAACTCGAAGAAGTCGTCGAAGCGATCAAAACTAGTGAGCTCACACCATAATACCAGCGAAAGGGGGGGATCCCATGGATTTTGGACTTATCTTGTTAACGATCGGCGTATCCTTTATTCTGGCGGTCATCTCGGCTCCGCTGGTGATTCCGCTGCTGAGACGGCTCAAATTCGGCCAGCAAATCCGCGGCGAAGGGCCGCAAAGTCACTTGAAAAAGGCCGGAACGCCAACGATGGGCGGCATGATCATTCTATTGGCGTTTACGCTGGCCTATCTGAAATTTTCGGTCGTGAATACCGACTTCTATGTGCTCTTGGTCGCTACACTTGGCTTTGGGCTAGTTGGGTTTCTCGATGATTACATCAAAATTGTGTTTAAACGGTCTTTGGGTCTCACGCCCAGACAGAAATTGATTGGACAATTGCTATTCTCCGGCATCATGTGCGTTTTGCTGATCTCGGAAGGTCACAGCACCGCGATCAGCGTTCCGGGAACGCAGTTTGCGTTGGATTGGGGGCCGTGGTTCTATTATCCGTTTATTGTCATTATGATGATGGCGGTGACCAACGCGGTTAATTTTACCGACGGGGTGGACGGCTTGCTGTCCGGCGTCAGCGCGATTGCATTGGGTGCGTTTGCGGTGATCGCCATGCAGGTGACCTCGCTTCCAGCTGCAGTTTGCGCGGCGGCCATGATCGGTGCCGTGTTGGGCTTCCTCGTATTTAACGCCCACCCGGCCAAGGTGTTCATGGGCGATACCGGTTCGCTGGGCATCGGCGGGGCGATCGGAGCGATTGCCATCGTTACCAAAACCGAGCTGCTGTTCCTGGTGATCGGCGGAATCTTCGTGATCGAAATGCTGTCCGTCGTCATTCAAGTGGTCTCATTTAAGACGCGCGGCAAACGGGTATTTAAAATGAGCCCGATCCACCATCACTTCGAGTTATCCGGATGGTCGGAATGGCGTGTCGTCGTTACGTTTTGGTCGGTTGGACTGGTGTTGGCGATCATTGGACTTTACTTGAACAAGGGGTTGTAAAAGATGAATCATCCAGAAGATTACCGGGGGCGTCAAGTCGTCGTTCTCGGTTTGGCGAGAAGTGGCGTTCAGGTCGCCAAAACCCTGCACAACTATGGCGCCCTCATTACGGTCAACGATAAAAAGGAAAGAGATCAGTGTCCCGAAGCATCCGAATTGGAGGCTTTGGGAATTTCTGTTGTATGCGGCGGTCACCCGGAGGGGTTGATCCATGAAGGGATTTCGCTGGTTGTCAAAAACCCTGGAATCCCATACACCGCTCCTCCTGTGGCCCGCGCGCTCGAGCTTGGCATCGAGGTAGTAACGGAGGTCGAGGTAGCCTATTTGCTTAGCCCGGCACCAATCCTCGGCATCACCGGTTCCAACGGGAAGACGACGACGACAACCTGGATCGGCAACATGCTGGAGGCTGCTGGGATGAGACCGATTGTCGCCGGAAATATCGGAACTCCACTGTGTGAGGCTGCGGAGGAGGCGGATGCAGGCAACTGGCTTGTCGCCGAGCTGAGCAGTTTTCAGTTGAAGGGCACGAGGGAGTTTCGACCTGAAGTAGCTTGCCTATTGAATGTCGCGGAAACGCATCTGGATTACCACGGAACGATGGATGATTACATCTCGTCCAAAGCCAAGCTGTTCGCGAACCAACGAAAAACCGACCGCGCCGTCATCAATTGGGACGACCCTGTGTGCCGGGAGCTTGTGCCATATATTCACGCGCAGCTGATTCCCTTCTCGATGACCGAGGAATTGAAATCGGAGGGCGTCTATGTCCAGCCGGCGTACATACCGGACGTAGAGGATGGGTTGGCCCGTCGCATCATGTATCGAGGAGCCGACGGCGAGGTGCGCAGTATCGTCGATATCGCCGATATCGCCTTGCCGGGGCGCTTTAACGTCGAGAACGCGCTGGCGGCCGTTGCGGCGTCGATTGCCGCAGGAGCTGCGCCCGAGGCGCTAGCTGAGCCGCTGCGGACCTTCCGCGGCGTGGAGCATCGCTTGGAGTACGTGGACGAGAAGCAGGGCGTCGCGTACTATAACAACTCCAAAGCGACCAATTCGAAGGCGACGGTCATGGCCCTGGGCGCGTTGCAAGCGCCGATCGTATTGATCGCCGGCGGTTTGGATCGGGGTTCCGATTATATGGAACTGCTGCCGGTTTTCAAAGAGAAGGTGAAAGCCGTCGTTACCCTCGGCCAGACGAAGGAAAAAATCGCTAGAGTTGCCGAGCTGGCGGGTCTAGCGAACATCGTGCTGGTCGATACTGTGGACAGCGCCGCGGAAACGCTGCGTACCGCGCTGAAGGAGGCGTCCGGCCTGGCGGAGCAGGGAGACGTGGTTCTACTCTCGCCGGCATGTGCCAGCTGGGATATGTTCCCTTCCTATGAAGAGCGTGGACGCATTTTTAAAGAGGCGGTGCATACCCTTTAAGTAGGGGGGTGGAAAAGCCCCTACTTTCTGTCAAGAGGTGGCATCCACGATGGGCAAGAGCCGTACTGCGCCGGACTTTTGGCTGGCGGCCAGCATTCTAGGACTGCTGGCGATCGGAATCGTGATGGTATACAGCGCGGGTTCGGTACTCGCTTTCCATGATTACGGCGATTCATTTTATTTTGTCAAAAGACAGCTGTTGTTTGCCGTGCTCGGATTAATCGCGATGGTTCTGATGATGAATCTGGACTACCGCTTGTTGCGGAAATACGCCAAAATCGGGCTGTTTCTCTGTTTTGCCCTGCTCGTCATCGTGCTGATTCCCGGTATCGGGGTCGTGCGCGGAGGGGCGCGCAGTTGGCTGGGGATCAGCTCGTTTGGCATCCAGCCGTCCGAGTTCATGAAGCTGGGGATGATTTTGTTTCTATCCTACTGGCTCAGCAAAGAAGATTACAAGATCACGCATTTTACCCGAGGATTGCTGCCGCCGCTTGGCATCATCGGACTCGCCTTCGGCTTGATCATGCTGCAGCCCGATTTGGGGACAGGCACGGTGATGCTGGGCGCGTCCCTGTTAATTGTGTTTACCGCAGGCGCGCGCATTCGGCATTTGGCCGGCTTGGCTGCGGTGGGCGGGTTAGGTTTCGTTGGCTTGATCCTGGCAGCGCCTTACCGGCTGAAACGCATCACCGCCTTCCTGGACCCGTGGTCGGATCCATTGGGCGCGGGTTATCAGATCATTCAGTCGCTGTACGCGATCGGACCGGGAGGGTTGGCCGGGTTGGGGCTCGGAATGAGCCGGCAAAAATACAGTTATGTGCCGGAGCCGCAAACGGATTTTATTTTCTCCATCCTAGCCGAGGAGTTGGGCTTTATTGGCGGACTCTTAGTCCTGTTGTTGTTTTTGATTTTGGTGTGGCGCGGCATGCGCGTGGCAATGACGATCGAGGATACCTTTGGCAGCTTGCTGGCTGTCGGTATTGTCGGGATGGTCGGCGTACAGGTCGTGATCAACATCGGCGTCGTTATCGGCCTCATGCCGGTCACCGGCATAACGTTGCCGCTGATCAGTTACGGGGGGTCGTCGCTTACGCTGATGCTGACCGCGCTAGGCATTTTACTTAATTTATCCCGTTACGCGAGGTGAGGATATGCGCGTCGTACTTAGCGGCGGCGGAACCGGGGGTCACATCTACCCGGCACTAGCCGTCGCCAGCCAATGCGCCGAGGAATTTCCCGGATCCGAGTTTTTGTACATTGGAGGCAAGCGCGGGTTGGAAAGCTCGCTGGTCCCCAAGCAGGGAATTCCGTTTGAAGCGATTGATATTACCGGCTTCCGTCGGAAGCTGTCGTTCGATAATGTGAGAACGATCATGCGTTTTCTCAAGGGAGTGCAGACGTCCAAAAAGCTACTTAGGGAGTTTAAGCCCGACGTAGTCATCGGAACAGGCGGTTATGTCTGTGGTCCGGTCGTTTATGCCGCGGCCAAGCTGGGTATCCCTAGCATCATCCATGAACAGAATGCCATCCCGGGTTTGACGAACCGGTTCTTGAGCAAATACGTGTCGACGGTTGCCGTCAGCTTCGAGGGATCGGGTTCCGCATTTCCTTCGGCCCGACATGTCGTATATACGGGGAATCCGCGAGCAACTACCGTTTACGCAGCGGATAAACGAAAGGGCTTCGAAACTCTTGGGCTACCGGAATCCAGCTTTGTCGTGCTGGTCGTCGGTGGCAGTCGCGGCGCCAAAGCGATCAATGAAGCGATGGTAGAGATGGCACCGTTGTTGAAGCAATCGGAGCATTTACAATTCGTTTATGTGACCGGGGACAGCTACTATACCTCGACGGTGGAAGCGATCAAGGCGAAGACCGGTGAATTGCCCGCCAATTTGCAAGTCCTTCCTTATGTCCACAACATGCCGGAGGTCCTGGCCTGCACTTCGTTGATCGTAAACCGCGCCGGGGCTTCTTTTTTGGCGGAAATTACGGCGCTGGGCATTCCAGCTATCCTGATTCCTTCGCCGAACGTCACAAACAACCACCAGGAGAAAAACGCCCGCACGCTGGAGAGCTCTGGCGCGGCGGAGGTGATTCTGGAGCCGGAACTGACGGGGGGCAGCTTGTATGCATCTATAGAGCGCGTGATGAACGATCTGCCACGGCATACCGCCATGTCAACCGCCTCTCGTGCGCTAGGCAAGCCGGATTCCGCCCATCTCGTTGTAGAGCAGATGCGGAGACTGTCGCAAAACCGTCAAAGCCGCAGCTAGCGGCGGACAGCCTGGTTCCCATGGTCTGGGCGATTGTCACACTCTCCGTGAGGGAGGCATAAGATACTCTATAAATCGTGACAACCAAGCGGGGAGGGCTATCCCCCTCCGCGGGACCCGGGCTCCGGCAGTCGTTGACTGCCGATTTGGAACAGCGGCACCCGGCGTTTGACGCCGAAGGAATCCGCCATACAAGTCAAGGAGGGTTATACGATGCAGCAGTGGATATCACATTTGACCAGGCTGGAAGCCTTAGAGGTCTTGCCGAATGAGCCAATGTCAAAGTACACAACATGGAAAATCGGCGGACCGGCGGATGCGATGGTCGTTCCGGAGAATTCTCAACAGCTTGCTGAGCTGATGCGTCTACTCTATGCGGAGGGAATTCCGTGGATGATCATCGGAAAAGGCTCCAATCTCCTTGTTTCTGACAAGGGAATCCGAGGCTGTGTCATTCGGTTGGGAGCAGGGCTGGAACAGATTGCTTTCACCGGCACGGAAGTCTGCGCTGGAGGCGGGGCGTCCGTCGTCAGACTCAGCATCATGGCGGGCAAAGAGGGGTTAACCGGGCTGGAATTTGCCGGAGGAATCCCGGGAACGGTCGGCGGCGCCGTCTACATGAATGCTGGTGCCCACGGGTCCGATGTGTCACGTATATTTAAATCCGCTGACATTGTTCTGGAGACAGGTGAATTGGTCACATACACAGCGGAGGATATGAAGTTTGCCTACCGGCATTCCGTCCTGCATGAACAGCGAGGGATCGTGGCACAGGCATGTTTTTCGCTTGCCGTGGGCGATCGGCTGGAAGTCGCGGCGGCTATGGCGGCCTATAAGGACCGTCGCCGTAAAACGCAGCCGCTGACGCAGCCTTGCGCAGGCAGCGTATTTCGCAATCCCCCCGGAGATCATGCCGCGAGGCTGGTCGAAGCGGCGGGACTCAAAGGGACGAAAGTCGGCGGGGCCGAAGTATCCACGCTGCACGCCAATTTCATCGTCAATACCGGGCAAGCGACAGCAGAGGACGTTCTTGCGCTCATGGAGCAAGTCAAGGCCACCGTCCAAGGCAAGTTCGGCGTGGCGCTGGTGCCGGAGGTCTTCTTCGTGGGTGAACGGTAAACTCGGAGGTGATACATTGGACAAATTGGTGATCGAAGGCGGGAAACCCCTATCAGGAACCATTCGTATCCATGGAGCGAAAAATGCCGCACTGCCGATTCTGGCCGCATCGCTGTTGGCGGAAGGCAAAGTACAACTTCGAAATGTCCCCCGCCTGCTCGATATTGATGTCATGTTAGGTATCCTCGGCCGATTGGGCTGCAGAGCCGTCCATTTGGGAGATACGGTGACCGTAGATACGTCAGGAGCGGACTCCAGCCATGTGCCGGAAGATTTGATGAAACAGATGCGCTCTTCCATTTTTTTGATGGGGCCGCTCCTCGCGCGTTTCGGGGAAGTGTGCATTTATCAACCGGGCGGCTGTGCGATCGGAGAACGGAAAATCGATCTGCATTTGAAGGGACTTGAAGCTTTAGGGGCGAAGATTGAGGAGTACGATCAGCAAATTTGGTGCAGAGCCGGAAAACTGATCGGTACGGATATCCATTTGGATTTTCCCAGCGTAGGTGCGACCGAGAACATCATGATGGCTGCTGCGCTGGCCGAAGGAACCACCATTATAACCAATGCGGCGCGGGAGCCGGAGATTCAAGATTTGCAGAACTTTTTGAATGCCATGGGCGCAAGCATTATCGGCGCCGGGACCGACACGATTACGGTCAAAGGGGTGGAACGACTTCTCCCTTGCGATTACGAGATTATCCCAGACCGTATCGTTGCAGGAACGGCATTGATTGCCGTCGCCGCAACCCGCGGCAGCGTGACCCTCACCCATAGCAACCCTTCGCATCTGGTATCCCTGCTGCATGTGCTGAAGCGGGCTGGTGTTCAAATCGGAGTGACGGATGATATAATAACGTTGAGCAGCGCGGGCCGCCCCAAAGCGGTTGAGCGGATCGTCACATCACCTTACCCTTCTTTTCCTACCGATCTACAGTCTCAGGTGATGGTGCTGTTATCTTTAGCAGATGGTTTGAGCGTCATGAAGGAGACCGTGTTCGAAGGCCGGTTCAAGCATGTCGACGAGCTTGTCCGCATGGGGGCCGATATTACGGTGGACTTGAATTCTGCGTTCATTCGCGGGGTTCCCCGGCTTTACGGCGCGACCGTGGAAGCGACCGATTTGCGAGCAGGTGCGGCGCTGGTCATCGCTGGTTTGGCAGCCCAAGGGCAAACGGTGGTTGAGCAAGTTCATCATATTGACCGCGGCTACGATCGGATTGAAACGATGTTTCAGCGTTTAGGTGGCGTAGTGCGCCGAGAGTCTCCTGCCATGCGGCAGTTGGATTTGGCCTAAGCTGAAAGGCTTTCTGATTTCGCGAACCTTCATTGGTGATAGCCCAAAACTTTTGTCCCCTCCCCTGGAGGGGATAATAGGCTTTGTAATACTTATTCAGAAAGTTGCGGAGAAATGACATGCCAAAAGCAAATGTACCCGTCCTAAAAGAACCCGCGCCTAAGAAGAAAAGCGGCCGGAAAATCAAAACGATTCTCATCTTGCTGTTCCTCGCCCTGCTGTGCGTCCTTTTCTTTCGTTCATCTCTTAGCAAAATTTCCGCAATTACGTTTGAAGGCAATACGTATACGACCGAAGCAGAACTCCTAGGCGTTACCGGCCTTCAGGTCGGTTCCCCGTTCTTTGCTGTCAGCGCGGATCATATCGCCCGCAAGCTGGAAGACGTTTCCTCGGTGAAGCAGGCGACAGTGGACAAGACGTTTCCCGGCAGCGTGAATATTCGTATCGAGGAATATCCAATCGCGGCCTATGCATTGACCGGAGAAGGTAAACTGCAGGGGTTACTCGCCAATGGGACGCGAATCGAACTCAAGGACGGATCGATGCCGGTGGACAAGCCAATCTTGACCGGTTGGAAGGCGGATGACGAAAGTCTGGTCAAACTTTGCCGAACGTTGTCGCAAATTCCGGACGAGCTGACCGCCGATATTTCCGAGATTGTCCCATCGCCTACGTTATCCTATCCGGACCGGATTAAGCTCTATACGAGGTCCAAATTTGAAATCATCTCGGCTACATCGCTTCTGGCTAAAAAAGCGGAATACATGAACGAGATTCTGCAAACCCAGGACCCCGGTAAGCTGACGATGCTCGATGCCGATTCCTATGTTCCCTACTCCACGGCGGAGAACGAGAACGATGGACAAAATGATACTACTCATGATTGAAAAACAATGTTAAAATACATTTTATGGGCTAGTTGACGTTCTCCCTCTTTTTTCTTCTAATTTTGCAGATATGGCCAGGATCCTATTCCGTAGGATCATCGAACTTCCGCCTATTGGATGTAAAACTTGGAAGTCAAAAAATTTGTAGAAAAAAGAGGGAAAGGTTAAATGGCGTTGAATTAAGTAGATAGTGAATCTAACACGGTAAGTATATTTGATGGGGAAATAGGAGGTGCCAGGGGCTTGAGCAACAATGACATCATTGTTAGTTTGGACATCGGTACATCCAAAGTTCGTGCTATTATTGGGGAAATTAGTAATGGAACCTTTAATATTATTGGGGTTGGATCTGCCGACTCGGAAGGAATACGAAAAGGCGCGATTGTAGATATTGACCAGACGGTGCAGTCGATTCGCAGCGCTGTGGATCATGCGGAACGGATGGTAGATATTCAGATATCGGAAGTGTATGTCGGCATTTCGGGAAATCACATCGGACTCCAAACGAGCCACGGGGTAGTAGCCGTACAAAACGAAGACCGAGAGATCGGTGAAGAGGACATTGAACGTGTCCTGAAGGCAGCCGAAGTTATTGCGCTGCCGCCGGAACGCGAAATCATCGATGTTGTAGCCAAACAGTATATCGTAGACGGGTTGGAAGGCATTTCGGATCCGCGCGGTATGATCGGCGTGCGACTGGAAGTTGAAGCGACGATTGTCACGGGATCCAAAACGGCGATTCATAACTTGCTTCGCTGTGTGGAGAAGGCCGGACTTAAAATTCGCGATCTGGTTTTGCTGTCGTTAGCATCGGGACAATTGGCGTTGTCAAAGGACGAAAAAACGATGGGATCCGTCTTGGTGGACATCGGTGCGGGTTCCACAACGATCGCTGTATTCGAAAGCGGCACGATCGTAGCGACATCCACGCTTCCGATTGGGGGAGAATTTATAACGAACGACATTGCTTACGGACTTCGGACGTTAACGGACCACGCGGAAAAAGCGAAGCTGAAATACGGCTGTGCTGCGATCGAGGACGCGGCGTCGGACGTGACCTTCAAGGTGACGCGGATCGGAAGCAATGTGGACAAGGAGTTTACGCAGGAGGATCTGGCCGCTATTGCGGAGCCACGTGTACAGGAGATTTTCCAACTGATTCGTCAGGAAGTGAAACGTCTTGGCTACAGCGAGCAGCCGGGGGGATATATCCTCATCGGCGGAACCGTATCTATGCCGGGACTGCTCAAGATTGCCCAGCAGGAGCTGGAAGCTTCCGTACGGATTGCCGTGCCCGATTTCATCGGCGTTCGCGATCCGGCTTTTACCGGCGGGGTAGGGATTTTGCATAAGGTCATCAAGAACATACGCGTCCGCAGCAGCGCAAGTCCCAAGAAGAACGCGAACCGGAGCAAGGCTCCGGGACCGCAGGAAACCGCTCGGAAGACGGGCTTGATGGAACGACTTAAGAACTTGTTTAGCGAATTTATATAGTGGTTTAGGAATGATGCACGGGCCATCCATGCATATTGAGGGGGAGATGGAAGAGTATGTTGGAATTTGATTTCGAAATGGAGAGCTTGGCACAGATCAAGGTAATCGGGGTTGGCGGCGGCGGTAGCAACGCCGTAAACCGGATGATCGAGAACGGTGTGCAGGGCGTGGAATTTATTACGGTCAACACGGACGCGCAAGCGCTGCATTTAGCCAAGTCTGAGCATAAATTGCAAATCGGGGACAAGCTTACCCGCGGTCTAGGCGCCGGTGCTAATCCGGATGTCGGTAAGAAAGCGGCGGAAGAATCCCGCGATTTGATCGCCAATACGTTAAAGGGCGCGGACATGGTGTTCGTAACCGCTGGCATGGGCGGCGGAACCGGGACCGGTGCTGCACCGGTCATCGCCGAGATCGCCAGAGAATGCGGCGCGCTGACGGTTGGCGTCGTAACCCGTCCGTTTACCTTTGAGGGCCGTAAGCGCTCTTCGCAAGCAGAACTCGGTATCGAAGCCTTGAAAGAGAAGGTCGATACCCTGATCGTGATTCCGAACGACCGTTTGCTTGAGATTGTGGATAAGAAAACGCCGATGCTGGAAGCGTTCCGCGAAGCGGACAACGTATTGCGTCAGGCGGTTCAAGGGATTTCCGACCTGATCGCTGTGCCGGGTCTGATCAACCTCGACTTTGCCGACGTGAAGACGATCATGACCGAACGCGGCTCCGCCTTGATGGGTATCGGTCTTGCGACCGGCGAGAACCGTGCAGCTGAAGCTGCGCGTAAAGCGATCATGAGTCCGCTGCTCGAGACTTCGATCGAAGGCGCGCGCGGTGTCATTATGAACATTACCGGCGGGGGCAACTTGTCACTGTACGAGGTAAATGAAGCCGCCGAGATCGTAATTTCCGCTTCCGATCCAGAAGTGAACATGATCTTTGGTGCGATCATTGACGAGAACATGAAGGAAGAGATCAAAGTGACGGTGATCGCCACGGGGTTCGAGAACAAGCCGTTGCCTAACCGCAAGCCGGCGGCATCCGCTCCTGGCGCGCCAGAACCGCAGGATTCCCGTCAAGCTTCCACGCTGAGACCTTTTGGCAACCAGCCTAGCGGCGACCAACTGGATATTCCGACGTTTCTCCGTAACCGTTCGCGGAACAATAACGAATAGGTTATCAATCTTTAGATGTCTTCCCCAAGACCTTGTCCCGAAGTTGGACAAGGTCTTTTTTCTACGCCTCGATTATGCGAATCTCTTCGGTTATGTCGACAAAAATAGTGGCATTCTACTTTCAATTTTAGACAGACTTTCTCGTTCGTTCTCTTTATACTGATAACCATCTACCCAGGCAGGTGAATGCCGTTGATTGTCTATATCGATCTCCTATTCCTCATGAACCTATTGATCGATGCAAGCTTACTCCTGGTCACGGCTTGGATGCGAAAGCAAAAAATCATCTTCTGGCGTCTGGCCTTGTCGGCAGGCGTTGGAGCGATGTACGTCGTGATGATGTTTTTGCCGGAGCTCTCGTTTCTGTACACGTTTCTGGTGAAGTTTCTATTCTCTGTCGTGATGCTTTGGATCGCATTCGGATTTGGAAGTTTGCAAAATTACTTAAGGAATATGGGAGCTTTTTATATTGTCAATTTTGCGGCGGCCGGCGGGATACTGGGAGTGCATTATTTGCTGCAGGACTCCGGTGAAATCTGGAGTGGGATTTGGTATTCGGCGTCCGGCGGGCTTTCGTTTTCGATCAAAATCGGAGCGTTCTTTATCCTGGTATGTTTTTTTGTCGTTTTGTTTTGGTTTAAACGGGTGATCGCTGCACGCCAGCGTCAGGAGCGGATTCACTCCTTTCTGGCCGAGATGGAGGTGCGTATCGGAGATACGACGATTGCCTGCACGGGATTGATCGACACAGGCAATCAGTTAACGGATCCGCTCAGCCGGCTTCCGGTAACGGTGATGGAAGCTTCGCTTTGGGAGCGGGTTCTCCCCCCATCGTATCGGGGGAAGCTGGCTGACGAGCGTGCGGACAACCTCATCCTGGAGTTGACGGAAGCCGGTGATTTTCCTTGGCCGGAGCGGTTGCGGCTGGTTCCTTATCGGGGCATCAACAAAGGCACGCAATTTATGCTGGCGCTCAAACCCGATGAGGTGACGGTGCGTCTGGAAGGACGGGAACATCGTACGACTCGAGTGCTGATCGGCTTGGACGGGGGGCGATTATCGACGGAAGGGACTTACCGGGCGATCGTTCATCCCGCCCTGATTGAGTCAGCGGAGACGAAGGATAACTCAGACACCATCAGTAAAACGGGAACGTAACTTAGGAGGACATGAAACCATGCATGTTAAGTGGAAAATGATGCTGCAGCTCCAGTATTACCGGCTGCTGTTTCTTTTTGGGCTAAAAAGCGAAGAAATCTATTATATCGGGGGTAGCGAAGCGCTGCCACCTCCCTTAACGCGCGAAGAGGAAGAATACTTGCTTCAGCGACTGCCTAGCGGCGATTCGGCGATTCGGGCCATGTTGATCGAGCGCAACCTGCGACTCGTCGTATATATCGCCCGGAAGTTCGAGAATACGGGAATTAACATTGAGGACTTGGTATCCATCGGTGCGATCGGGTTGATCAAGGCGGTCAACACTTTTGACCCTGAGAAGAAGATCAAGCTGGCCACCTACGCTTCTCGATGCATCGAGAACGAAATTCTGATGTATTTGCGCCGGAACAGCAAAATTCGCACCGAGGTGAGCTTTGATGAGCCGCTTAACATCGATTGGGACGGCAACGAGCTGCTACTCTCCGACGTCTTAGGCACGGAGAACGATACGATCTATCGTAACATCGAAGAGCAGGTAGACCGCAAGCTGCTGCACAAAGCGCTCGACAAATTGACCGAGCGGGAACGCATGATCATGGAGCTGCGGTTCGGTCTGGTCGACGGAGACGAAAAGACGCAAAAGGATGTGGCCGATCTGCTAGGCATCTCGCAATCCTACATTTCGCGCTTGGAGAAACGAATCATTAAACGGCTGCGCAAGGAATTTAACAAGATGGTCTAAATCGGCGTCGAGATTTTGCTTGGTCATGGAAGGATGGCTGCGGAATAAAAATACAGTCCCGGGAGATACTGTTCATTAGTTTCTCCTTGGGAGGTTTAGACACGATGACCCGAAACAAAGTCGAAATTTGCGGTGTCGATACCGCAAAATTGCCCGTTCTAACCAATGCGGAAATGCGTGAATTGTTCCACTCGTTGCAGCAGGACCACGTAAGATCAGCCAGAGAAAAGTTAGTAAATGGCAATCTGAGACTCGTGCTGAGCGTCATCCAACGGTTCAACAATCGGGGGGAGTATGTGGACGACCTGTTCCAGGTTGGCTGCATCGGACTCATGAAAGCCATCGATAATTTCGATTTATCGCAAAACGTCAAATTCTCCACTTACGCCGTGCCGATGATTATTGGGGAAATTCGGCGATACCTTCGGGACAACAACCCGATCCGCGTCTCTCGCAGTCTGCGAGACATCGCCTATAAGGCGTTGCAAATGCGGGACAACCTGACCAATCAGAACTCGCGTGAGCCCACGATTTTTGAAATCTCCGAGGCATTAGGCTTGCCGAAGGAAGACGTTGTCTTTGCCCTCGACGCCATCCAGGATCCGGTCTCCTTGTTCGAACCGATCTACCATGATGGCGGTGACCCGATCTACGTGATGGATCAAATCAGCGATGACAAGAACAAGGACGTTTCCTGGATCGAGGAGATCGCACTGCGCGAAGCGATGCAGCGGTTGGGCCGCCGCGAGAAAATGATCTTGTCCATGCGTTTCTTTGAAGGAAAAACGCAAATGGAGGTTGCCGACGAAATTGGGATCTCCCAGGCTCAAGTGTCCAGGCTCGAGAAATCCGCCATTTTACAAATGCAAAAGCATGTGAAGTCGTAAGTCCGGTCCCTGCGGGGACCTTTTTTAATGTGAACATTTCCATATCTCGATTCTCTTCTCCTTCGGTATCATAGAAGTGGTGCGATAGGCTTGCTGACGTGAGATACGCTGGGAGGGAAGGAACATGAAATATTGCATAGGCGAGTTTTCCTCGTTGCTGGGTATCACCCGGGATACGCTAAGGTTGTATGAAAAGCATGACATCGTCAAGCCGATGAAGGATCGTCACAACAGATACCGCTATTTCAACGACCTTGATGCTCGGGATCTATTGATGAGCCGTTGGTATCGAAGCCTGCAGATTCCGCTGCAGGACGTAGCTGAACTCATTCAAAACGCCTCGCTTGACGACATTCTCGATAAGATGGAGAACAGCAAGCAGGAGCTGACGGAAGAGATTCGCAAAAGCACAATGTTGCTGCATAAGCTAAGCGAATTGAGCCGAGAAGTTCAGAGTATGGAGAATCGGTTATACCAATGCACGCTTGTGGAAAGGCCGGGACTTTATCGATTAAAGCAAACGGATAAAAACAACCTGCTGAACACAAAGGGTTTGGAAGGCACTATAAACGCTTTGATGGAGCTGTTGCCTTACTCTTTTTATTGCTTCCGCATCGAGCAGAACTCCATCGAATCGGAGGAGGAGCTTTTGGATTACAGCTGGGGCTTGTCGATCTCGGATGAAGACGTGCGTGAGCTTGGGATTGGATTTGACGAGCATCTGGAGCATATTCCTCCGTCCCGTTGCTTGTCTTCGGTGATTTTGTCGCCGCAGAGCGAGCACCTTTCCATAGAGGCATTCCGATTTATGCTGGATTACATGGTTGAACATCAATATGTAATTTCCGGCGCCACAACCGGACGGTTGATGTTGACCGAAAATCATGAAGGCCAGAAACGATCGTTCTTGGAAATACATATCCCCATAGAGGAATCCTATTGACCTTGGTGCCGCACCAAGGTTTATGCTTGTAGAGAAGCCTTAGTTCATCCGTTTATGTGAAAACAATCACAAAAGGCTTCAATATGCAGTAAGGGGAGAAGAGGGAATGCGCAGCAATCGTTTTAACAAAATGCTCATGTTTTCCATCTGCATCGTATTGGTCGCATCGATGTTCGGCTGGGGGTGGCAATCCGGGAAGCTGGTAAACAGCCCTTCAACAGCGGCGGCGGCCTCGGCATTTAAAGCCGGGACGT
Organism: Paenibacillus rhizolycopersici; assembly: GCF_014947195.2. Lineage (NCBI taxonomy): Bacteria > Bacillati > Bacillota > Bacilli > Caryophanales > Paenibacillaceae > Paenibacillus > Paenibacillus rhizolycopersici. Next base: position 51,566 of record NZ_JADCNN020000003.1, on the reverse strand, counting down.
ATACCGGAGAAGCCGAAGGCAAAGACGGCGTGATCAAGGTGCAAGTGACGATGGAGCAAGCGGATCGGATCAAAGATATCAAAATCCTCAGTCAAACCGAAACCGAAGGTCTGGGCGATTCGGCGCTAAACAAAGTCAAGGAGCAAATCCTGGCTAACCAATCGCTGGCCATTGACGCGGTAAGCGGTGCAAGCGTATCGAGCGATGCCATGCTGAAAGCGGTAGAGAACGCCGTGAAGAAAGCAGGCGGCGATGTGAACGCTTTGAAATCGGTTAGCGTCAAGAAACCTGGCGTAGGGAAGACGGAGAAGCTCCAAGCGGACGTCGTTGTCGTTGGCGCTGGTGCTTCCGGCGTATCGGCAGCGGTGACGGCAGCGGACAAAGGGGCCAAAGTCGTGATCATCGAAAAGACCAGTGTGATCGGCGGTGCCAGCAACCTGTCTTGGGCAGGTAAATTCTATAACTCTTCCGCCGCGGTTGACGGCGGGTTAAAGGTGAACGTGGAACAGGAAATCTCCAACTGGATCGTCAATAACCACTGGAGAGTGGATGCGGCGGCTGTCCGCCAATACGTCACGAAATCCGGTGACACTTACGATTGGCTGAAGAGCAAAGGTTACGTTACGACCTTTATGAACTTTGGCGGAGAACAGCTTCATCTGCTTCCGGCTTATAACACCCGCGAACAGACGCTTCGCAAGATGCTGGCAGCTTCCGTAGAGAAGAACGGCGGCAAGGTCATTACCGAAACGACCGCGAAGAAACTGATGACCGACGCGAAAGGAACCGTAACCGGCGTCGTAGCGGAGAAGGCGGACGGAACAACGCTGGAAATCAGCGCAAAAAGCGTCGTCATGGCGACGGGCGGATACGCCGGCAATAAAGAAATGGTGAAGGAAGCCTTTGGCTTTGAGGGCGTTAACGGCGGACTCGCGCAGAACATTGGCGAAGGTCTGAAAATGTCCTGGGCGGCAGGCGCGAAGGTCCCGGATAACTTCGGCGGGCAAATGCTGCACCAGACGTTGGCCAGAGCGACCGGAGATTTGAAGAAGCAGTATACGTCTTTTGAAGCGACCTATCCAATGATGTTGAGTTATCTGCCGACTTTGATGAACGTCGGTCCTTCGGGAGCCCGGTTCAGAGACGAGACGGCTACCCTAACGGCGGTTGCGGCAGCCAATACAAGCGCCTTTAACGGGCCTTACCATCTGGTGATCGTTTCACAATCACAGCTGAAAGCTTTGGAATCGAAGGGCATGAACGGCGTTAACGCGTCGAAGTTACCTGGACTTCCTCCCGAATTTTATGCGGATTTCAAGGATGAGTTCAAGCTGGACACCCCTTGGAAAAACGTCGTATCCGTATTCGATACGATGGTGAAAAACGGAGACGGCTATAAAGGCAACACGATCGAGGAATTAGCCAAAAACGCCGGAATGGACGTAGAAGTGTTCAAGGATGCATTTAATAAATACACCCAAGCAACCAAAACTGGCGTAGACACAGAATTTGGCAAAACCAAAGATTATTTACTGCCAATGGGCGAAGGCCCATACTACGCGATCATTGCCGAGATCAACAACCTGGGTTCGGTTGGCGGCTTGCTCGTAAACCCTAAATTCCAAGTGCTGAACGACAAACGCGTGCCGGTGAAAGGACTTTATGCCGTCGGGCTTGAATCCGAAGGCGTGTTGTTTAATGACACTTACGTCGGCAATGGCGTAGGCATTGGCTATTCGTTCACTTCCGGACGTCTGGGCGGCGAAAACGCGGCTGCCGGGGCGCTGGGCAAAAAATAGAAAAAGATAGAACGCGACAGATCAAAAGGACGGCTTCTTCCGGTATCAAACGATTCCGGAGGGGCAGTCCTTTTTTGCATTGCCGGAGCGTCTCTTTTCCCGTGGCCAAGGGCGCATGCGCCGAATTCCTCGCACATATAGTAAAGGGACGGAGTGAAACAGACGGGATGGGGGCGGTAAAACCATGGACAATGTGGTGAGGGCGAGTATGAAAATATCCGATTTCCAGACAAAAGACGTCATCAATGTCGTGGACGGGAAGCGGCTCGGGCATATCAGCGACCTGGAGCTGGATCTTCGGCAAGGGGTTATCGAGGCGATCGTCGTGCCCGTCGGGTCGAAATTTATGGGGTTGTTCGGCGGCGGCAGCGATTTGATCATCCCCTGGAAAAATATCGTGAAGATCGGATCCGACGTCGTTCTGGTTAAAATGGAGGAATTACGCGAATCCAGAACGCAGACGACCTACGATACGACCGTGTACATCGACCGGGACGGACGGGCAGAGCGGCGGAGCTAGAAACCGCAAGCGACGCCTGGCCGGTTTGTGGTAGACTTGAAGGAAAAGCAGTGTGAGTGACTTGAAATTTTACGAACCTCAGAGGCGTTATTCTGGCACTGATTAATTACCTTAAGGAGATGGATGATGGAACCGTTTGTAAGGAATGCTAAAGATGAACAAGTGGAACGGTTCGAGTTGGCTCCGTGGTTGGACCTGATCCCGGGGATCAGCGTCGGTTTTACCGGCCGGTCAGGCGGAGTCAGCGAGCCGCCGTACGATCGCTTGAATCTCGCATATCATGTCGGCGACGAACCGTTGCATGTCCTGGAGAACCGGCGCCGGTTATCCGAGGCCCTGGGTTTCTCGCCTGAAGGCTGGACCTGCGGCGAGCAGGTCCACGGCAGCGCCGTTGCCGTGGTCCGAGCCGAAGATCGCGGCAAGGGGTATCTGGATCGCAGCAGCGCTTTCCAGGAAACGGACGGGCTGGTGACGAACGTGCCGGGAATCCTGCTGACTTCGTTTTATGCGGATTGCGTACCGCTTTATTTTGTCGATCCTGTGCAGAGGGTCGTCGGTTTGGCCCATGCGGGCTGGAAGGGCACCGTCCGCCACATTGCCGCGGAAATGATCGAGACAATGGAACGTAAGTTTGGCAGTCAGCGCAGCGAGATTCGCACCGCGATCGGCCCCAGCATCGGTGGATGCTGCTACGAGGTGGATGAAGCGGTGATGGAGAAAGTCCGCGAGGCACTGCCCGATGAGGGAGGCTCTGCGAAGGAGAAGCCCTATGCTTCGGCGTCAGACCATGCAGGGAAAACGATGCTGAACTTGAAAGAATTGAATCGAATCATTATGATTAAAGCAGGAATATTGCCGACTCATATCGAATGTACAAGGTGGTGTACAAGCTGTCATCCGGAGTATTTTTACTCCTACCGGGCGCAAGGTGGCGTCACAGGAAGAATGGCAAGCTGGATAGGCATAAAAGAGAGGTGATCCTTCCCGTGTCGCTGAAGGAACGAATACAGCACGTGGAAGAGCGGATTAAAGCTGCCTGCGAGCGGAGCGGAAGAAAGCGCGAGGAGGTCCATGTCGTCGCCGTAACCAAATATGTGTCGACTGAAGCCACCCGTGAAGTTCTGGCGGAGGGAATTGAGCATATCGGCGAGAATCGTCCGCAAATCGCCGTCCCCAAATGGGAAGCCCTCGGTGGGCAAGGGACTTGGCATTTTATCGGCCATCTGCAGAGCAAGAAGGTCAAGGACGTCATCGGTAAATTTCAATATATTCATTCGTTGGACCGGCTGTCGCTGGCCCGGGAATTGGAGAAGCGGGCCGCGGCACTGGGAACGAACGTGACTGCATTCTTGCAGGTGAACGTATCGGGCGAGGAGTCGAAGCAGGGAATTACGCCGGATACGGCGGCCGACTTTCTAAGGGAAACCGCTGAATTGAAGCATATTCGTATCGCCGGGCTGATGACGATGGCTCCGATTGAGGATGATCCAGAGCGGACAAGACCGGTCTTTCGCCGGCTGCGCGAGCTGCGTGATCAACTGAACGCCTTGTCGATTACTGCGGAGCCATTGACAGAATTATCGATGGGGATGTCGGGAGATTTTGAAGTGGCGATTGAAGAGGGGGCGACCTGGGTGCGCCTCGGAACGCTTTTAGTGGGGAAAGGGGAATTGACGTAATGGGAGTAATGAACCGGTTTATGAACTTTCTGGGCTTGCAGGAAGAAGAAGAGATTGTGGAGCGCGAACGGTTTTCCGGCCAAGAGGACGCGGAAATTGAAACCCCAAGCTTTGAATCCCGTAAAAATCAGAGAGGAAACAACGTGGTCAGCATTCACTCCCAGAAGAACGTCAAGGTGATCCTGTATGAACCTCGCTCATATGAAGAGGCGCAGGAAATCGCTGACCATTTGCGTTCTCATCGGTCGGTCGTGGTTAATTTGCAGCGGGTTCGCAATGATCAGGCGATGCGCATCATCGACTTCTTGAGCGGAACGATTTACGCGCTGAGCGGGAGCATATCCAAGGTCGGGGCGAATATTTTTCTGTGCACGCCGGATACCGTCGAGATTCAGGGATCTATAACCGAGATTTTATCGGAGGATTCCGATTACAACAGAATGAGGTGATGACAGCTTGGTAGGCTATATCGATTCCATTGTTGGGCTGCTATACAATATTTATTTTTATATGATCCTGGTTTACATTTTGATGTCTTGGGTACCTAATGTCCGTGAGAGTTTCATCGGCGAGCTGCTCGGCAAGCTGGTTGAACCTTATTTGGCTCCTTTCCGGCGGTTTATTCCTCCGATCATGGGGATGATCGACATATCTCCGATTATTGCCTTGTTCGTACTCCGCTTAGCTGCCTTCGGATTGATCAGCGTTCTGCACTATATCTTCGGGTATTGAGATGAAAGCGGATGTTTATGAACATTTTAAACCGGAGGAACGGCCGTTCGTCGACCGGGCCTGGGAATGGGTCGTGAATGCCGGGGATTACCATGAGGTCAAGCTAAGTGACTTCCTGGATCCGCGGCAGTGTTATATTCTGGAGTCTTTGGCCAATCGTCATCCAGACGCGATCATCCGGCTGGACGGCGGTTATGAAGGCGCGGAACGGCGTCGTGCACTCATTGCTCCGGATTACCGGGACCTAAGCGAGGAACCGATGGAAATGAAGGTGCTCGATATCTCGTCGGGAGACCAGAAGTTTCTTACCCTTCAGCACGGCGATTATTTGGGAGCGATTCTGGGATTGGGCCTCAAGCGCGATAAAATCGGCGATATTCATGTCCGCGAGGACGGATGCCATGTGGTGATCGCCGAAGAGATTGCACCATTCCTGCAACTGAACCTTCATCAGGTGCATCGCGTTAGCGTTTTTACAGAGGTGCTGAACCTTAGCGAATTGAGAACGATGGAGAAAGAGCTTGAGCCGCTGGAATTGACGGTGGCTTCTTTGCGACTGGATGGCATTGTCAGCGATGTGTTCCGCTTAAGTCGCAGTAAAGTGCTAATTCCGATCAAAGCGGGGCGTTGCCGGGTGAACTGGAGAACGGAGGAGGATCCCTCTACACCGCTGAAGGCCGGTGACGTAATCGCCTTGCAAGGCTTTGGGCGGTTTAAAGTGCTCGAGGCAGGCGGCCTGACCAAAAAAGGCAGACATCGTGTCAAAATCGGTAAATTTGTGTGAGGTCTATTGCAGGAGATGGCGGATTCTTGTCGAATAAGATAGTTCGAACTGTTATGAAGGGTTCTCGTAACTGTATTGACCACGTCTTCCCGCTGAAGTGCGAGTTCAAAAAAGTCAGGTTTTTAGCAATTCAAGATTCGATGTCGAATTCGCTTCTCGAGTTACCTCGTGATCAAAAGTTGACTTTTTGAACAACTACTTTAAGGGAAGTTTCGAAATTTCTAGGAGGTGGGGATCATGCCATTAACGCCGCTGGATATACATAACAAAGAGTTCTCCAGACGTATTCGCGGTTACGACGAAGATGAAGTCAACGAGTTTCTCGACCAAGTGATCAAAGACTATGAGATCGTGATCCGGGAGAACAAGGAGCTTCACAACCAGTTGATGACTTTGCAAGAGAAACTGGATCATTTTGCGAATATTGAGGATACGCTGAGCAAAACGATTATCGTTGCGCAGGAAGCGGCCGATGAAGTGAAGAACAATGCGAAGAAGGAAGCGCAGTTGATCGTGAAGGAAGCGGAGAAGAACGCGGATCGAATCGTCAACGAATCGCTCTCGAAATCACGTAAAATCGCCATGGAAGTGGAAGAGCTCAAGAAACAGGCTTCTATCTACCGGGCGCGGTTCCGTACGCTGGTGGAAGCGCAGTTGGATTTGCTCGGAAGCGACGGCTGGGATACGCTGGAGACCCGCGAACGCGCTACCGAAAAAGGGCAAGAGGTGCAAGAGTTGTATTAATCAAAAAACGCCATTTGGCTTCCTAGTAAGGAGCGCCAAATGGCGTTTTTTATATCCCCCCGTTAAGCCAGTCGGTTTGGCGGGTTTGCCGGCGATATACCGAAGGAGAGAGGCCGGTGGTTTGCTTGAAAAGGGTCAAAAAATGCTTCCTGTCCGCATATCCGACATTCCGCATGATCTCGTTCACGGGCAGCCAGGTGGAGGTCAGCAGCTCGCAGCTCCTTTCGATCCTTTTCTTCTGTACGTAATCGTTAAATGTGCAGCCAACGTATTGCCGGAATAAGCGATGAAAATGGCGTTCGCTTAAATGGCTGGCGGCGGCAAGGTTGCGGGCAGTTAAGGGGTTCTGAAAGGACGTATTGATCTGGCGAACGACTTCCTTGATGACCTGATTGTCTTGTGCAGCGGGAGGACTGGACTCCCCGAACTCTAGCTGGCGTTCCAGCATGACGGCTAGCTCGATGAACAGACTGTACAGCTTGATGAGATAGCCGGGGGCTCTATCTGTAAATTCGCGGTAGGCGGTTCGGAACCAAGCATTCCATTGGCCGTCGCTATCTCTCAAATGGAGCCACCCCGGCCCCGGCAGAACTGCAGCATCCTCCCCGAACAGACAGAGACTGGAGCGGCCCAGTTCCTCAAAGCCTGGGAGGTGCTGCAGACAGGACCGAAGTTTGCTCGGCTCATACAAGCAATTGTATACGGTCAGCGGCCGATGCGGGCCCGTGTGGACAGGGCGAAATACATGCTTTGCTCCGGCTGGGAGCAGGAACAAATCGTTTTTCGCGACGCGTACGACCTCATCGTCGATAAAGTGAAACCCTTCTCCATCGTTCACGAGCACGATCTCCACAAATCGATGGCTGTGCATCTGCAGATCAAATGTCTCCTCGGCCCGGTTAAAGTAAAAGGGCAGCGTATCTGTAAAAAAGGCAGTCCCGTCCAATACCCTCTCCCCTCGGTATAAAGACAACCTGGATCCCTCCTTCGCTGCGGTTGCCCCTATTATAGGCGTCGGCCCCGGCAGGGGTCAATTAAGGCCGAGTTTCTTGCATCGAATCGGAGCATAAGGCTACACGAATATGCTCGATGACGACCTCCACCTCTCCCGGAGGTTGAACCTCGATATGAACCGCCTCTGGGGAAACGATGCGCAGATGCATCCGGACGGGAATGGTTGGCGTATGTTCTTGACCCGCTGTGACACCGGTGGAATTCGGCAACTCAAGCCGCCAGGAGACGTCGATTCGACCGCCACCCGGAACGGGAACTGTGCCACGTGCCCAAGATAATCCGCCGCAAGGCTGGGGTGCGATGAGGACCCGGCTCCAACCAGGCTCAAGACTGCGCACCCCGAGAACGTAGGCGCCCAGGAAGTAAGCCGGTCCTGCGGACCAGGCATGGCAATGGCTTCGGGTCAACAGGTCCGGGTTCGCCCGATTTTCGGAGAAATGCGGATACATCTCCCAGCAGGTTGTGGCCCCCCAATCGATCATCTGCCCGTACTGGTTGCGGATGTCTTCGATCATGACCTCCCATTCGCCCAACTTGGCTAGCGCTTCGTAATAGAAGAAGGACATAAATGGGCTGCCGATTTGCACGAAGGAGCTGGGTTGCCGCCGGATGTGGCTTTCGATGGTCGCGAGCCTGCTCGTTTTGGAATCGGCTTGCTCGGGAATGCCGCACAACAATGCCACCACTTGCGTTTGAACGCTGAAGATGTCGGAGGGGCGTCCATCCGCATGGATGCAGTCGAGATAAGCCTGGCGCTCATCCGACCATAAATGCGCATTGATGGCGGCTGATAAGCGGCTTGCCTGGACGGAGTAGAACGCTTCGGCTTCGACATTGCCAAGGACCGTAGCGAAAGCGGCGGCGGCCGACAACGCTTTGACAAGGAACATGTTCTGGTGCGAAACGATGCCGTCGTTCGGTTGGTCGATCGGAGCCCAGTCGAGCAGGTTCCAACTGCGAATCTGAAGCAGTCCCTGGTCATTCAGCCGGCTTAAATAATGCTTCAGCGTGTACTCGATATGCGGGAAAATGTCCGCGGCAAAGGATTTGTCACCATTTTGGCGATAGAGCTCCAAGCAAGCGATAACCCAGAAGAAGGTCCAGTTTGGAATCACGCTGTTCCATCCGCTTGGCACTTGGTTCGCGTATAACGGGGTTTGGAATTTTGAGCCGGGGACTAATCGTAGGCATCGTTCCACGATCCGGTCAGCTCCAAACAAATAATAATTGATGAGCGCCTCATTTCGGGCATCGCCAACCCAGAAGGTCTGCTCGTACATCGGACAGTCGACGAAAGTATCCTCCATGCAGAGCCGGGTCGTATGTTGACTGATTTGCCAAATCTCATTTAAGCGTGGATCCGAAGACTGGAACTGCCCGATCTCGGCGATGGGGTAGTTGCTTTGCAGCATACGAAGGTAATAGATGCGAACAGGGGCAACCGCGTTTCGTACCGTAACCTGACAGTAACGCAAACCTCTTCTTACCGGAGAAGTGTAGCGACGGCGTCCGCCCGCGCAGATGTATCGAAGCGTGTGATCCAATCCATAGGTATCCTGGCGTTGGCCCTCATGCATAAATTCAAATCCATAGAAATCAAGAACTGCCCCTTCCGGCGCTTCCACCTCAAACTCCAAATACCCTGACAGCTCTTTGCCAAAATCAATCACCAGCTCAGTATCCGCGTCAGGAAACCAGGGGACTTCAGCAGGCTCCGGTCCAGGAATGACCGCATTCTGCAAGGTGCCGGGAATGGACAAGGGGACTTCATGCCTTTTCCATACGGAGAGGATAAAGACATCCTCCCGGCTGACCAGCGCTTCGGGTACGGACCGGACCCAAGAGGCAAACGGTAGAAGACCGGCTACATCCGAGATCTCTTTGGCACGTAAATAGTCCGGGTGCCCTTCATCCATCGGCGGGCTCGGCAGATGATCGTAACGGATGCCGCCGTCGAAGGGGCCTAGGGTCACAAAGGCGGTTTTATCGTCTTCTTGGGTGAGGTTGCCAGCCGGAAGGAACATAAGGGGAGACAGGAACTCTAACGTCTCTTCCGCATCCATCGCAAAATGATACCCGCCTCCGTGCGTACCTCCACTTACATCGATCAGCAGAAAATGATCGCCAGGCTCAAGGTCAAAGTGAATAAAGCGTTCTGGGGCTTCTCCCGTTAATGAGGACTCATCGTAATGAACTCCGTCCAGGCTGCAACCCCGAAAAGTCCCCCCAACATCGATAAGCGCTAGCGTGGCCTTGCAATGTTGTTTACAGCGTACGACCGTTGCCAGCATGCCGAGAAATTCTGCAGGGTTAGCCGTATTCGTGCTCTCTGCGTAAAAATGGTTGCGCAGGTCGATCGCCGCGGTAAACTGGACCGGCTTGACCTTGCCCAAACGTTCGACGCGCCGAGGATAGACGGGCTCCTCCGTCAAATAAGGAATGTCCCTCGATACCGGTATTCCCCAAGGCTCGCATCCCACTGGCCCAATTACGGCAGCAGCATGCCACTCCGAACCGGGTTTGTAATCCGACTCCGTCCAGGCTTCGTCCCAAAGTCGGGCATCGATTTTCTCGGCAAAAGCGTGCTGGCAGGACATTCTGGGAGAACGACGGTCATGACCCGGGTGAGTTACGGTTAACCACGTGTCGTCGGTTACGGCCATCACATAGGGTTGCCCTTCGCCTTGAAGAGGCGAGTTGCTTTCGACCTCCAATTGGGCAAGCAGCCCACCGCGCCCCCGCAGATAATAGAAATTACTGATGCCAAAATGCATCACCATTACAGCTATGGCATTGGTCTGTCCCGGTTTCAGCAGATGGCTGATCTCGTATTCGTCATAGGCTAATCTGAACGGCCAGGACCGCGGGGGGCCTTGCCCGACCCGGTGTCCATTGACATATAGCACATATCTGGAGTCAGCCGTCAATTTTAGACTTACTCGCCGCCCGTTCTCCTCATCCGGCCACGCAAATGTTTTGCGAAAACAACTCCAATCGTTACGTGGGCTAGCCTCGCCGGGGTGCCAGATCCATTTGGCTTGCCAGAGGGTTTCCATCAATTTACTCGCTCCTTTTCGCGTCAAATCATATCCCTTTCATTATAAAAGAGGAGTGGCTGGAACAGAGGAGGGGGAAACCGTACCCGTGAGGGGGAAAACGGACATTTCAGAATTCATGATTCGATGCCGGGTCGTCCACTGGGTCTGCTTCGAGATCTAAATCCGATGATGTTGACATGGGGGAGGCAATACGATATAACTAATTACATATTGTACTTGCATAATGGAATCATTCGATGATGGGAACCAGTACGCTGCGATTTTGTTCTCCAGAGAGTTGGCATCCTGCTGAAAGCCAACGTTCAAAGCGCGGACGGAAAATCATCCCGGAGAAGCAAGGCTGAACTCTTCTTAGTCGGATTTTCAGCACCGAGAAGGTTGGATGAAACTAGGGACTGAGTAGTGGAGCGTAGCTGGAAGCTACGTGAGCAACGGAAGGCCCGGTTGAATTCAAGATTCGACGTCGAATTATCTACTTGATCTGCTTCGTGATCAAAATCCGATTCAGTAAGCTTTGCCGGTTGTTGGCCGTTATACCAACCCCATATGAAGCGTATGGGATCAAGGTGTCATGTCCTTTTGCGGCCTCGTCCAGACGGCGGCTGCTTTCAGAGCGTGAAACAAGGGTGGTAACGCGAGCAAACGTCTCGTCCCTTCTAGGGACGGGGCTTTTTTGATTTTCCAGGCTGAATTGAAGAAAGGAAGAGAAACATGAAGAAAGTCGACGTCAAAGAAAATGCGCGTACGCGCGACTTGCGGATTCTGGACAAATGGAGCCGCGAAAATACGTTTAAACGGAGTATCGAAAATCGGGCGGGTCGGCCAAACTACGTCTTCTTCGAAGGACCGCCAACCGCCAACGGCTTGCCGCATATCGGGCATGTGCTGGGGCGCGTCATCAAGGACTTCGTTGGCCGCTATCAAACGATGAAGGGCTACCGCGTCGTCCGCAAAGCGGGCTGGGATACGCACGGATTGCCGGTTGAACTGGGCGTGGAGAAGGAGCTGGGCATCTCCGGCAAGCAAGAGATCGAGAAATACGGCATTGAGGAATTCGTGAAAAAATGTAAAGACAGCGTCTTCGGTTATGAGAAGCAATGGCGCGAATTTACCGAAGCGATTGCTTATTGGGTCGACTTGGATGATCCGTATATCACCCTGAATAACAGCTACATTGAAAGCGTCTGGAACATCCTGGCGACGATCCACGACAAGGGTTTGCTGTACCGCGGACACCGCGTCAGCCCGTATTGCCCTTGCTGCCAAACGTCGCTGAGCTCCCACGAAGTGGCGCAAGGTTATGAAGACGTGAAAGACCTCAGCGCCACGGCTAAGTTCAAGCTGAATGACTCCGGCGAATATGTGTTAGCCTGGACGACTACGCCTTGGACGCTGCCATCCCACGTGGCCCTCGCTATGAATCCGGACATGGAATACGCCCGAGTAAAACAGGAGGACGGCGTATACATCGTCGCCAAGAACTTGGTCGAGAAAGTCATGAAAGGCGATTACACGGTATTGTCGACGCATAAAGGTTCGGAATTCGTGGGCAAATCCTATACGCCGCCGTTCACCTACATTCAAGCCGAGAACATCAACGTGATCGTAGGCGCATCGTTCGTTACCGACGCCAGCGGTACGGGGATCGTACACATGGCTCCGGCACATGGCGAAGACGACTACCGCGTCTGCCGCGAGAACGGCATCAGCTTTGTCAGTGTTGTTAATGGCCAAGGGCGTTATACCGACGTGGTGACCGATTTTGCCGGCCGTTTCGTAAAGGATTGTGACCTCGACATCGTTAAGATGCTGTCCGAGCAAGGGACCCTGTACAGCAAAGAGAAATACGAGCATAGCTATCCGTTCTGCTGGCGTTGTAAATCGCCGCTGCTCTACTATGCAATGGAGAGCTGGTTTATCGAAACGACTGCGGTGAAGGATCAACTGATCGCCAACAACAATTCGGTTGAATGGTATCCAGGGCATGTCCGTGAAGGCCGCTTCGGCAAGTTCCTCGAAGAACTGGTCGATTGGAACATCAGCCGGAACCGCTATTGGGGCACGCCGCTGAACGTGTGGGTTTGCCCAGACTGCGGCGGGCAGTTTGCGCCGCACAGCATCGCCGAGCTGCGGGAACATGCGGTAGGTCATGTCAGTGAAGATCTTGAGCTGCATAAACCGTATGTGGATGAAGTGAAGGTCCATTGCCCGCACTGCGAAGGCGGAGTGATGGAACGGACGAGCGAAGTGATCGACGTGTGGTTCGACAGCGGTTCGATGCCGTTTGCACAACATCATTATCCGTTCGAGAACCAGGAGACATTCGGCGATCAATTCCCGGCGGACATGATCTGCGAAGGGATCGACCAAACGCGCGGCTGGTTTTACAGCTTGCTGGCCGTGTCCACGCTGTTCACCGGTAAAGCGCCGTACAAAGCGGTCATCGCCACCGGTCACGTGCTGGACGAAAACGGGCAGAAGATGTCCAAATCCAAAGGTAACGTTATCGATCCTTGGGAAATCATCAAAGAGTTCGGCACGGACGCCTTCCGTTGGGCCCTCCTGTCCGACAGTGCGCCTTGGAACAGCAAACGGTTCTCCAAAGGAATCGTTGCTGAAGCCAAGTCCAAAGTGGTCGACACGCTCGTGAACACCCATGCGTTCTTGACGCTGTACGCCGGCATCGACGGCTACAATCCCGAGGAGCATGCATACCGGCCTTCGGAGAATAAGCTGGATCGCTGGGTCCTGTCCCGTCTGAACAGCTTGATTCCAGTCGTTGACAAAGGATTGGCGGTTAATGATTTCGTCAACTCCTCGCAAGCGATTGAAGGGTTTATCGACGAGCTGAGCAACTGGTATATCCGTCGTTCTCGCGACCGCTTCTGGGGCAGCGGCTTGACGGAGGACAAATTGTCCGCCTACCAGACGCTGACCCACGTGCTTCTTACAGTATCCAAGCTAATCGCGCCATTTGCGCCAATGATCGCCGAGGATATTTACACCAACCTGGGCGGCGGGGAGAGCGTTCACTTGGCCGACTATCCGCAGGCGGATGAATCGCTGATCGATCTGGATCTGGAAAAAGACATGGAAAGCGCACGTCAAATCGTCGAGCTGGCTCGTAATGTTCGCAACGAGAGTGGCATCAAGACGCGTCAACCGTTGTCTAGCCTGATCGTTTCCATGGATCGCGAGTTTGCAGTTAGCGAATATGAAGACATCATCAAGGAAGAGATTAACGTCAAGGCGATCGACATCGAAACCAGCGACAGCGGCTTCGTTGATTTCACCTTGAAAATGAACCTAAAAGTGGCCGGCAAGAAATACGGTAAAAACATCGGTTTCCTGCAAGGATACCTGAAGAACCTTGCGGCGGAACAAACCCGTGCGATCGTAGAGCAAGGTCAATTCACCGTAACTTCTCCGGAAGGCGAAGAACTGGTTGTAACCGCGGATGAACTGCTCGTTGAGAAGCAGGCGAAGCCGGGATACGCTTCTGCTTCCGGTTACGGGTTGACTGTAGCGCTGAATACGGATATCACACCGGAGCTGGAGCAAGAGGGATGGGTACGCGAAGTCGTGCGCGCCGTTCAAGATACCCGCAAGAAGCTGGATCTGCCGATCGAGAAGCGGGTGCATCTCACCCTGGATGTTGACGACGAATTGAAAGCTGCCATCACCGCGTTTGAGCATGTGCTGCGCGAAAACGTACTGATTACGGACGTCGCCTTTGGCAAGCCGCAGGGCTCTGTTGAAACGGTGGATCTCGGCAGCAAATCGATCGGGATTGCGATTGACGCCTAAACGCTTGAATGGAGCTTTTCCATCAAGGCCATAATAATAGCAATTGAAGCAAACGAGCCTGCGGTCTCCTTCTAGGAAGACCGGGCTCGTTTGTGTTTTAGGATACTCTGGGGAGCAAAGGATGGGGTGTAAATGACTCGTCATAAACCGGCGCCCGAATCCACTGTGGAGCCTATACCGGGCACGCCGGAGGAACAAATGAATGCCGTATATCGCCTAACCTTGAACTGGACCAGGCAACTGGAGAGATCGCGCATCGCTGAATACACCGAATTGTTGAATCGACCCTGGCGTCTTATTTGGTTGAATGTGTTGTCCGGTACGGCCCGTGGGGTTGGCGTGGCGATCGGTTTTACCTTTTTTGCGGCAACGATCATTTACGTTCTGCAGGTACTTGGGGCGTTGAATTTGCCGATCATCGGCGATTATATCGCGGACATCGTGCGCATCGTGCAAAGACAGCTTGAGCTTAATACTTATTAGAGCCGGTTCCCAGCGAGTCCTCGCTTTCCAAATGCTCCGTGGCACTCATATGTTTCCGGTAGACCCCGTTACGGAAAAAGCAAACGTTTTGGCCATAGATATCGGTAGCAATGAACGATTCATAAGGCTCGACAAATCCGTCCAGCTCTTCGGACGCTTCGATTTCCATGTCATTGTAATCATCGATTTCTGAATCCTCGGCCATTGCCGGCGAATTCGAGGTCCCGAAGCTCTCGACGATCTGCCAGGCATCCTCTCCGTCGAACCCGTTTTGGTCGTCGCGTTCATCCAAGCTCGTTCGTCCGAACGGAGGAGACAAGAAGATCTCTTCGATCGGTCGTTTGGCGGAAACGAACGTTTGCGGGCTGTGATCCTTACAGTACGCCGTTTCAGGGATAGCGCTGAGCCGTTCGAAGCTGATTGGTTTGCCGCAGGTCGCGCAGTAACCGTAGCTGCCTTCCTCGATCCGTTCAAGCGCATCTTCTACCCGAGCCAGGTGAAGTTCATGATGCTCGGCGAGCGCCAGGTCTTTTCCCCGTTCATATACTTCTGAACCAAGGTCTCCGGGATGATTATCGATCGGGCTGAGCTCATTCGTATTATCGCGCATCGATTCATTCATTCCATAGTGATCATTATCCGACAATTGTTCGACTAAAGCGGACTGAGTTTCCTTCAGCTTCGCGGTGAGTTCCGCCAGCTGGGTCTTCGTTAAATGCGGCATAAGGTTGCTCCTTCCTTTCTGTGTCTAGAGCGGTTGTTTGAAACGTCTCCTCTAGCGGTATTTTGTGCAGAACCATGACGAAATACCTAAGGAAAATCCTTTCGCGCATGGACGGGTCATTTCCGGCTGTGCTACAATAAACAAGGCTTAGAAGAGGAATATCCTGCCGCTTAGTTGCGGGCAGGAAATGAAAAACGAGGTGACTGACCGCGTGGTATATTTTTTGATTGCATTAATCGTTTTTCTGGTGGATCAAGGCACGAAATATTGGATTGCGACCGGACTTACGATCGGGGAACAGATTCCGGTGATCGGCGACTTCTTTATCATTACCTCCCATCGGAACCGCGGCGCAGCGTTTGGCATTTTGCAGGATCAACGCTGGTTTTTTATCGTGGTGACTACGGTTGTGGTAGTAGGGATTGTCTGGTATTTGCTTAAAGTAAGAAAACAACCAAACAAGCTTCTGCCGGTTGCATTGTCCCTGGTCCTCGGCGGGGCGATCGGCAACTTCCTGGATCGTGCTGTCAGTGGGGAAGTCGTCGATTTTCTGATGTTCAATTTCGGGACGTATACCTTTCCGATTTTTAATGTTGCGGATTCCTGCATTGTTGTCGGTGTTGCCCTGATCATTTTGGATTCGCTGTTGGAAATCCGTCGAGAGAAGCAAGCCGCAGCCCATCAGGAGCATGAGGAAAACGTATGAGTTTGAACAAAATGTCAGAGGAATTCGAAGAAGAGAAGCTCGAGTGGGTGGCTGGATCGGCCGACGCGAAAGAGCGAATCGATAAATATGCAAAAACGCTGCTGGGAGAGGACGTCTCCCGCAGCCAGATTCAATTGTGGATTGAAGCGGGGAACCTGGTCGTAAACGATGCGCCGGTCAAAGCGAATTACAAGCTGGCAGAAGGCGATCGAGTGGAATTGACCATACCCGAGGCAGAACCTGCGGAAATCGAGCCGGAGAACATTCCGCTCGATATTTATTATGAAGACGGGGATGCCATCGTCGTTAACAAGCCGCGAGGCATGGTTGTGCATCCTGCGCCGGGTCATTCTTCGGGCACACTCGTCAACGCCTTGATGTACCACTGCAAGGACTTATCGGGGATCAATGGCGAGCTCCGGCCCGGTATCGTGCATCGCATCGATAAGGACACGTCGGGGCTGATTATGGCAGCCAAGAACGATAAGGCGCATGCCTCGTTGGCAGCTCAGCTCAAAGCACACAGCGTGACACGGAAATATTATGCCCTGGTGCACGGCAATGTCAGCCATGATCAAGGAACGGTGGATGCACCGATCGGCCGCGATCCCCATGACCGCAAAATGTACACGGTGATCGAACGGAACAGCAAACAGGCGGTGACGCATTTTCAAGTCGTTGAACGGTTCGGGGACTATACACTGCTTGAGCTCAAGCTGGAAACCGGTCGAACGCATCAAATTCGGGTTCATATGAAGTTCATTGGCCATCCGTTGGTGGGAGACCCGCTATATGGCCGCAGCAAAGGAATCAAGATGGACGGACAAGCGTTGCACGCCGCCGTATTAGGGTTTGAACACCCTGACGATGGGCGTTATTTAGAATTCAGCGCTCCAATTCCTGCAGATATGGAAGCGGTGCTGCAATCGCTCCGAAACCGTTAAGCAACCATTCAATTGTTCACCTCCAGGAGACAGCTTGATCAAAAAGTACAAACGATCAGGTGATTAATCCATTCTCTAAATGGGCCGAATTCCTGCATATTTAAAGTGCGAGTTCGAACCATTCGAGAATGGATTTTTTAATGTATACAAAGGAGATGGACGTCTGATATGAGTACGCTGAACGGACAAGAAACCTATATTCAACAACAATTTGCGGAGCGCATTGGCGGGGCGAATTACGGCAAAGACACCGCTATTTATAAATTTGAGAAAATCAAACGGGCTAAAGCGGCGGCGAAGAAGGATTTCCCCGAGGTCGAGCTGATCGATATGGGCGTCGGTGAGCCGGATGACATGGCCGATGCCGGTATCGTGGCAAAGCTGGCGGAGGAAGCGGCCAAACGCGAGAACCGTGGTTACGCCGACAACGGGATTGCTGAGCTCAAGGAGGCGGCAGCGAAGTACCTCCATGATGTATTTGGCGTCGAAGGCATTGATCCCGTCGCAGAGGTCGTACACTCGATCGGCTCAAAACCGGCGATTGCCATGCTGCCTTCCTGCTTCATCAATCCCGGCGATATCACGATTATGACCGTACCGGGTTACCCGATCATCGGAACGCACACGAAGTACCTCGGCGGCGAGGTTTATACGGTGCAGTTGACCGAAGAGAACGATTTCCTGCCGAATCTGGATGCAATTCCGGAAGAGATCGCCCGTAAGGCCAAACTGCTGTATTTGAATTATCCGAACAATCCGACGGGTGCGAGCGCGACAAGAGAGTTTTTTGCCAAAGTGGTGGATTGGGCGAAGAAATATCAAGTTGTCATCGTACATGACGCGCCTTATGCGGCATTAACCTATGATGGGCTGAAGCCGCTAAGTTTCCTTTCCGTCCCAGGTGCGAAGGATGTGGGCGTCGAGCTGCACTCGTTGTCCAAGTCGTACAACATGACGGGGTGGAGAATCGGATTTGTGGCCGGGAACCCGCTGGTTGTTAAGGCGTTCAGCGACGTGAAAGACAACAACGATTCGGGTCAATTCATTGCGATTCAAAAAGCAGCCGCTTATGGGCTTGCCCATCCGGAGATTACGGAGCGGATCGCTGCCAAATACTCGCGCCGTCACGAACTGCTGGTGAGCGCGCTGAATGATTTGGGCTTCAACGCGAAGAAGCCAAAGGGATCGTTTTTCCTCTACGTTGAAGCGCCGAAAGGCGTGGAAGGCGGACCGACATTTGCGACGGCCGAAGATTTTTCGCAGTTTTTGATCCGTGAGAAGCTGATTTCCACGGTGCCGTGGGACGATGCGGGGCATTACGTCCGTTTCTCCGTCACGTTCATCGCCGACGGCGAGGACGAAGAGCATCGCGTTATTTCCGAAATCAAACGCCGCCTAGGCGACTTGAAGTTCATATTCTAACCGACGACTTGTACTAACCAAGCCGCTCCAAGGGTTTTATGCCCGAGGGGCGGTTTTTCTGTTTTGTCTAATTGCCCGCCGAATTGCCGGGGTTGTCCTTGTTGCCACCTTTTCACGATTATCCCTTTCGTTCAGTGGCTGGAGTTGGCGACGAGGAAAAGAAAAAGGTATTAGTACAAGATGTCTCGCCAATCGAGTTTAGGTGGTACTGATCTGCTGCTGCCTAATCTTTACCTGACATATTGGTTAAATATGCGTGTTAACAATAGAAACATACAAAATGATCAGGCGAATACTAAAGGGAATATAGCGATTCAATGCGGATAAGCCGACAAAACTCAGGGTTGAATAAATATAACATACTATGTATAATTATAAACAATCATCAACACAGCAGGCTTTCAAAGGGAGTTGGAATAAACCTCAGCATTGGGGATGTATGAACTGGGTTGGGTGTCTTGACAGGCTAGCCTCATTCTGTCATAATTCATGTAAACCATAAGCACCTTTAATTCAGTCCCGTGAGGCTGGCAAGGTAACGTGAATGGGGAATTGGGCGGACTTCGCTTCTTTGTGGCGGAACCATATACCCAAGACCTACATGACAGTCATAGTATAACTGTGGCTAAAGACTCCTTGCCTGGATTTCCGGCAAGGAGTTTTTTTATGCGCCTATCACGGACGATGCAAGGTGACCCTATCCCTTAAGGAGGTCGCAGGCTGTGAGCAACGAAAGTCATATCATAATGGACGAAACGGCGATTCGGAGGGCACTGACAAGAATTGCGCATGAAATTTTGGAAAGAAACAAAGGCATTGAGGGATGTGTACTGGCCGGCATCAAAACAAGAGGTGTCTACCTCGCGAAACGACTGGCTGAACGCCTAGAGAGCATCGAAGGAACAGCTATTCCATGGGGTGAGCTTGACGTAACGAACTACCGTGACGATAAAGAGGAATCCGCTCTGGGGTCTGGCAAAGCAACTTTCCCGGTATCGATTCAAGGCAAGAAAGTGATCCTGTTCGACGATGTGCTGTACACTGGCCGTACGATTCGGGCAGCGATGGATGCGATCATGGATTGCGGTCGTCCCGAGTCGATCCAACTAGCGGTACTCGCCGACCGGGGGCACCGAGAACTTCCGATCCGTGCTGACTACATCGGTAAGAACGTGCCGACCTCGCGGGCGGAAGAAATCGAAGTTCTCCTGACGGAGCATGACGGCACCGATCTGGTTCAGATCCTGCAGGCACGGGAGGGGAACTAGGATGGCGCTGACGGTAACCGCTGTGAAGGAACGTAGCCTTCTCGGACTAAAGGATTTGAGCGCGGCGGAAATTTCCGCGATCCTCGACCGAGCGGCCTACTGGGATGCAAAGGAAGAGAAGATGATCCCGGTGCTGAAGGATCATTTCGTCGCAAATATGTTTTTTGAAAATAGTACGCGCACCCGCTTCTCCTTCGAGATGGCGGAGAAACGGTTAGGCGCTCAGGTGCTCAACTTCGCGGCAGCCGCTTCCAGCGTGGAGAAGGGCGAATCGATATACGATACCGTCCGCACGCTGGAATCCATGGGGATCGACGCCGGCGTGATCCGGCTGAAGCCCATCGGTATGCTGGAGGAACTAGCCAAGCGGGTATCGGTGCCGCTGGTCAATGCCGGCGACGGCAATAACGAGCATCCGACGCAAGCGTTGCTGGATCTATATACGATGAAACAACACTTCGGAGAACTCAGCGGACTAAAAGTGTCGATTATCGGAGATATCAAGCATAGCCGGGTCGCTCGCTCCAATTTGTGGGCGTTGCAGAAATTCGGCGCCGAAGTGAAGCTCTGCGCGCCGGAGAATATGCAAGCGCCGGAACTGAGTACGCACGCATCTTACATTCCGATGGACGAAGCGCTTTGTGCCGATGTGGTCATGATGCTGCGAGTTCAGTTGGAACGCCATACAGACGGGCTGATCAAGTCGGCCGAAGAATACCGCTTGCAATACGGCTTGACGGAAGAACGGGCCGCAGCGCTTGCGCCGCATGCGCTGATCATGCATCCAGCTCCGGTGAACCGGGGCGTGGAGATCGACGATGCGGTGGTGGAACATCCGCAATCCCGAATTTTTAAGCAGATGCAAAACGGGGTTCCGATTCGCATGGCGGTTATGGAACGCGCTTTGCTGTAAGCGATAGCGGAGTAGTAGAGGCTGCAAGACGGTCGATGGACGTTTTTCGGTACGTACTCAAATCAGCGGGGGGATTAAAGCATGCGGCTTGTCATTATCAATGCCAACATCTTAGACGAACTAGGGGAGCAAGAGTTATCTCAAATCACGATCGAAGACGGAGTCATCGCCAAGGTTGAGAAAGCAGGGCAACTTGGTCAGGCAAACGCAGAAGCCGGGACCCAGGTCATCGATGCCGGCGGCAGACTGGTCACTCCGGGATTTATCGATATGCACGTTCATTTGCGTGAACCGGGGTTCGAGCATAAAGAGACGATCGAAACCGGCTCAAGGTCAGCAGCTCAAGGCGGATTTACCACGATCGCCTGTATGCCGAACACTCGGCCGGTGACTGACAACCCGGATACCGTACGGTTTGTGTTACAGAAGGCCACAGAAGCCGGACTGGTGAACGTGCTGCCTTATGCGGCCATCACCAAAAGCGAGCTTGGCCGGGAGCTGACCGACTTCGCAGCTTTGAAAGACGCCGGGGCCATCGGCTTCACCGATGACGGCGTCGGCGTGCAAAATGCGCAGATGATGAAGGATGCAATGCGGCAGGCAGCCTCACTGGGGATGCCCGTGATCGCCCACTGCGAAGACAATTCACTTGTGGAAGGAGCACCGGTGGCTGAAGGGGAATTCGCCCGAAAGCATGGTCTAAAGGGAATTCCGAATGAATCGGAGGCGATTCATGTCGGGCGGGATATTTTGCTCGCGGAAGCGACCGGGGTTCACTACCATGTGTGCCACGTAAGCACAGAGCAGTCGATTAGGCTGATCCGCCAAGCGAAGCAAATCGGCATCAACGTCACTGCGGAGGTATGCCCTCACCATCTGATTTTGTCCGAAGAGGATATTCCGGGCCTTGATGCCAACTGGAAAATGAATCCACCGCTGCGTTCGCGCCGAGATGTCGAAGCATGCATCGCTGCGTTGGAAGACGGTACGCTCGATATTGTCGTAACCGACCATGCCCCGCATAGCGAAGAGGAGAAAGCGAAAGGCATGCAGCAAGCGCCGTTTGGCATCGTGGGTTTCGAGACGGCCTTCCCGCTGCTGTACACGAAGTTCGTGGCCACGGGTCGCTGGAGCCTGGCGATGCTGGTGCAGCGGATGACGGCGGATCCGGCCCGTGTGTTCGGCTTGGAAGCGGGACGGTTGGTATCGGGAGCTCCAGCCGACCTGACGATCGTGGATCTGAACGCGGAACGAACGGTTGATCCGGCGGCTTTTGCCTCGAAAGGGCGGAACACCCCATTTACGGGGTGGGATCTAAAAGGCTGGCCTGTCGCAACGATCGTCAAAGGGAAGCTGGTATGGAACGACGCGCTCGAACTAGCCCGTTAATGGGCGGATGTGAATATAGTAATTCAGCTTATGGATAAAGGAGTGCTGCAGGATGCAGGCAAGACTATTGTTGGAAGACGGCACGCTGTTTACCGGAACCTCATTTGGAGCGGAAGGGGAAAAGACGGGGGAGGTCGTTTTTAATACGGGAATTACGGGGTACCAAGAGGTGCTGTCCGATCCTTCTTACTGCGGGCAAATCGTCACGATGACGTATCCGCTGATCGGGAACTATGGCATTTCGCGCGACGACTTTGAATCCGTTGCACCATCGATTCACGGCTTTGTGGTTCGCCGCTATGAACCGACCCCAAGCAACTGGCGGGCCCAATACAATTTGGGTGACCTGCTCAAGGAATACGGCATTCCCGGCATTACCGACATCGATACGCGCATGCTGACGCGCCTTATCCGCCATCAGGGAACGATGAGAGGAATTCTGACCACCTCGGCGAAATCGATCGACGAGTTAAAGGAAATGATGCTGGCCACCAGCATTGCCGAGTTGCGCAATCAAGTCGCGCAAACTTCAACGCATCATGTATACAGTAGTCCGGGATCCAAGGAACGGATCGTGCTGGTCGACTTCGGCGCAAAAAGCGGGATTCTGCGCGAGCTGAACAAACGCGATTGCGATGTAGTGATCGTGCCGCATAATACGACCGCGGATGAAATCCGCCGCCTTCACCCGGACGGCATCCAACTGTCCAACGGACCTGGGGACCCGAAAGACGTTCCTTACGCCGCGGAGATGATCGCCGAGCTGCTCGGTGAGTATCCGATTTTTGGGATTTGCCTGGGCCACCAGCTGTTCGCCTTGGCTTGCGGCGCCGATACGGAGAAGCTGAAATTCGGCCATCGCGGCGGTAACCATCCCGTCAAGGAGCTGGAGTCCGGCCGCTGCTACATTACGTCGCAAAACCACGGCTACACCGTAAACGAAGCGTCCATTGCCGGCACGGAGCTGGAAGTGACGCATATCAACAATAATGACAAAACGATCGAAGGACTTAAGCATAAGAAATATCCGGCCTTTTCTGTCCAATATCATCCGGAGGCGGCTCCGGGACCTTACGACAATAGCTACTTGTTCGACCGGTTCATTGAGATGATCCGCGAACATAAGCGGCAGAACCCGCAAAAGCCCCGCCAAGCCAAACTGATGGCCGCTGCGAAAGGAGAACTGTAAACCTATGCCGATCAACAAAGACCTTAAGAAAATACTCGTCATCGGCTCTGGACCGATCGTGATCGGCCAGGCAGCCGAGTTCGATTACGCCGGAACGCAAGCCTGTCAGGCGCTGAAAGAAGAAGGCGTCGAGGTGGTGCTGATCAACAGCAACCCGGCGACGATCATGACCGATACGAACATGGCCGACAAGGTTTACATCGAACCCATCACCCTGGAATTCGTAACGCAAATCATTCGTCAGGAGCGGCCTGACGGCTTGCTTCCAACGCTTGGCGGGCAAACCGGCCTGAACATGGCGGTTGAGCTGGCCCGCGCAGGTGTACTGGAACGCGAAAATGTGAAGCTCCTCGGCACGCAGCTGACTTCGATCGAAAAAGCGGAGGACCGCGACTTGTTCCGCGAGCTGATGCGTGAACTGGAGCAACCGGTGCCGGAAAGCTCTATTATCACCACAGTGGATGAAGCGCTGCAATTCGCTAATGAGATCGGCTACCCGGTCATTGTCCGTCCGGCGTATACGCTTGGAGGTACCGGCGGCGGGATCTGTGCCACGGAAGAGGAACTCCGCGAGACGGTAGCTTCAGGCATTCGCTACAGCCCGATCGGTCAATGCTTGATCGAGAAATCGATCGCCGGCATGAAGGAAGTCGAATACGAAGTCATGCGAGACGCCAACGACAACTGCATCGTGGTCTGCAACATGGAGAACTTTGATCCGGTGGGCGTACATACCGGGGACAGCATCGTTGTCGCGCCGAGCCAAACGCTCTCCGACCGTGAATATCAGATGCTGCGTTCGGCCTCGCTTAAGATCATCCGGGCGCTGAACATCGAAGGCGGCTGCAACGTGCAGTTTGCGCTGGATCCGCAGAGCTTCCAATACTATGTCATCGAAGTAAATCCGCGGGTCAGCCGTTCTTCGGCGCTTGCGTCTAAAGCGACAGGCTACCCGATCGCTAAAATGGCGGCTAAAATCGCGATGGGTTACACGCTCGACGAAATCGTCAACCCGGTCACAGGGCAGACCTACGCTTGCTTCGAGCCGACGCTTGATTACATCGTCAGCAAAATCCCACGCTGGCCGTTCGATAAATTCATCCACGCGAACCGTAAGCTAGGTACGCAGATGAAGGCGACCGGCGAAGTGATGGCCATCGGCCGCACATTTGAGGAGTCCATTCATAAAGCGGTCCGGTCGCTCGAGATCGGCACGCATCGCCTGTACCTGAAAGGCGCGGAGAAAATCGACGAAGAGACGTTAAACAACCGTCTGATCAAGGCGGACGACGAGCGGCTATTCTTGATCGCCGAAGCATTCCGCCGGGGCTACAAGCTGCAGCAAATCCAGGAATTAACCGGAATCGACTGGTGGTTCCTCGACAAAATCGAACGCTTGGTGGAATTCGAGAAGCAAATTGCGGGGGAAGAGTTCTTTTCCTATGATACGCTGTACGAAGCGAAGCGCTTAGGGTTTACCGACCGGGCTATCGCCGAGCTGCGTACTGCCGGGCAGCCATCAGGCACGCACCGGACCGAAGCTGAAGTAAGAAGCTTCCGCAAAGAGCACGGGTTGAAGCCGGTTTACAAAATGGTCGACACGTGTGCAGCCGAGTTTGAGGCCTCCACGCCTTACTACTACTCGACCTATGAAACGGAAAATGAAGTCCTCCAAACCGACAAAGAAAAGATCGTCGTGCTTGGCTCCGGACCGATCCGGATCGGGCAAGGGATTGAATTTGACTACTCGACGGTACATGCGGTATGGGCGATTCAAAAAGCCGGTTACGAAGCCGTCATCATCAACAACAATCCGGAGACGGTATCCACTGACTTTAACACGTCGGATCGCCTGTACTTCGAGCCGTTATTCTTCGAGGACGTGATGAACGTAATCGAAGAGGAGAAGCCGGTGGGCGTCATCGTGCAATTCGGCGGCCAAACGGCGATCAACCTGGCGGCGCCGCTACAAGCGGAGGGCGTGCGCATTCTCGGCACCTCCCTCGAGAGCATTGACGAAGCCGAGGATCGGAAGAAGTTCGAAGCTCTCTTGTCGAAGCTCGACATCGCGCAACCGAAGGGCAGCACGGTCACTTCTGTGGAAGAAGCCGTGGGGACGGCACAGTCCCTTGGTTATCCGGTGCTAGTCAGACCGTCGTATGTACTCGGGGGCCGGGCGATGGAAATTGTCTACTCCGATGAGGAACTGCTCCGCTACATGGAGGAAGCGGTGAACATTAACCCGCAGCATCCGGTACTGATCGACCGCTACATGCTGGGCAAGGAAGTGGAAGTTGACGCCATCTGTGACGGGGAGACGGTGCTCATCCCGGGGATCATGGAGCATATCGAACGCGCTGGGGTACACTCGGGCGACTCGATTGCGGTTTACCCACCTCAGCATTTGTCCGAGGAATTGAAGGGGAAAATCGCCGAGATCACGATGAAGATCGCCCGTGAGCTGAAGACGATTGGCTTGGTCAACATCCAATTCGTCATCTACAAAAACGAAGTGTACGTCATCGAAGTCAACCCGCGCTCGTCGCGGACGGTACCGTTCCTGAGCAAAGTGACGAACATTCCGATGGCGAACGTGGCCACCCAATGTATCCTCGGTACGAAGCTTAGCGATCTTGGCTACCAAAACGGCCTGTGGCCGGAAAGCACCCAGGTTGCGGTCAAGGTTCCCGTGTTCTCCTTCGCCAAGCTGCGCCGTGTTGAGCCGACGCTTGGACCGGAAATGAAATCGACCGGCGAGGTGATGGGCCGCGATCCGCAATATGCCAAAGCGCTGTATAAAGGTTTGATTGGCGCGGGCATGAAGATCCCTGCTACCGGAGCGATCATCGCCACGGTAGCCGATAAAGATAAGCAGGAAGCGGTTGACTTGCTGCGCGGCTTCTACCGCCTGGGCTACAAGATCATCGCTACGGACGGCACGGCTTCCGCGCTGATTGAGGCAGGCATCCACGTAACGACCGTCTACAAGCTGTCGGAAGGGGTGCCGAACATCCTGGATCTGATCCGAAACGGCGAAGCTCACTTTGTCATCAATACGCTGACCAAAGGTAAAGAGCCGGAACGCGACGGCTTCCGCATCCGCCGGGAAGCGGTGGAGAACGGCGTCGTCTGCATGACCTCGCTGGATACGGTCCGGGCACTGCTGGAGATGTTGGAGACGATCAACTTCTCCTCCCAAGCCATGCCTACGCTTTAAAGAGGAAGTTCAAAAATCGACTTTTGATCACGAAGCTGGGTAAAACGAAACATTAAGCGGCGGCTCGGAAGCATCATGCTTCGGAGCCGCAAGCATGAATGGAGGAGAGCGGATTTGCGTTCGTTTGAAGATGCGGCAGGGAAACTGATCGTCGGCCTGGACTTCCCCGATGCGGATCAGGCGCGGAAGCTGCTGAAGGAGCTGGAGGGGATCCCTTGTTACATGAAGGTGGGGCTGCAGCTGTTTTACGCGGCTGGTCCAGAATTGATCCGCGAATTGAAGCAGCGGGGGTACTCCGTTTTTCTAGACGTGAAAATGCATGACATCCCGAACACGGTCAAGGGCGGGGCAAACAGTGTCACGAAGCTAGGCGTGGATCTGTTTAACGTGCATGCCGGAGGCGGGCTGGACATGATGAAAGCGGCCCGGGAGGGGGCTTTGGCCGCGCTGGAGAGCGACCGTTCGCTGACGATGCCGAAGATCATCGCGGTCACGCAACTGACGAGCACGAGCCGCCAAGTGATGAACGAGGAAATCGGCATTCCGGGCGAAGTGGAGCGAGCTGTTGTGCATTACGCGGAATTGGCCCGCCAAGCCGGTCTGGACGGCGTTGTCGCTTCGCCTCTTGAGGTGACGGCGATCAAAGCGCAATGCGGACAAGCCTTCCTGACCGTGACGCCGGGAATTCGCCCGGCGAACAGCCCGCAAGGCGATCAGTCGCGCACTTTGACACCAGGCGAGGCGATGGCCCAAGGCACGGATTACATCGTCGTTGCGCGGCCGATCATTGCTGCCCCAAATCCGCGTGAAGCGGCGGAATCGATCATTAAGGAGATGATGTTGTCATGACTAACACTCAATCGGTAGAAGCGCAAATCGCCGGAAGTCTGCTGGACATCGGGGCGGTGGCGCTCCGTCCGCATCAGCCGTTCACTTGGACCTCAGGTATCAAGTCGCCGATTTATTGCGACAACCGGCTTACGATGTCGTACCCTGAAATCCGCGACTTGATCGCTGAATCGTTTGCAGCCATGATTCGCGAAACGTACCCGGATGCCGAGGTGATCGCCGGAACGGCAACGGCCGGCATCCCGCACGCGGCGTTCGCTTCGCAGAAGCTGGGCCTGCCGATGGCCTACATTCGCGATAAGGCCAAAGGGCACGGCAAAGAGAATCAAATCGAAGGTTTGATCAAACCGGGGCAAAAGGTTGTCGTCATCGAGGATTTGATCTCCACCGGCGGCAGCTCGATTAAGGCGGCGCAAGCCGTTCGCGACGCCGGGGCGGAGCCGTTGGCCGTATTGGCGATCTTCAGCTATCAGTTGGACAAAGCCGTGCAGGCCTTTGCCGATGCGGGCTTCCCGCTGCAAACCCTGTCCAACTATACGGCGCTGATTGACGTTGCCGTGAAGCGCGGCGACATCCAGTCGGAAGATCTGGAACTCCTCCAGTCTTGGCGGAAGGACCCCGCTTCTTTCGGTAACGCGGAATAGACGTGTGAATCAGACTATTGTTATACAGAAAAGAACCACCCCTGAGAAGCGCGCATTCGCTTATCTCACGGGTGGCCTTTTTTTACTTAAACGAAAATCCCTCGTATTTCTCCGCATTCTTCAGGCTGGTCCATACGTCCGGCGAGTCTCCGCCGATATGCCAGTAGGCATACCCGGCGATGCCGTATTTCGCCCCTAACCGGTATTTCTCGGATAGAGAACGGGCGTCCTCCAGCCATATTTTGTGCAGCGTGCCGTTCTTCCGATATTCCACGGTATACTGGCCTGCCGCCGCGTTCCATTTCGGCTTTACTCCATATTGGCTGACCCGGTTATTTTGCTCGGGGAGGGAAATGTCCTCCGATGACAAAGTAGCCCCATTGCCACTCAGGCTCCAATCCCGCGTGTATAGCGGCATTCCAAGGACGAGCTGGTCGGCGGGTACCTTGGCGAGCAGTTTGTCGAGGTGCTTTTGTACCCAGCCGAGCGAAGCGACCGAACCGGCCGAAGCTCCGCTCCAGTGCTCGTCATAGGCCATAACGACCAGGTAATCTGCGCTCTTGGCCAATTCGGCGTAATTGTACGCATCCGACCAGTCGGTGCCAAGATCAGGCGGAAGATCGACGGACAATACGGCGGAAACGGAGTGAAGCTCCTGGGCTAGCTTGCTGATAAATGACGTAAACAAGCTCCGGTCGGAGGCCGCAATATTCTCGAAATCTACGTTAATGCCGTTCAACCCGTATTTTTGTACATAGGACTTCAAACTCTGAATCGCATCCGAGGACAACGAGCTGGAAGCGAGCATCTTGTGCGTTGTTTCCTGATCAAACCGGTTGCCGACCATGGCCCATACCTGTTTGCCGTTACTTTTGGCCCAGGTTATTAGGGGAGGAACGCTGGAATCGGAGATTTTGCCGGTACTTTCGAGAAAATACCACCTAGGCGCAAGCACGTTTACGTTCGATTGCAGAACCGACTTCTTATAAGCTTCAGTGGATTGTCCATATTGCCAGCCGATGCGAATCCCCGGATTACTGTTCGCTGCAATCGCATCGGTCCAGCGCTTGTCCTGCAGCAACCGGTCCAGGATGACCGCAGTCTCCTGACGGGTGATCGCCTGCGCCGGGTAGAACATTCCGCCGCTGCCCTGCATCAGTCCCAACTGCGAAATCGAGCCGATATACGGTTTGGCCCAGACGGCGATCGACGTTTCGTCCTTGTAGCTGGTCGGTGCGTTAGCCGACGACACTGTTTGCTTCAGCGCGCGAACTAGCCAAGCCGCGGCCTCCTGGCGGGTCAGCGGCTGTTCGGGCTGGAAAATGCCGTCGCCCATACCCTCCGTCAGGCCAAGCTCGGTTGCAGCCTGGATCGTACCGTAATACCAAGCGCTCTTCGGAACGTCGCGATAGGCCGGAACGGCGGATTCCGCCGGATTGACTTGGAAGATCCGCGTTAGTGTCGTCATGAATTCCGCCCGAGTTATCGAGCGGGTAGGGGAAAACAAAGACTCGGATGTTCCTTTCATCACGTTATTGGCATGTAATCGAATGATCGCATCTTTGGCATAGCTGGCCGATATATCCGTATACGGGAGTTTGTCGGCAGCTGCCGGCTGCAGGCGGAAAACAGCGGCGGTAAGCAATAACGTCACTGCAAGCAAAGGGGGAATCAATTTTTTCATGAAGTAGTTCTCCTTGCCGATTCTAGTAGAATTCTCCTTAATTCTAACAGGATTGTAACCTAGCATCAGCGCTTAAAATCTGGAAGAAAAATGTTCCCGTTCGTTCATTTCGTTGTAACTTTTTGCCATAGTATTTCGTTTATAATGCAAGACGTAAATGAATTGCTAGACAAGGTCAAGAAGAGCAAGACGAGGCAGAATCACAAATTAGGAAAATGGGAGAACGATACACGATGATGCGATGGCTTCGTAAACCAGAAAAAGTCGAAGTTCAGTCCGGAGCGGACTCTCCGGTCCCGCAGGCGGAAGCGGAAGTCGCTATCTCCTCGGAGGAGACGGCCATAGAGGATGCAACCGCCGAGGTCATTGCAACTCGTGCGCTAGAAGAAGAACCGGAGAAAGAGACCGGACCCATCTTGTCGGTCAGAGAAGTTCGGCGTTCTTTTCCGGTTGGCGGAGGAGAAATCCAGGTTTTGAAAGGGATCAACATGGAGGTGCTTTCCGGTCAGTTGGTGATGCTTAAAGGGCGTTCCGGCTCGGGCAAAACGACGCTGCTCAATATGCTCGGCGGATTGGACCAGCCGACGTCGGGCGAAATTTGGTTCCGAGGCCAGCCGCTTCATGAGTTGAACGACGATAAACGGACGCTGCTGCGCCGGGATCAGATTGGCTTTATTTTCCAAGCGTATGCTTTACTTCCGTTGCTGTCTGCCTGGGAGAATGTCGAGCTGTCGCTCCGAATGGCGGGAGTTCCGCCCCAAGAATGGAAGCGGCGCGTAACCCACTGCTTGGAGCTCGTAGGGCTGGGCAAGCGGATGTTCCACCGTCCGTTCGAACTGTCCGGGGGGGAACAGCAGCGGGTGGCGATCGCCAAAGCGATCGCTCACCGTCCAAAGCTACTGTTGGCGGATGAACCGACGGCCAATCTCGATTCGCAAATGGGAGCACAAGTCATGGCAGTATTCAAGAACATCATACAGACCGAACACGTGACAATCTGTATGACCACACACGATCCTACAATCCTGGAGGTAGCGGACCATGTTTACGAAATGGTGGATGGCAAATTTATCGGGTAAAGGAGGGAAATCGGGGCTATTTCGAACGCTGGGGATTTTATCCCTAAGCTTGTCTTTGGTGGCATCCACGGGCTGTGCCTTGCTGCCGAACGAAGAAGCGGAGGAGGACCTGCCGGTCATCACGCCGCCGACGATCTCGAAGAAACCGGAGTATGAGGTACGCACGGAGACGATAGAGCTCAAAGTCAGTGCGGTTGGCAAGATCATGAGCCAGCGGGAGGAGCCGTTATTTTTTACGGAGGATAATCTCCACGTGAAGGAAGTCATGGTCAAGGCGGGAGATAAGGTCAAGCAGGGCGACGCTCTGATTCAACTGGACGTAGAAGACCTGCAGAAGGATTTGCGCAAGAAGAAGCTGGAATTCCGCAAGCAGGAAATCTCCATGAAGGAGCTGCTGCGTACGAAGGATGAGAAGGACCCGATCGAATTCGAGGAAGCCTCTATCGTTTTTGAGGAACAGCGCCAAGCGCTGGAGGATTTGGAGAAAACGATTGCGGACGGTACCTTGCGGGCGCCGTTCTCCGGCACGGTAGTTTCCGTCTCCGCCCAGAAGGGTGCGGCGATTAAAGCTTACGACACGGTAGCGGTGTTGTCCGATACATCGTCACTGGTGGTAGCGGCTCAGTTTGCCAAGGAAGATTTGGCGAAGGTCGCCGTTGGCATGAAGGCGAAGGTCGACATCAATGCGGCCGGCGTATTCGACGGTAAAGTAAAAGTGATGCCGGTCGATACCGGTTCATCCGATAACGGAAACGGTAACGGCGGCGGGGGTGGAGCCACTCCTCCAGAGAAAGATACGATCGATAAATATCTGGTCGTTCAACTCGATAAATGGCCGGAGGGCATTGAACGCGGCCGTCCGCTTAGCGTGTCCATCGTGACGGAACGCAAGGAAAACGCCGTATTGATTCCGATTTCCGCCCTGCGGACGATCGGCTCGCGCACTTACGTCCAGGTCGTAGAGGAGGACGGAACGAAACGCGAAGCCGATGTTGAGGTAGGCATTCAAACCTCGACCGACGTGGAAATCGTTAAAGGACTCACGCCGGGACAGAAAGTAGTGGGTCGTTAATGGGAGTACCTTTATTACGATTGCTGTTCCGCAAAATGTGGAACACGAAATGGCTGACGTTAAGTACTTTACTGGGCCTGATCGTCGCCGTCTCGTTTACGGTCAGCATTCCGATGTATTCCGACGGGTCGTTGAAACGGGTCGTCGCGACCACCCTGAAAGCCGAAAGCGAAGGGCTTCCTGCGGGTTCGCTGATCATGAGCTATCAGGCTTCGGGCGGCACGAAGACGGATCCCGCTGCTCTTGCGGCCGTTAATCAATATATCGTCGACGAGGTGCCGAAAGAAATCGGCTTCCCTCATGACGCCTACGTCAATACGCGGTCGATCCGGAGCACGGAGGTATTCCCGGAGGATCCAACCAAAGTGGATGCAAGCCGTACCCGGACGATGTCGATTGTGTCTATGAGCGGATTGCAGGATCATATTTCCCTATCCGGCGGCCAGCTGTACTCAGATCGAGCCGACGGCGATACGCTTGAGGCTCTGATGCTGGAGGAGGCGATGTACCGCCAGGACCTGCACGTTGGCGACGTGATGGAGTATCCTGTGTACAGCGGCGTTGACGTGACGCTGAAAGTTAAGATCGTCGGCACCTTCCAACTGGCTAATGAAAATGATCCGTATTGGTACCAGGGTTTTGAAGGGATGATGAACAACTTCTACGTCCCGGATCAAGTGTTTAACGAAAACTTGCTGAATCGTTTATCGATTCCGCTGCATAATTCCAGCTGGTATTACGCTTTCGATCTCGGTGAGATCAAAACGAGTCAGCTGTCTCCATTGTCGGACACGTTGGACCGACTGAATGTGGAGTTGTACCAGAAGCTGAAAGACACAAAGGTGGACGTTTCCTTCGGCAGTCTGTTGAATGATTTCCGCAAGCAAAGCTTGCAGATGCAGACCCTGTTGTTTACGCTGGCGGCACCGATGATTGCTATGGTGTTCTATTATATCGTCATGAACGCCCGCCAAGCCCTCGACAAGCAGCAGAGCGATATCGCCGTGCTGCGAAGCCGCGGAGCTTCCACGAAGCAGATTATCTTGATCTATTTATTTGAAAGCTTGATTCTGGGTGCGGTCGCGTTGATCGCGGGCCCATTGCTTGGTTGGTTTATGTCGAAGAGCATCGGATCGGCGGACGGCTTCCTGACCTTCGTGAATCGAAAGTCCATTCCGGTCGGATTCAATTTCGACGCTCTGGCATTAGGCGCGGCGGCGGTCATTATCGCCATCCTGGCTACTTTGCTGCCTGCGGTCTCGTTCGCCCGATCTTCGATCGTCAAGACCAAGCAGAAGCAAGCCCGCTCCGATCGGGCTCCGTTCTGGCAGCGGTGGTTCCTGGATATCGTCCTGATGGGGATTTCGGGTTACGGCTATTACATGTTTAATCAGCGCCAGATGTTGACGTTCCAGACGGGGATGACGACGGATGAGTTGCAAGTACAGCCGTTTTTGTTCTTCGTTCCGGCGTTGGCGATTTTCTCGATCGGGCTATTTTTCCTGCGGGTATTCCCGTGGTTGCTGAAGTTGATCGGCTGGATCGGCAAGAAGTGGTTGCCGGTTCCGTACTACCTAAGCTTGACCCAATTATCCAGGTCGTCTTCCTCCTATTATCCGTTGATGATCCTGCTCGTGTTAACGCTGGGACTAGGGGTATATAACGCCTCGGCAGCCCGGACGATCGACCTGAATTCGACGGAGCGGACGCTGTATAAATACGGAGCGGACGTGATCATGCGGACGGTATGGGAAGGCACGCCTGAGATTACTCGCCCTTCCCAAGGAGGCTCCGGCCAAGGTCAAGGCGGGGGCTCTGGAGGTTCAGGCGGCGGCGGGAACCCGGGAGGAAGACCGGGTGGCGGACCGGGCGGCGGTGGGCAGAACCCCACTCCGACAAAGGTGAATTATTCCGAGCCCCCGTTCGAGGTCTTCCGAAAACTGGATGGGGTCGAGCATGCGGCGCGCGTGCTGCAGACGAAAGGGAATATCATCGTCTCCGGCCGTTCGGCGGGCCAAGGCAACGTGATGGGGATCGACAATGTTGATTTCGCCCAGGTGGCTTGGTTCCGGAACGATCTGTTTCCGACGCACCCATTCAACTATCTGAATTTTCTCGGCATGAATGAAAGCGCGGCTTTGGTACCGTCTACCTTGGCGGAGAAATACAAATTGAAGCCGGGCGACGTGTTTACGGTGGCCTTGGGTGAGCAGACGGTGGAATTTGCCGTTTATGGAATCTTGCCATATTGGCCTAGCCAATACCCGGACCAAACGCCGTTTATTATCGCGAATTTGGATTATATCTACGACCAGGTTCCCCTCATTCCGTATGAGGTATGGCTCAAAATGAAGCCGGGAGCCAAGGTTGCGCCGTTGATTACCAAGCTGGCGAACGAAGGGATCGAACTTTATTCGGTTGACGATGTACGCAGCGAATTAGCGGCCCAGAGCAAGCACCCGACTCGGGGCGGCGTATTCGGGATATTAAGCCTCGGCTTTCTCGTCTCGGTGATCGTTTCGTTGATTGGGTATGTGCTTTACTGGTTTTTCAATTTGTCGGGCCGGGTCGTCCAATTCGGGATCTTGCGGGCAATGGGCTTATCTCGTAAGCAGTTGACGTTTATGCTGCTGGCTGAACAAATCCTAACCGCAGGCCTGTCGATCGTGCTTGGGATCGTCATCGGGAAAATCGCCGGTAAGCTGTACTTGCCATTCCTGCAAACGGCAGACAACGTGACAACGCAAGTGCCTCCGTTTCGGATCGTGTTCGATTCCCAAGACACCCTGCAGTTGTACGTCGTCGTGTTCGTGATGCTGTTGATGGGAGCCGGTCTGCTCTTCTGGCAAATCCGGCGACTGCGCGTGCATCAGGCGGTAAAAATGGGAGAGGAGCGCTAAGGGATGATTCATTGCGAAGGACTTGTCAAAATTTTTAAATCCGAAGATATCGAAGTTGTTGCGCTCCAAGGCCTGAACTTAACCGTAGAACAGGGCGAGATGATGGCGATCATCGGCAATAGCGGTAGCGGCAAATCGACGCTCTTGAACATCCTCGGCGGTTTGGATCGCCCGTCGGCCGGTCAAGTTACCGTCGGAGGTTGGGATTTGCTCAAGATCCGCGATGACCAGTTGGTGGAGTATAAACGGAATACGGTGGGCTTTGTTTGGCAAAATAACGCCCGCAACCTGCTTCCTTATTTGACCGCACTGGAGAACGTGGAAATGCCGATGCTGCTCACCGGCAAGCTGGATCGGGCTTATGCAAGAGAACTGCTGGAACGAGTGGGTCTGAAAGACCGAATGCATAACAAGCTGCATCAGCTCTCCGGCGGGGAACAGCAGCGGGTCGCGATTGCCATCTCGCTATCCAACCGGCCGAAGTTGCTGTTGGCCGACGAACCGACGGGTTCGGTCGACACGGCAACCTCCGATCAGATCATGCAGATCTTTCGCGAGGTGAATCGGGAGCTTGGAATCACGGTTGTCATCGTCACGCACGATTTAACGCTCGCAGGGAAAGTGGACCGCGTGGTCGCTATCCGCGACGGATTGACGAGCACTGAATTCTTGAAGCGGAATCCGAATCTCGATTTGGCGGCAGCGGAACTCGGTGCGGGCGGACTTCAGGAGGTTCACGAAGCCTTCGTCGTTGTCGACCGCGTGGGGCGCTTGCAGGTTCCGAAGGAATATTTGGAATCCGTCGGGATCAGCGGCCGGGCGAGCATGGAATTTGACGGGGAGAAAATCATTATTACCGCACCTAAATCATTGGAGGGGGATCCATCATGAGGTTGAAAAAATTATTATCCGTTTCGCTAGCGGCAACGCTGGCATTAGGCCTGCTGGCTGGCTGCAACGGCAGCAAGGCAGCGGACCCTGAACAGGAGAAAGTGCTGCGTATCGGCGTGCTTTATGGCAGTTATGACGATTCTTATTTCCGGCAGCAATATACCGATGTCTATGAGTTTACGCATCAAAACGTACGTATCGAGGTTGTGCCTGCCATCGACCAGTCGCAATACCGTTATCAAGATAACTCGCAGCCTTACGTGCAACCCGATTATCTGGATAATATGAAGAAAATTATGACGGGCAGCAATCCAGTCGACGTTGTCGTAACCGATACATCGGTGCTGAACCAACTGATCAAGGAAAATATGGTGAAGCAGCTGGATCCCTTGATTCAGGAAGACAAATTCGATACGTCCGACTATGTCCCGGCAGTCATTGACGGAATTAAGGATCTCGGGGAAGGCAGCTTGTACGCCTTAACGCCTAGCTTCTCTTCTTCGGCCCTGTACTACAATAAAAAGATGTTCACGGATGCCGGCGTAGAGCCGCCAACCGATAACATGACTTGGGATGACGTGTTTAACCTGGCACGGCGGGTGGCTAAAGGGGAAGGTAAAGACCGAGTTTACGGATTCTCCTTCAACCGTTATGTAGGCAATGACCCATTCTGGGATATGCAATACAGCTACGTCAACTCGCTGCAGTTGAAGACTTACGACGACAAAGCCGAAACGATGACGGTCAACACGCCGCAGTGGACCAAGGTTTGGGAAACGATCAGCAAGCTATCGAAAGACAAAGTAATTCCGGACAACACCAGCAATCCGATGGACGGTAGTGATTGGTCTTCGATCAGCAGCGATCTGTTCCTATCTGGGAAAGTCGCCATGACCATTGGCGAGAGCTACTACATCAATGAAATTTCCGATGCCAATAACAATGCTTCGAAAATCAAAAACTTCAAGCCCGTAGATTGGGATGTCGTGACTTTGCCGTCTCATCCAGAGAAGCCGGGCGTTGGCGGCAACATTTGGCTCAGCAATACGTTCGCAATTAACAGCGCGGCTCCTAATGCGGATACGGCCTGGGACTTTATCAAATTCATTAATGGAGAAGATTGGGCGAAATTGAAATCGCGCAGCAACTCGTATGAGATGCTGGCCCGTAAATCGTATATCAAGCCGAAATCCGGGCTCGATTACAATATCCAGGCGTTTTATTTGCTGAAGCCAACACCTCCTAACGATCCGAAGCAGGATAAGCTGATGAGCGAGAAACCAGGGCTTTACAGCGTGACGGACAGTGGGCGTAAGTTCTTCCAGGAGGTCCTGGAGAACAAGAAAACGCCGGCAGAGGCGCTCAAGGAATGGGAAGAAAAGGGCAACAAGATGCTGCAGGAGATTAAGAACAATCCGAAGACCCAATTCCAGGAGGATGGTACGCCATTCGTTCCGCAAGAAGGAGCTGCCGCTGACGGAACCATTATTAAAGGTTAATCCGCAGTTCCAGGAAAGAACAGAAATTACCAGAGCAATCCGAGGCCGCCGGGCAGAATCCGGCGGCTTTTTTTGTTAAGGTTGGGTATTCTATAGGCAAGGACAATTTGCTCTAGTTGAAGAAAGGATGGACGAAAAAGTCATGCGGTGGATCTATTTCAATAAATTGTACAGAACGAAATTCCAAGCCGGATGCCTGGCTCGACGATTGGAGCAAGACGGCTGGATCTACGGTTTCGACGACATGCGGCAAATTGAAATTTTTCGCTCGCGCAAGGGCAAATACGGCGTACGCTTCATTCCATAATGTATTGCTTGACGTGCCCCGCAGGAATCGTGTATATTATTAATTGTCGCTATTTATTGACGCGGGGTGGAGCAGCCCGGTAGCTCGTCGGGCTCATAACCCGAAGGCCGCAGGTTCAAATCCTGCCCCCGCAATCCAAGCTTCCCCGGGCCCTTAGCTCAGTTGGTTAGAGCGGTCGGCTCATAACCGATTGGTCACAGGTTCGAGTCCTGTAGGGCCCATACGTGCGAAACCCCCTTGATCATCAAGGGGGTTTCTTTTTATGTGGTTATTAAGATTGGGGAATATTCGATGAAACGTCACCGGCTCGGATCCGTCGGAAAAATGAAAGCCCCACTAACACTCAAGTTAGTGGGGCTTTCATTTTCGCTCAATCAACGAAGATAGTCATTGTGACAATAGCCTGATATTGACTTGCCATTTATATCTTTGCCCCATACATAAGTCCAATCTGCAGAAGGTATAGGGTCTATAGCGCCATAATTGACGACAGTTCCATTCGCGAATTTACCTATTATGGAATAATTAGTTCCTGGACCGCTGCGTACATTCAAGTTCGATCCATCGGTTGTTACCACCGCAGTCCACTCATCACTTGCGTGAGCTTGTTGGACGGGCGCGATAGAAGGTGAAAGGAAAAGCAAGAACATGGATAAAATGATCATTGTTCCTATCTTTTTCATTGAAAAACCTCCTCTTCGAATGTGAAATTTGGAACATACATTATCATAAAAAATAGGTTGGCCAACCTTAATTTACCATAACATAATAAGGAAGGTATGTATATAGATGTTTTGGATTGTCGTGGAATATATTAACCACTAATGTCGATAAACAAGACAAATCATCCAAATGATCGCAACGATCCATACGAGTAAGATGAGGCTTCCTACAAACCAATTCTTAGGTTTGCCGCTCTTCATACGTTCTTCTGCAGCAGCTTCATGTTCCCGAATCACGGACTCGGGGATCATTTTTAAAGCGATCGTAATACCGAGCGGAATGAGTATCACATCATCCAGATACCCTAATACAGGGATAAAATCGGGTATCAAATCAATTGGACTGAAGGCAAAGGCGACGACGCAAATGGCAAATAACGATAAGACCCATCCAGTATTATAGAAAGATCACTAGCAGTGCCCAAATTAGAAAATACCCTCCGATGATCAGAGAAACGAACCCCTTGAATCTCATGGATTCCAGATAGGACTCGCTGGGTTCCGCGTCCCCTCTAACTTTCCAGGCCTCGTCCATTCGCCAGAACACATCGGGCTTCCTTCGAACGAGGACCCCTAGTCCGATAAAGACAAGTGAGATAATAACAAGCAAGAATCCGATACTAAGCCCTCCCTAACCATTATGGATTTATTTCAAAATGAGACGGGGTAGATAAGTAATAATGTCCGAGATTTCTTATCTATATATGGAAATACGACTGGACTTTTTCTGGGTTCCAGTTTCGTAGTTGCTAATATCATTAATGAGAAGGTTCGGGAAATTATCCTGATGAAAAAAGGAGCCGCTCTCGCGGCTCCCTGAATCATTTGACTTGCTTTTGGATCACCAATCGATGGTATTCGTTGAGCAACTCGTCCAGTCGTTGACTTACCATGACCAGTTCCCTATCGACCAGACGTTTGCTTCCGGCGAGTCTGTTTAGTTCCATCCGGAGCTCTTCAATTTTGAGGATAAGATCCAAGGCGAACAACTCCCAGAATTGAAGTATCTATTGTATACGTCCGCTGTGCACTGGCGACCGTCCTGCGGATCCCACTTTATATCTGTCCGCACCAGGCTAAAGTGGTAACTATACTTTCTATGTCCGTTTTTGTAAATCCTCCCTAAATCCTGAGATAATATGCAAAAAACTGTCGATTCAGTGAATTTTATTAAAATTGAAGGTTTTTCGAAAGGCAGAAAAGGACCGCGGGTGGGCGGTCCTTTATCGGCGAAAGCGACGCGATTATTTGCTATCTTGAGTCGGCGCAGGGTGCGCAGCCAAATATTCGACCGCGTTGTAAGTCAGTACGGCGGCCTCGGCCCGGGTGATTTGATCCCCCGGATGGAATTGCTTGTTCTCATCCAGCTTGGCGATCCCCAGTACGAGCGCACGCTGAACGGTTCCCTGATACGAAACGGTGAGCTGGTCGTCATCGGTAAATTCGATCGGTTTAATATTGATCTTTGGCAAATCGCCATGCTCCTCCATCGCCAAAATCAGCTGATGGGTAAATTCCTCACGCGTCATCGGCTTGTCCGGGTTCACGGCTGCTTCCAGATCAAAACCGCTATTTTTCGCGATCACGAACGCCGGGGCATACCAAGCATCTTCCTTGACGTTAGTAAAGTAGTCGCTTGCTCCCTGGTTGACCTCCGTTTTGAGCTCCAACCCCAGCAGGTTAACGATGAGCTGAACGCCTTGGCTGGTGGTCAATTGGTCGTCCGGCAGAAAACTGTCGGCGCCGACGCCGCGAACGATTCCTTTGGCCTGCAGTACAGATATACTATCTTTGGCGGTGGAGTGGCTTACGTCTTTAAAGGCGCCTGCGGCGGCAAAGCTTTCTCCGGCAAGCGACAGACTCAGAATGGCAGTGGCGGACAACAGGGCTAAATTACGTTTAAACATGGGGTCATCACCTCGTCTTGTTATTTTTGACAACTACTAGACGAGAGCTTACTGAAAATGTTGCAAACTATCCGAAAGATTTTCCAAACGGGATGATTCGCGTCACATGATTGATTTCGTCAAGCTGAACCCACACAGCTCCTTCTGTTGTTCGCAGCTGTACTTTGTCTGGTGCGGAACCCCATTTAGGCAGTCCCGTCATCATTTGTCCATCTTGGAGCTGAACGACCACTTGATGGCCGAGAGTAACCGCCATTTTTAATTCATGCATGAAACCAAACCTCACCTTTCCTGAAATTCGAGCCGATCAACGTGCTACAACTAACTTATCATAAATCCCAATCGAATAGTTTATCGGAAAAGGCTGGTCCAGATTTTTGGTTGAATTTGATTCGAAATCTGTATATAATCATAAATACGGGATTTTTCTTGACGTGCCGGGGTGGCGGAATAGGCAGACGCACAGGACTTAAAATCCTGCGATGGGTGACCATCGTACGGGTTCGACCCCCGTCCTCGGCATCTAGAACAAGAAAGAGCGTATTCGATAAACGAATGCGCTCTTTTTTTATAGGAAAAAAGGATTATTTTCGCCAAAAAACGTTACGAAATATGTACCAAATGTCGATATAAAACCCAGAGGGCTGGAAAAAGGTTCCGGTAATTTAGCAATGAAGATAAAGGAGAGAAATCAATGATTGCTAACAGGAAAATGACGTATTGGATGCTCGTCTTGACGCTGCTCCTTTCGGTAATGGTTCCGACGGGCGTGTTTGCGGCAACGGGGGACATCAACTCCATTGCGATCGATGGAGAAAATACGACCATCGAACTTGGCGTGGGTAAAACGAAACAGCTCAAGGTTTCGGCTTCGGTAGAGGGGTCCACCTCAAAGAAGGACGTGACCAGCACCGTGGTTTGGACCACTTCCGACGCGAGTATCGTCAAGGTTGACGAAGGTTTGGTGACAGCGCTCAAGAGCGGCACAGCTACCGTTACGGCGTCTTATAATAATCCGTCAACGCAAGTCGGTTCCAAATCGTTGATCACGATTAAGGTTACGGACACCTACACCGCGTTAACCTTGGATTACAAACTGGACGGGAAATATAGCCTGGACAGTTCCGCATCGGATCTAACCGTTACGGCTAAGGCGAAGGTGGACAACGCCTCGATCGAACCAAAGGATGTTACGGCCGATGCGGAATGGACCTCCTCCAATGCTGGGGTATTAACCGTTGAGAAAGGCCAAATAACGTTAACCGGTTCAGGGGAAGCCACGATTACGGCCAAATATGCCGGACTGACTGCTTCTTTTAAAGCTAAGGTAACTTCGCCGTACTCCGGTTTGAAATTGTATCAGACGGTTGGAACAACCGACACGGAGATTCAGGAGAAGGAAGACCTTGAGTTGATCATGGCCGACAAGGAAGTGAAGCTTCGGGTCAAAACAGTGTTGGCTAGCGATTCTACCACCAATAGCGACGTCTCGGATAAAGCGACTTGGGCTTCGACGGACAACGGCGTAGCTACGGTGGAAGACGGAACGGTCAAGATCGTATCCACGGGGAAAGCAACGATTACGGCATCGTATCTGGGGGAGCAAGTCAAAGTTGATATTTATGTGCGCGCTCCTTATGAGGCGATCCTGTTGACGCCATCCGGCGATCAAATGATGTTTATCGGCGAAGCGCTGGCCATGGATGCCGGCGTGCGCGTCAAAGCGAACGAAACGCAGGACGTTAGCGATGTCGCTGATTGGTCTTCTTCCAATAAATTAATCGCCACCGTGGACGACAAAGGTGTAATTTCAGCCAAGTCAACGGGGACGACCACGATTAAAGCCAGCTACCAAGGCGTAAGCAAGAGTATGAAATTAACGGTACTCCCTACAGTGACCAAACTAGAAGTCGAGAAAGACCAAATGGACGTTTATCTAGGGGGATCTGCCAGCTTGCCGAAAGTCACGGGCACGAAGTTGGACGGAGAAACCGTTGATCTGAGCAATGCAATCACTTGGACCTCAAGTCAAGAGAATATCGCGATTGTGGAAGACGGGAAAATCGTTACGAAAGAATTGGATGATTCGGTAGTATCCGCCGAGGTAACGTTAACCGGGAAGCTTACGGAAGCCGGAACAGGACTGACGCCAAACGAGAGCTTCCCGATTCGGGGGACGACCGTCGAGGTTAAGGTGAGCGTAAAGGAAAAGGTATTAACCTTGCTCGCTTCGGAAGATTCGTTGAGTATCGTCATCGGGACGGAAACTGCTCTGCCGCAAATCACGGCTGTCTACGAAAACGGGGTAGAGCAAGCGAATCCGACGGGTGTAGAGTGGACGGTATCGGGTTCCAATGCAGTGTTGAAGACGACGGTAGACGGGAAGAAGCTCAAAGGTCTCAGCAAAGGCTCCGCTACGCTGAAAGCGACTTTTGAGAACAAAACGGTCAGCTTTTCCGTGACCATCGAACCGAAAATTACCAAGATTGTTGTGGAGCCACAATCGTTCGAGCTGAATATCAAGAAATCGAAATCGATTAAGGTAACGGGGTATTACACGGACGGCAAAAAGGTAACCCTCTCCTCCAAAATGGGCTGGGTTTCCTCCGACGAGAATATCGCTACGGTTTCTTCCTCTTCGGTGAAGGCCATTGCTGAGGGTTCGGTGACATTGACCGGCTCTTACCAAGGCCAAACGGTAACCGTGAAGGTGAACGTGATTCCGAAGCTGATGAAACTGGAGGTTAGCGAGAAAAAACTGCAGTTGGCTCCAGGATCGGCTAAAACGCTCGTGCTCACGGCTACTTATGATAACGGTAAAGTAGTCTCCGTG
This sequence comes from Paenibacillus rhizolycopersici, assembly GCF_014947195.2. Taxonomy (NCBI): domain Bacteria; kingdom Bacillati; phylum Bacillota; class Bacilli; order Caryophanales; family Paenibacillaceae; genus Paenibacillus; species Paenibacillus rhizolycopersici. The sequence continues at coordinate 8,786 of NZ_JADCNN020000003.1, read as the reverse complement.
ACCGGCAGCGCCAACTGGACGAGCTCGAAGACGAATGTTGCCAAAGTGTCGGCCGGCAAGATTGAAGCGGTAGCGAAAGGCTCTGCTTCCATCAAAGCGCAATACGGCGGCAAAACGGTGACGGTTAGCGTTTCGGTAAAGTAATGTAGATCGTTTTTTCCAAGAGTCTGCCTTCGTAAAGGCGGGCTCTTTTTTTGCGAGTTAGCAAATTTTGGTTGATTTTAGGCTAGGGCTTCCCCTATAATTGGAACAAATGTTCTGGGAAGAGGACGATCATCTATGATTAGACAGAAGACAAGAAGGACGTTAGTTTGGGGATACCTGCTTTGGTTCTGCGTTCTGATTACGGGTTGCTCGCTGGAAGGCTGGGAGGCGGCTGGGGGACAACCGGGGGAGAACGCGTCATGGATTTCCAAAGAGCAGGACGAAGGTCAACTTCGCGTCCTATTTCTGGATGTCGGACAAGGCGCTTCACAATTGCTGATCAGCCCCTCCGGGCACACGATGCTCATCGATGCCGGCAACAATGATAAGGAAGATGAGATGCTAGGCTATCTGCAAGCTTATGGGGTACGCCATCTGGATCTCGTGATCGGGACGCATCCGGATGCGGATCATATTGGCGGTTTGGATCGGGTGATCGATCGCGTGGACATTGGCCAGGTGTATATGCCGAAGGTTCAGTCCAACACGAAGACGTTTGAATCGTTGTTGACTTCGATTCGCAACAAAGGATTGAAAGTCAAGACGGCCAAGGCCGGATTGGATCTTGCTTGGGACGAACAGGTACAAGTGAAGATGCTAGCCCCGGCAACGTCAACCGACGACAATAACAATATGAGCGCAGTCGTTAAGGTGACCTATGGTGATACCTCGTTTCTACTGACCGGAGATGCGGAATCCGAAAGCGAACGGGCGATGCTCGAATCAGGAGCGAACCTCCGCGCCGATGTTCTGCTAGTAGGACACCATGGCTCAAAATCGTCAACCACGGCGCGGTTCTTGAACGCGGTTAAACCAAAGTACGCGGTGATCCAAGTGGGCGAGAATTCCTATGGGCATCCGACGAAGACGATTTTGGACCGACTAGCCAAACAGAAGGTGGAAGTGTATCGCAACGATCTACAGGGTACTGTGGAGATCGTCAGTGATGGTAAAGGATATCAAATTATAACGGAAAGGTAGGAATGGGGATGGTCCATATCGTTGAAGGTTTTGAAGGCGAAGTCTGTATCCTGGAGTCGGGCGGGAACCTCCGGAACATCCCGCGGTCTCAGGTTGATCCTTCAGCCAAGCCGGGAGACGTTGTGGAATGGGATGGAGAGAAATGGGTTCCCAACAAGCAGGAGACCGAGCGGAGGACCCGCCAAATCCACGCCTTAATGGAAGAAGTGTGGGAAGAAGAATAACGCTTAATCTTTACCAGTAATCTTAAAATAAGAGGAGGAATGAAGTAAATGTTGACTAGACCGCAAACAGGGGAATACGCGGAGCATTTTGCACCCTACATTAACGAAGTGCCAGAAGGCGATCTGCTTGCCTTCCTGGAGTCGCAGACGAAGCAATTGCGCGAGGAATGGGGCGGAGCCAGCGAAACGCAGGCCAACTATCGGTACGCCGAAGGGAAATGGAGCGTCAAGGAAGTGCTGGGCCACATGGCCGATACGGAGCGGATCATGAGTTATCGAATGCTGCGGATCGCTCGCGGCGACACGACGCCGCTTGCAGGATTCGACGAGGAATTGTACGCCCGTCATGCCGGGTTTGATCGGCTGTCTCTAGAGGAACTGCTGCGCGGCTTTGAGATCGTGCGGGAAGCCACGCTGGTATTGGCTCGCCAGTTGGACGACGCTGCATGGGCCCGCACGGGAACCGCCGCCGGCGGACCTGCCTCCGCTCGTGCTTTCGCCTACATTCTCGCGGGGCATGCACAGCACCATACACGGATTTTGAGCGAACGCTATACCCAAGCCCAAGCTTAAACAGGCGGACCTAAACGCAAAAACGGACGGGATCAGCCATCCTGAGGATGGTAGCTTCCGTCCGTTTGTTTTGAATCGGGATTATTCGTGGGACATGATCATTTCCAGCTCTCCGCTTAAGCGGTAGGGGCCAAAGCCGGCTGGCAGGATGAAGTGCTCGCCTTTGGCCAAGTCGTAGCTTTGTCCGCCTGCTGTCAACGTACCGCTGCCAGCGAGTACGCTGAAGATCGTATATTTCTCGTTTGCTTGAACTTCGGTTTCCCCGCCGGAAACGTTCCATTTTTCCACGGTAAAGAAAGAGTTGGAGACGAAGGAGGTGACCGTCAGCGCGCCATTAGTTGAGGTTGCGTAGGATGCCGGAACATAGGCTTGCGGTACGGTGGTGACATCAATCGCTTTCTCCAGATGCAGCTCGCGGGTGTTGCCGTTCTTATCGCGGCGATCGTAATCATAAACGCGGTATGTCGTATCCGAGCTTTGCTGCGTTTCGAGCACCACGATGCCTTTGCCAAGCGCGTGTAGAGTACCGCTAGGGACGTAGAAGAAGTCGCCCGGCTTTACCGGTACTTTGGTCAGGAAATGTTCCCAGTCGCCGTTTTCGATCATCGTGACGAGTTCTTCCTTCGTTTTTGCCTCATGACCGTAAATGATTACAGACCCCGGTTCGGCATCCACGATGTACCAGCATTCGGTTTTGCCGAGCTCGCCGTTTTCGTGTTGGCCGGCATATTCGTCGTCCGGATGTACCTGTACCGACAAATCGTCGGAGGCGTCAAGCAGCTTCGTCAGGAGCGGGAATACGTTGGACGTGGAGCGGAACAGCTCCGGATGCGAGGTCCACAAATCCCCCAGCTTCGTGCCTTGGTAGGGTCCATTCTGAACAACGCTTTGTCCGTTAGGATGAGCGGATACGGCCCAGCATTCACCGGTACGGTCATTTGGGATGTCGTAGCCGAACAGGTCTCTTAATTTCGTCCCGCCCCAAATGCGTTCTTGAAAAATCGGCTGTAGAAAAATCGGTTCATTCATGGATTTCGCACTCCTTTATCTATAGATCAATATGAAATGTGAACTAATGCAGCGGCGCCAATTAAGCCGGCATCTTGGTGCAGCGCGGCAGGGACGATAGGTGTTTGACGACCCGAAGGGTTCAGCGCGTACTTGGACACATAGTCCCGCACCGCGTCAAACATGGGAGCACCGACTTGAGAGACGCCGCCGCCAATGACCAGCTTCTCTGGATCAAAGGTGTTGATCAGAGTTACGCAGCCTACGCCGATGTTCTCAAACACCTTGGCGACGAGCTCCTGAATCGAAGTATTCCCGGCCGCCGCCAAATCAAAAGCTTCCTTCGAGGAAACTTCCCGGCCGAGCAAGGCCGAGGCTTGTCTCGCGACCGCCGTGCCGGAGGCGACGTATTCCCAGCATCCTTTTTGCCCGCATACACAGGTGCCGGCCGAGGGATCAACGACGAAATGTCCGACGTCGCCGGCATTGCCGGAAGCGCCGGTAATGAGTTTGCCGTGGGAGTAGATCCCGGCGCCGATCCCCGTGCTGATCGTGATAAATACGAAGTGTTCGGCATCCTTAGCAGCTCCCAGCCATTTCTCGGCCAAAGCAGCGGCAGTAGCGTCATTCTCCAGCCGGATCGGGCGGCTGAAATGGCGCGCCAGCGAGGCGACGACAGGGAAGTTCCACCAGCTTCGCAAATTCGGGGGTTCGGCTATCTTCCCTTCCTTCGTATTCAACGGTCCCGGGGCCCCAACCCCGATTCCCAAGAGCTCGGCTTCCGTAATACCTTGTGCGGTAAGGATGTCCTGGATGGCAGCAGCCATTCGGTCGACCATCACCTCCGGCGTTACTGTCTGATCGGTCGGCAAGGAAACCTTGGCGCGAACCTCGCCGTCTGCGCCAACAAGCCCGATGGCGGTTTTGGTGCCGCCGATGTCGATACCAATTGCATAACTCAACGTTCATACCTCCTGTGGAAGTGAAGATTCATTAATAACTTGACAAACTTGACAAAAACCGTATTTGTAAAGTAGGATGTAGGCTAAGTGTAGCATGATTCGAAAGGAATGAAAAGAATGGGCCGCAAAAAGAAAATATCCATGCAGGATATCGCTGACCGCCTCCAGATTTCTAAAAATGCGGTGTCGCTTGCGCTGATGAATAAAAAGGGTGTTAGCGAGGAGATGCGCCGCCTCGTGCAGCAAACCGCCAGGGAGATGGGCTATGGACCCTATGCTCCCCAAGAAAGCGGAAAGGCCAACATTCTGGTGCTCGTTCCCGAGCGAATCATGAGTTATCAGGATAATGATCACTTTCAGTTTTTTCACGATATGATCTGGGGTTTGGAACGGAGTGCCCGTAAAAAAGGCTTTAACGCCGTCATAACTCCACTTGATCGCGAGACGGAAACGTCGCTTTCTTTGCCTGGACCGTTTGCCGATATTCCGTATCGTGGGGTAATTTTATTTGGCATCACGGATCGGGCTTATGCCGGGCGTATTTGGGAAATGGATACGCCGCTCGTGCTAATGGATTCCTATTACCGCGACCTGCCTTGTCCGGCGGTCACTTCGGCCAATCTGGAAGGAGCTCACGCTGCGGTAACACATTTGATTGAAGCCGGTCACAAGCGAATCGGCTTCATCGGGCCAACGAACTTGTCGACCAGTCATGAGGAGCGCTGGTTTGGGTATGAGAAGGCAATGAAGGAGCAGGGGCTTGCCATCCGAGACGCGGATTGCTTAACGATCTCTCGGGGGTATGATTACACCACGGCGGAAATGGATGCCTTTTTGGAGGGGCTTGGCGAATGGCCGACGGCGTTCTTTTGCAGCAATGACCGGATTGCTTATTTGCTTGCGGGCTTGTTGAAGGAGAGAAACCAGCGATTGCCGGAGGACGTTTCGATCGCCGGGTTTGACGATTTGCCTTACGTGAACGGCGAAGGGCTCAACATGACGACGATGCGGGTAGAGAAGGAGCGTATGTGCGACGCGGCGATCAGTCTGCTCTTGTCGGAGCTTGGCCGTACCCGGGAAGCGATTCATTGGCAGGTCCAGCCGACGTTGGTGGTGCGTGAGTCGGTGGCCCGGAGGTCATGAGGAGCCGGGAGCAGGCATGGAGTCGATGTATAAAAAAAGGGTGCCCCAGGGAGCCGGTTAACCGGTCCATCGGGACACCCTTTCTTAATCACACAGGCGCATAGCCCACATTCCCACTTATTTGTTCAACGCTGCTTCGTAACGTTTCTCAACTTCAGACCAGTTGATTACGTTAAAGAAAGCGGCGATGTAGTCAGGACGTTTGTTTTGATATTTCAGATAATAAGCGTGCTCCCATACGTCCAAACCAAGGATTGGCGTTTTGCCTTCCATGATCGGGGAGTCTTGGTTCGGCAAGCTGTATACGGACAATTTACCGCTGCCGTCTACGGCCAGGAACGCCCAGCCGCTGCCGAAACGAGTTGTCGCAGCTTTGGAGAAGTCTTCCTTAAATTTGTCGAAGCCGCCGAGCTCGCCGTTGATCGCTTCAGCCAGCTTGCCAGAAGGTTGGCCGCCGCCGTTAGGTCCGATCGTTTCCCAGAACAGGGAGTGGTTCGCGTGACCGCCGCCATTGTTGCGAACTGCGGTGCGGATGCCTTCCGGAACGCTGTCCAGATCAGCGATCAGCTCTTCAACGGATTTGGATTGCAGTTCCGGAGCGGACTCCAAAGCTGCATTCAGGTTCGTAACGTACGTATTATGGTGACGATCATGGTGAATCATCATCGTTGTTTCATCAATATGAGGCTCAAGTGCATTGTTCGGGTAAGGCAAAGCAGGCAATTGATGTGCCATTCCAAATCAATCCTTTCTTCTCCGATATGTAATAGTAATTCCGACAAATCTAATTATAGATCTGGATGCTGACTTAGTCAACATAAATGTATGTTAAGTATGTTAAATGATTCGCAAGCATTGACAAATGATTTTGGTATCCTCATAATGATGGTTCAAGCAGAGTTATCGACAAGTTTGGGGTGAAAGACGTCATGGGTTTGGGCATTGTGATCGTTGAAGTGTGCGATAGCAACCTGATGAGCGCGCTTGAGCTGGAGCAACTGGAGGAGGATTATCCGGAAATTGCCGTGATGCGCCAGGACTGTCTTAGTTTATGCGGCTTATGTAAGCTTAGACCGTATGCGCTGGTTAACGGCAAACGGGTTGCCGCCAAGACAACGGAGGAATGTATCCGGCTCGTTAAGCAAGCCATTGAGGACGAATTAAACGTCTATGACATATAACGTAGAAAAAAAGCAGCCCAAGGGCTGCTTTTTTTCTATTCGCGGTTTCGCTGACGGATTACATATACGCATTTCTTCCCTTGCTGGGCCAAGCATTCCGTGCGCTCGACGTCGGCGTCCAGCAAGGATTCGAACAAATTCAGCTCGCAGTCGCAGGCATGGTTGTAACGATTGGCGATTTGCGAGATCGGGCAGTTATGCTCCATGAGCACGTATTCGCCGCGATCGTTCTGTTCAAGCTCCGTCATATAGCCGTTATCATTTTGGATTTCCGAGAGCGTGCGCACTTTTTCGGTTAGCGATTTGCCTTGCATGTCGGCCATGTATTTACGGCTCAGCTTCTCCTTGCGCCGGTCAAATAGGCGATCCACCATTCCTTCGCCGCTTTCCTCGGCCAGTTCATCCAGCAGGTCCAGGGTGAGCGAATGATATTTTTTTGGAAAAATCCCCTCGGCCAGCTCTGTTAATCCATACACCGCCGTTGGCCGGCCCTGCGTTTGCCGGATCATCTTCGACTCGATCAGCCCGTCGCGCTCCATCGTTCCGAGATGCCGGCGTACGGCCATTTCCGTAATCTGCAGCTCTGTCGTGAGCTCTTTCGCGCTAAGAGGTCCGGCGGTTTTCATTAGATGAAGAATCCGCTCGCGGGTAGAAAGGTCTTTGTTCGTGTTCATGCGTGACACTCCCTCTCGGGTGATAGGTTCCGGCAATTCTTAGCTTTGCGGGACGGCGAGGGCTGCCTCCCGGCATGCATCCGAACAGAAGCCGTGATGCTCGTCTTCGCAATCCTCGCAGCATACATACTGAAGGTTGCACACAGGACAGTTAATGTACCGGTCATGCGTTATGCCGCAGTGGAAACAGCTGGCGATTACGATATCCTCGTCTGTGCGGTTGATCGGCACGGAGATTCGTTCGTCAAAGACATAACATTTGCCGTCAAACAAACGTCCGTTGACCTGCGGGTCTTTACCGTAAGTCACAATCCCGCCCTCCAGTTGGGCGACGTCGTTAAAACCTTCATTTAACAGGAAGCCGGTCAGCTTCTCGCAGCGGATGCCCCCGGTGCAGTAAGTCAAAATCTTCTTATCTTTGTGATCGCCAAGATTCTGCCGGATCCATTCCGGAAACTCGCGGAAGGAATCGATCTCTGGCCGAATCGCTCCGCGAAAATGGCCGATGTCGTATTCATAATCGTTGCGCCCGTCCAGAACGATCACATCATCTTGTTGCAGCTGCTCGTAAAATTCGGCAGGGGAGAGGCGTTTGCCGCTGATGACGTTCGGGTCAAGCTCCTCCTCGTAACGGAAGGTGACCAGCTCTTCTTTATGGCGAACGAACATTTTCTTAAAAGTATGGCCTTCCGCTTCGTCGATCTTGAACACGATATCGGCGAACAGCGGGTTGGTTCTGAGGTCGTTCATATACTTCTCGGTTTGCTCCACCGTACCGGACAATGTTCCGTTGATGCCCTCGGCGGCGATCAGGATGCGTCCCTTGAGGCCCAGTTCTTTGCAGTATTGCAGATGCTCGGCCGTGAAGGCGGCAGGATCCTCGATCCGGACAAACTTATAAAATAATAATACGCGGTAAGCGTGTGGCTCCATTAATTTAATCACCCATCTATTCTATGTTGAATTCTACTGCATTGTAGTTCAAGGTTCCCAACTTAGTCAATATATAAGTATAGTAAGTATATTAATGCAGGTCTAGCGGATATTCTTTCCTTGCAGAACCTAGAATGAATTAAATTTGAAATAAGGGTTGCCGACAAATCAAGATTCCCGGTAAAATAACTTGGATTCGGGTGAATGTTGGAGAGAGGGGAGAGTCGGGTTTGAAAAAATGGTTTTGGCCGGTCCTTCTGGCCGTCTTGTTTACGGTGCTGAGCGGGCTCATCCATACGGAGGGGCTGCGCTCCATTGACCGCAGTATTGGGGATTTCTTCTATGGGCTGCGAAGCGATAGCTTGACTCCTGCGGTGAACGCTCTTGCTGAGCTGGGGACGACGATCGGTTTCGTTGTGGTGCTGTTGCTCACTCTCGTCTGGACCCTGGTATACTTGCGTAACGGACGTTATGCAGTTTGGCTGACGGTCAGTTTGGTGGGTGGGTGGTTACTCAACAAAGGATTGAAAGCCTTGTACTCTCGTGAACGTCCGGACTTGTGGGACTATCTTGTCGTGCCGGACGGGTACAGCTTTCCCAGCGGAAATGCGATGATCTCCGCGGCTTTCTTCGGGCTGATCGCCCTGTTGCTGCTGCGCTCCGGCAGGGCGGGGAACCGCGTATGGGCAGTTATCGTGCTGCTGATCATTTTACTGATCGGGGTCAGTCGCTTGTATTTAGGCGTACATTATGCCAGCGATATCGTCGGCGGCTTCCTGGCAGGAGCGGTGATCGCTGAGGTTTGCTCATGGGGGGCCGTACGGCGGCGCCGCAAATAAAGAAGAGGGCCTTCCATTTGGAAGGCCCTCTTTCATTCACGCGGCTATTATGCCGTGCGTTTTG